>NZ_JBFNXX010000006.1:0-280387 GCF_040811725.1 Sulfitobacter sediminis
CCGGTGTGAAGAGCCGGGCAGAAACCGTTCGACAATCAATTCAAACGAAATCCCCGGTCGACTTTTTCAACAGCATCTGGTGCACAGAAGCTATTCGGACAACTTGCAGCGTCGGTCATTATGGGCTCATACCGGCCATCATCTGCGCGCAGCACTAAGGTCCGCTGAGCGAACTTTGCGGTCGCCTGAAGACCCGATAAGCTGTCTGGGAAACCACAATAGACTCAATGAACAATGCCGATGCCATGGACATATCGACATGCCTCCAGAGAATGGCGGTCATTTCTTGATGATGCAAAAGAACGCATGTCCTTGGAATCTGACAACATGGCGTACACTACGGTAGACGCGGTACTTCAGGTTTTCCGACGTCGCTTGACTGCACAACAGGGATTGGATTTTGCTGGTGTGCTGCCGAGCGTTCTGCGCGCGATCTTTGTCAAAGATTGGGATGTTTCGGCGCCACCTGTGCCTTTTTCCGAGCGCTCGGCATTGATCGCTGAGGCAAAGCAAGTACGGGTGAACCATAACTTGACGCCAGACAATGCGATCGAAGCAACAGCTTGGGCAATACGTCGCTGCACAAACAAGGCAGACTTTGAGCGCGTGCTGGCGCGATTACCGGATGAAGCAGCCGCGTTCTGGCACGTTGAAGTCGATAACCCCCGAGAGCTCGAGCAGCGGATCGTTTAACTGCTGCGCAGCAGCCGCCACTCCGGGCTCACCGCTGACACATCAGCCACAGACGAGGCACCCCTGCCCAAGCATGCGCAATGAAGGCCGGATCGCTCCGGCCTTCACCACCTTTCTCAATGCACCACCGCATCATCCGGCTTCGGCCGGTTGCTTGCCGCAACCCGGTCGCCGATGATCAGCCCATCAGCACCCGCCGTCACCTTGACCGCATCGCCGTCGCGGATATCCCCCGCCAGCAGCATCTCGGCCAGAGGGTCCTGCAACGACCGCTGGATCACCCGCTTGAGCGGACGCGCGCCGAACACCGGGTCATAGCCCTCTTCGGCCAGCCACGTCTTGGCGCTCTGATCCAGCTCCAGCTCGATCTTCCGACCGGCCAGCCGCTTCAGCAGCCGCTTGAGCTGAATTTCCACGATCCCGTTCATGTCCTCTCGGCCCAGACGGTCAAAGATGATCGTCTCGTCCAGACGGTTCAGGAACTCGGGCCGGAAGTGCGCCCGCACCGCGTCCATTACGTCGCGCCGCGCCTGCGCCATGTCGCCACCTTCCGGCAACTGGCTCAGCGCCTGCGCCCCAAGGTTCGAGGTCAGCACGATCAGCGTCTGCTTGAAGTCCACCGTGCGGCCCTGACCGTCGGTCAGAACACCGTCGTCCAGCACCTGCAAGAGCACGTTGAACACATCCGGGTGCGCCTTTTCGACCTCGTCGAAGAGCACGACCTGATAAGGCCGACGCCGCACCGCTTCGGTCAGCACACCGCCCTCGTCATAGCCGACATAACCCGGAGGGGCACCGATCAGACGGGCCACCGCGTGTTTCTCCATGAACTCCGACATATCAATGCGCACCATGGCGTTGTCGTCGTCAAACAGGAACTCCGCCACCGCCTTGGTCAGCTCGGTCTTACCCACGCCGGTCGGCCCGAGGAACAGGAAGCTGCCCAAGGGGCGGTTCTCGTCGTTCAAGCCAGCCCGCGCACGGCGCACCGCGTTGGCGACCGCCTTGACCGCCTGATCCTGACCGATCACCCGCGTGTGCAACTGCTCTTCCATGCGCAAGAGCTTGTCACGCTCGCCTTCCAGCATCTTGCCCGCCGGGATGCCCGTCCACCGCTCGACAACGGAAGCAATCTGGTCTGGCCTCACGGCCTCTTCCACCATCATGCCCTCGTCACGGCTTTCGGCCTGCTCAAGCTGCTTTTCGAGCTGCGGAATGACGCCATAAGACAGCTCCCCCGCCTTGGCGAGGTTGCCCTCACGCTTGGCGATATCCAGAGCCGCCCGGGCATGGTCCAGCTGTTCTTTCAGGTCGCGGGCCGAAGCCAGCTTGTCCCGCTCCGCCTGCCAGGTCGCCGTCATCTCGGCGGACTTGTCTTTGAGATCGGCAAGCTCTTTCTGCAGCGTCTCCAGACGATCCTTCGACGCCTGATCGGTTTCCAGCTTCAGCGCCTCTTCCTCGATCTGCATCTGCAGGATTTGCCGGTCAAGCTGGTCAAGTTCCTCGGGCTTGCTGTCCACTTCCATCCGCAGACGCGACGCCGCCTCGTCCATCAGGTCGATGGCCTTGTCCGGCAGGAATCGGTCCGTGATGTAGCGGTGCGACAGCGTCGCCGCCGCCACAAGGGCGCTGTCGGAAATCCGCACCCCGTGGTGCAGCTCGTACTTTTCCTTGATACCCCGCAGGATCGAGATGGTGTCCTCCACCGTCGGCTCCTGCACCATCACCGGCTGGAACCGGCGGGCCAGCGCTGCGTCCTTCTCCACGTGCTTGCGGTATTCATCCAGCGTGGTCGCACCCACACAGTGCAACTCGCCCCGCGCCAGCGCCGGTTTCAGCAGGTTCGATGCATCCATCGCCCCCTCCGCCTTACCGGCACCCACCAGCGTATGCATCTCGTCGATGAAGAGGATGATCTCACCGGCAGCTTCGGTCACTTCAGTCAGAACCGCCTTCAGCCGCTCCTCGAACTCACCGCGATACTTCGCACCGGCGATCAGCGCGCCCATGTCCAGCGCCAGCAACCGCTTGTTGCGCAGGGACTCCGGCACATCACCGTTCACGATCCGCAGCGCAAGACCCTCGGCAATCGCCGTCTTACCCACGCCGGGCTCACCGATCAGCACCGGGTTGTTCTTGGTGCGCCGCGAAAGCACCTGCATCGCGCGGCGGATTTCCTCGTCGCGTCCGATGATCGGGTCGATTTTGCCTTCCTCGGCCCGCGCCGTCAGGTCCGTCGCGTATTTCTTCAAGGCGTCATAGCCTTCCTCGGCACTCGCCGTATCGGCGGTGCGGCCCTTGCGGACATTGTTGATCGCGGTGTTCAGCCCCTGCGCTGTCACCTTGCCCGCCTCCAGCGCCTCCTTGGCCCCGGATTTGATCATGCAGAGCGCCATCAGAATACGCTCGACGGGCACGAAACTGTCGCCCGCCTTCTTGGCAATCGCCTCGGCCTCCGCCAGCACCTTGGTGGTGGCGTTATCAAGATAAATCTGCCCCGCGTCGCCCGTCACCTTCGGGATCTTGCCCAGCTGCAACGCCAGGGCCTCGCGCACCCGGCCCGCATCGCCGCCGCCAGCCGTGATCAGGTTCGACGCCAGCCCCTGCTCATCGTCGAGCAGCGTCTGCAGAATATGTTCGGGGGATAGTTTCTGGTGATCTTCGCGTGTCGCGATGGTCTGTGCAGCCTGAATGAAACCGCGTGACCGCTCCGTGAACTTGCTCAAGTCCATGGTTTTTCTCCTTTTGTAAGCGCCCGTTATATCTCGCGCCTGCCAAGCAGCACGCCTCTGTCGGGCCTCGTATCCAATGTGGGGACCGACCCATCACGTTCAAGTGATCACAAATGCAAAATCGGCAAAATCTGGCGTCTCCGCACCCCGATCCAAGCGATCAGAAGGCCTCAGCACCTGTGTATTCATCAGGAAATACACGCTCAACCCTCTGAGAAAGAATTACTAATCCGACTTACCCACATATTTTCTTCAAATTTGAAACCAATGCCGTTCCCAGGCGTTTCAAACCTAAACAAGCGCTCCCATATAAGAGCGAAAGAAATTGAGGAAATCGAGATGTACACCTGTCCTATCCAACTCAGTGATGTGCGCTACAACGCCGCCACACAGTCTTTCGAGGCATCCGTCACGGTGCATGACAACAGCACAGTCCGCCGCTACGCCTGCGCCATCGACGCCCCAATCACCATGACGTTTGAGGACGCCGCGCGCGGCCTGTCCCGGCAGGCGATCCGCCGACACCAGCATCGCGGCGGGCTGTTCTCGGAAGTTGGCACATACAAGGTCAGGCAGCGCGCCGGTCGTCGCGGCTTCGATCCGCTCCGCTGGTTCGAAGGCATCGTCTCGCGTCCCGGACGCACCGCCGCCTAAAAGTCTGGACAGGCGGCGCACAGGCGCGTATTGCAAGGCCGTTTGCCCAAAAACGGAGTGCCCCCATGTTCGACGACCGCCTGATTGTCGCCCTGGATGTCCCCAACGCCGTCGCGGGCCTCGCCCTGGCAGAGCGTCTTGGCGACGCCGTCTCCTTCT
Source organism: Sulfitobacter sediminis (assembly GCF_040811725.1). NCBI lineage: Bacteria > Pseudomonadati > Pseudomonadota > Alphaproteobacteria > Rhodobacterales > Roseobacteraceae > Sulfitobacter > Sulfitobacter sediminis. The sequence goes on from NZ_JBFNXX010000006.1 coordinate 4,239, forward strand.
ACAAGATCGGCCTCGGCATGCTGACGGGCGGAGGCCTCGCGCTCGCCAACGAGCTCAAACAGGAACACGGCAAGCGCATCTTCCTCGACATGAAGCTTTTCGACATCGGCGCCACGGTCGAGGCCGCGGTGCGCGGCCTTGCGCAATTCGACCTCGATTTCCTGACCGTTCACGGCGATCCGCACGTAGTCCGTGCCGCGCGGGAGGGTGCCGCCAACAGCGACATGAAAATCCTCGCCGTCACCGTCCTGACCTCGCTGGACCGCAACGATCTCGACGCGTCGATGATCCGGGAGGGCGAACTCAGCGACATCGTCGTCACCCGCGCGGCCCGCGCGTTCGAGGCCGGCGCCGACGGTGTCATCGCCTCCCCGCAGGAAGCCGCCGCCATCCGCGCCCTGCCCGAGTCTGCAGGCAGGCTCATCGTTACCCCCGGCGTACGCCCGGCAGGCGCCGCCCTCGGGGACCAGAAACGCGTCGCCACCCCGGCCCGCGCCATCGCCGACGGGGCCGACCACATCGTCATCGGCCGCCCCATCTGGCAAGCAGCGGAGCCGCGCAAGGCCGCCGAGGCTGTGCTGGCAGACCTCGCCGCCTAGATCGCTTCAACCCCTGACTGTAACAAATTGACAACAGCGCCCGGCTTGACTGGCCGGTCAGGAATTCCTGACTAGGTGATCAGGTTTCCCGGTGCTACCTTTACCTTAGGTGATACTCCCCGACGAACAGGTTCTTCCTGATGTTCGTCACCTCCCCCCCCGCTTAAGGCAGCGGGGGGCTTTCTTGTCAGCCAATCCCTACCGGTTCCCCGCGCGGACCCCATGTTCAAGCCATGGCGCATGCCCTAGATTGGCACCATCCGCCACACCGACCCGAGGGATTATGGCCGCGCTCTGCCGTGACTGCCTGAAAGAGATACCGCAATCCCGCCGCTGCCCCGCCTGCGGCAGCCCCCGGGTGCTGTCGCACCCCGAACTCTTCGATCTGTCCATCGCCCATATGGATTGCGACGCCTTCTACGCCTCGGTCGAGAAACGCGACAACCCCGCCCTCGAAGGCAAGCCGGTGATCATCGGCGGCGGGCGGCGCGGCGTGGTCTCCACCGCCTGCTACGTCGCCCGCATCCGGGGCGTCCGCTCTGCGATGCCCATGTTCAAGGCCCTGCAACTCTGCCCCGAGGCGGTGATCGTCAAACCCCGCATGGAGGCCTACGTCGAAGCCTCCCGCGCCATCCGCGCGATGATGGAAGACCTCACCCCGGCCATTCAGCCGCTCTCGCTGGATGAAGCCTACCTCGACATGACCGGCACGGCCCGGCTGCACGGTCACCCGCCCGCCGTCATGCTCGCCCGCCTCGTCCGCCGCATGAAGACCGAACTGGGCCTCACCGGCTCCATTGGTCTCAGCCACAACAAGTTCCTGGCCAAGGTCGCCTCCGACCTCGACAAACCCCACGGCTTCTCAGTCATTGGCAAAGCCGAAACCGTCGATTTCCTCAAACCCAAACCCATCAAACTCATCTGGGGCGTCGGCGCCGTGACGCAGGAGGCGCTCGACAAGGCCGGCATCCGCACCTTCGCCGACCTGCACCGCTGGGACAAGGACGACCTCATTGTCCGCTTCGGCGGCATGGGCGAACGCCTCTGGCACCTCGCGCGCGGCCAGGACCACCGCCGCGTCTCCGCCCATGAGCCGGTCAAATCCATCTCCAAGGAAACCACCTTCGGCGAGGATGCCGCCGACCCCGACATCCTCGACGGTCACATCTGGCGGCTCGCCGAACAGGTCTCCGACCGCGCCAAGGCCAAGGGCCTCGCGGGCCGCGTCGTCACGCTCAAGATCAAACGCGCCGATTTCAAGACGCTGACCCGCCGCGTCTCGCTTCATGACCCCACGCAACTCGCCGACCGCATCTACCGCACCGCCCGCGCCCTCTTCGACCAGCTCGACGACCCCGGGCCCTTCCGCCTCATCGGCTGCGGCATCTCCGACCTCAGCAATGCCGAAGGCGCCGACCTCGAAGGCGACCTGCTCGACCCGCAGGCAGGCCAGCGCAGCAAGGCCGAACGCGCCACCGACAGCATACGCACCCGCTTCGGAAACAAGGCCATCGTCAAGGGCCGCGCGCTGCGGTGAGCCGCTAGGGAGGACTGGACGTTCTGGGCTCCGCCCCTTCGCAGGCCAAAAGGTCCCCCGGGCATTTTCCGGGTAGCCTGCTCACTCTCTGCGATGGAGCCGCCCTTGCTTGAGCAACAGACGGGCGGAGGGCTGGCGGCTTGCCAAGGAGAATCGCGGAGGGACCCGCTTGCGGGAAACCGCTATTCTCCTTGGCAAGGCGGCAGCGCTCTGCCAGGCAGGGGATCAATCAAGGGTGGGTCCCGCAGCGCCTGCAACATCCGTTGGCAACGGGACATCCGCCTGCCCGCTCACATCGGCGATGAGCCCCCGCTAGGGGAGCGGTGAGCCTCTGGTCAGGAAACTGTTCCTTTTGCGCATCACACCGCAAAGGCCAGGGTATTCACCTCATCCACACAACAAATTGCGCGGAAAAACCAACCCGCGCCTACTCCGCCGCCAGCGGCAATCGCCCCTGCCCGATCCGCGCCACTTCAGCGACCACCTGCCGCAGCGCCGCACGCACCTCGTCAAAGGCACCGTTGGGGCGAATGAGCGTCTCGTTCATGTAAAGCGACCGGTCGATCTCCACCTGCACCGCGTGCTGCCCGCGCGACGGGCGGCCATAGGCCTGGGTGATATAGGCCCCGGCAAAGGGCGTGTTCCGCGTCACCACGAACCCCGCACTGGCAAAGGCGGCCTCGACACGGTCCACCACCTCGCCGCTCGCCGCCGCACCAAACCGGTCGCCCAGCACGACGTCGGGCCGCTTCATGCCCGCGCGCGCCACGCCGTCCATCGCCTCGTGCGGCATGGAATGGCAGTCGATGAGCACCGCCTGCCCGTGACGCAGATGTGCCGCGTCCAGCAGCGCCTGCAGCTTGACGTGATAGGGCTTCCAGTACTCCTCGATCCGCCGGTCCGCCTCGGACCGGGTGATCTTGCCGCTATAGATCGCGCGGCCATTGGCCACCACGCGGGGAATCACCCCCAACCCGCTGGCAATACGCGGGTTATGCCCGCGCCGCCGCACCCCTTCGATCAGCGCCGGATCAAGCTCGTCATGCGCCCGGTTAAGATCGACAAAGGCCCGCGGCGCCCCCGCGCAGATGAAAGCCGCGCCGAACTCCGGCGCGCAATCGAAAAGCTGATCGACAAAGGCATCCTCCGACGACCGGATCGACCGTTCGTCCAGCACGGAAGAGCGGATGAAAGACCAAGGGTAGTCGCGCCCCGAATGGGGCGAGGCGAAAACCACGCAGGACCGCATGGTTTTAGGCTCTGTCACGTCGTAGGCTGATTTGGGCATGCGCCTCTCCCTCGTGGCCTATATAGCGCAGAACCGATCAATGCCAAAACCCCCTTGATCACCCGGACGACTCCTTTTATAGCAGCCCAACCGGCGCGTTCTCTCGCGCCCCATTTTTGTTTGGGGCAGGGCAAACGGGTTGGAAACATGGGTGATTAGCTCAGCGGTAGAGCACTTCGTTGACATCGAAGGGGTCACTGGTTCGATCCCAGTATCGCCCACCATGAATTCACTGGTCCGGCCCCTGCGGCTGGATCGCCCGCAACCCGGCGCTGGTCCTTCGCTTTCCCGAAGGCGGGGCCATGACAGGAAGGATAGGAACATGAAAGTTCGCAATTCGCTCCGCTCGCTCAAGAACCGGCACCGCGATTGCCGCGTTGTGCGCCGCAAGGGCCGCGTCTATGTGATCAACAAGACGCAGCGTCGGTTCAAAGCCCGCCAGGGCTGAGCCGCAGCCAGTTTAGCGAGAGGCCGCTCCCACCGGGGCGGCCTTTTCATTTTCCGGGGGGCGGCAGGCAGGGCTTCCGAAGCACCTCGATCCGGGGCACGCCCACCGACGGATCGGCCCGCCGCTGCTCCGGCGGCTCCACCAGCAACAGTTCCCCCTCCTTCAGCCGCTCGAAAGCCCCCTCGATGCTCAAGGCATCCGGGATATCGTAGGCAGGTCGCTCCCTCGGTCGCCACACCTCCCCCTCACCGGGCAGACGCAGCGCCGTGCCCTGCGACGCCCCCGGCAGAACCGGTTCAAGGAACACCCGTACCGACTGGCAATCCACCGCAGGCACAACCTCGGCCACCAGCCCGCCATCGGCGGCCCGTCCCGTCAGATCGACAACATGCCCCGCCTTCGTCGCGAACCCCGTGACGGCAAACTCCAGTGGCTCGGCCAATTCGAAAACCCGCATCTCGGGCCCAAAGAGTTCCTCTTCTCCCCGCCACGCCGATCCATAGGCAAAGCGCAGCCGGTACCGCCCCGGCGGCACCAGCACCCGGAAAAACGCACCGCCCTCCACATAGGCCGCCAGCGCGGGGGCCCCGGTCACCGCATCCCTCAGAACCAGATGATAATCGGGCCCCGCCAGCGTTTTGACCTGCAACGGAAAGACTGCCGGAAGGCCGGTGCGATTCCACATGAGCCCCGCAGGCCTGTCCTCTGCACGCAGCATCGGCGCAAGGGCAAACGACAGCAGCAGCCCCAGAACCACCAATCCGCGATATGCCTGCAGAACTCTCAAGACCCAAGCCTCCCCGCCTACCCATGTAGGCACGACACAAAGCCCGCGCTACACCCCGCCGCGCTGCAACGAATCTCACAACTTGCCGACCCCGCCGCTTTTGCACTGGAAACAGATGGCCCAAAGGACCACCTTACCGCGCAGCACGTAAGGTGGAGGCCCCCTCCACCCATATAAGGAAAGGACCCCCATGACCGACCAAACCGAATACACCCCACCGAAAGTCTGGACATGGGACGCCGAGAGCGGTGGTCGCTTCGCCAACATCAACCGCCCCGTCGCGGGCGCCACCCATGACAAGGAACTCCCCGTCGGCAAGCACCCCTTCCAGCTCTATTCGCTGGCCACCCCCAATGGCGTGAAAGTCACCGTCCTCTTCGAGGAACTTCTCGCCGCGGGCCACACCGGCGCGGAATACGACGCCTGGATCATCAATATCATGGACGGCGACCAGTTCGGCAGCGACTTCGTCGCCATCAACCCCAACTCCAAGATCCCCGCGATGATGGACCGCTCGGGCGACACACCCCAGCGCGTCTTCGAATCCGCCTCGATCATGCTGCATCTCGCCGAAAAATTCGACGCCTTCATCCCCAAGGACCCCGGCCAGCGCACCGAGATGCTGAGTTGGCTCTTCTGGCAGATGGGCAGCGCACCCTACCTAGGCGGCGGGTTCGGCCATTTCTACGCCTACGCGCCGCACAAGGACGAATACGCCATCAACCGTTTCACGATGGAGGCCAAGCGCCAGCTCGACGTGCTCGACCGGCACCTTGCCGACAACGAATGGATGGCGGGCGAATATTCCATCGCCGACATGGCGATCTGGGCATGGTACGGCCAGCTGGTGCTGGGCCGTCTCTACAACGCCGCCGAATTCCTCGACGTGACCTCCTACAAACACGTGCTTGCTTGGGCCGAACGCATCGACGCCCGCCCGGCGGTCAAACGCGGCCGCATGGTCAACCGCGCCTTCGGCGACGATCTGTCCATGCAACTACACGAACGCCACGACGCCTCGGATTTCGACACAAAGACTCAGGACAAGTTGCAGACCGAGGACGCATCAGACTGAAAGCCAGCGCTTCCGCCGACGCGGACGCTCCGGACTTTTCAAGAAGTCCGCCCCGATTTCTTCAAAGAAATCGGCCCCAGAAACAAAAGCAACGCCAGGGGCCCGGAGATTTCAGAATCTCCGGCCCGTTTTCTTCAGAGAAAACGCAAACACTCTGCGGCTACCGCCCCCGCCCCACCTGACGACAGATCAGGATCACCGGCAGCAACCCCACCGCCACGATCACAAGGCTCGGCACCGCCGCCCCGTCCAACCGCTCGTCACTCGCCAGCCGGTGCGCCTGCACCGCCAGCGTGTCAAAGTTGAAAGGCCGCATGATCAGCGTCGCGGGCAATTCCTTCATCACGTCCACAAAGACGATCAAGAGAGCGGTCAATAGACTCGGCGCAAGGATCGGCAGATGCACGCGCCGCAGCGTCCCCAACGGCGTCTGCCCCAGCGACCGCGCGGCGGCATCCATGTGCTGATGCACCATCGCCTGTCCGCCCTCGTACGCGCCCAGCGCCGCCGCGAGGAACCGCACCAGATACGCCACGATCAAAAGCCAGATCGACCCCGTCACCAGAAGCCCCGTCGAGATGTCAAAGGTCTCCCGCATCCAGGCATCGAGCGCATTGTCGAAAGCCGCAAACGGCACCAGCAGCCCCACCGCGATCACGCCCCCCGGCACAGCGTAGCCCAGCCGCGCCACATATCCCGCACCCTGTGACACCCGGCTCGGCCGCAGACGCTGATAGAACCCGATGGCCACCGCCGCCGTCACGGTGACAGCTGCCGCGATCCCCGCGAGCATCACCGAATTGCGGATGAACCCCAGATAACGCGGGCTCAGCAAATCCTGCTCCGACCCGATCCCCATCATGAACAGCACGACAATCGGCAGCACCGCCCCGAACAGCACCGGCAGCCCGCAAACCACCAGCGCCAGCGCGGCCTTTCCGCCGCTCAGCTCCACCGGCGGCATCCGCTGCGACCGTCTTGCCGCGTCATGGTATTTGGCCCTGCCCCGCTGCACCCGCTCCAGCATCGCGATCAGCAGCGCAAAGCTCAGCAGGCACAGCGCCAGCTGCGCCGCCCCTACCCGGTCAAACAGCGAAAACCACGAGGTATAGATACCCGTCGCAAAGGTCTGCACGCCGAAATAGGCCACCGTCCCGAAATCCGCGATGGTCTCCATCACCGCCAGCAACACGCCGCCCGCGATGGCAGGCCGCGCCAGCGGAAGGCTCACCTTGAAGAACGCCGCCCAGGCGCTCGACCCCAGCGCCCGCGCCGCCAGAAACGTCGTCCCGCTCTGCTGCAGAAAGGCCGCCCGCGCCAACAGGTAGACATAAGGATAAAGCACCAGCGTCAGCATCGCCGCCGCCCCGCCCAGAGACCGGATATCCGGGAACCAGTAGTCCCGCGGCCCCCAGCCCGTCAGCCCCCGCAGCGTGGTCTGCACGATACCCGGATGATCCAGCACATCCGTATAGGCATAGGCCAGCACATAAGCCGGAAAGGCCAAGGGCAGCACCAGCGCGATCTCCAGCATCCGCACGCCCGGAAACCGCGTCATCGTCACCAGCCAGGCCGTCGCCACGCCGATCACGAAGGTCCCAACCGACACCAGCGCCACCAGCGCCAGCGTGGTCCCCGTGTAGGACCACAGCACCGTGTCCGCCAGATGCCGGATCGTCTCTGTCCCGCCGCTCAGCGCGGCAATCAGCACCGCCACCATCGGCAACGCACAGACCACCGCCGCGACAAGCGCTACCGCCGCCAGCCCGCGCAGCCCGTCGCGAGGGGTTTTCGCCTGTCCAACAGAAAAGGTTTCGGATGCCATGGCGGCTTTTTCGACTATTTCAGTCGGAAATACCAGAGGCCGGAATCGCAGTTTTTCGGAACCTTCCAGTACTGGAACCTCGTTGAGAGGGCAAAACCGCGACAAATTTTGGAGACCGTGATGACCGGTTACACCCGCTTTCTCGCCATGATCGGCACCTCGACCCTAATCATGTACGGGTTGATGTACCTCAACACTTTCGAACTGGGGCACGTCTTCTTCAGCGAAACCCGCGCCTACATGGCGCTCTACATGGGCGCCGTCATGGCCATCGTGATGCTGCTCTTCATGTGGGGCATGTACGAAAACCGCGCCGCCAACATCGCCATCCTGCTCGTGTCGGGCGCGATCTTCGCGGGCAGCCTGTTCCTCGTCCGCTCGCAGACCACCATCGCCGATGTCTCCTGGATGAAGGCGATGATCCCGCACCACTCCATCGCGATCCTGACCTCCTCCCGCGCCAATATCTCCGACCCGCGCGTCAAGGAACTCGCCAACGAGATCATCGAGGCCCAGCGCCGCGAGATCGACGAGATGAAAGCACTCATCGCCGATCTGGAATCGCAGCAGTAACCGCGAAGGGAACCCGCCATGTTCGACACCGCCACCCGCTCCGACAAGACCGCCACCCTCTACCGCATGGTGATGGAAGAGCACGTCTGTCCCTACGGCCTCAAGGCCAAGGACAGGCTTGAGCGGGAAGGCTTCACCGTCGATGACCGCTGGCTCGAATCCCGCGAAGAAACCGATGCCTTCAAGGAAGAACACGCGGTCAAGACCACCCCGCAGATCTTCATCGATGGTGAACGCATCGGCGGCTACGACGCCCTGCGCGCGCATCTAGGCGAAGACGTTAGCACCGGAGAAGACGAGACAACCTACCAGCCGGTCATCGCCATCTTCGCCATGTCCTTCGCCATGTCCCTCGCCCTCTGCCTCCTGGCGTTCGGCACCGTGCTGACCCCGCTGGTTCTCACCAAGTTCATTGCCATCGCCATGTGCCTGCTCGCCCTGCAAAAGCTTCAGGACGTAGAGAGCTTCTCCACCATGTTCCTCAACTACGACGTGCTCGCCCGCCGCTGGGTGCGCTACGGATACATCTACCCCTTCGCCGAGGGTCTCGCCGGTGTCCTCATGCTGGGCGGCCTGCTTCCCTGGCTTTCGGGCCCGCTGGCGCTTGTCATCGGCGGCATCGGAGCGGCGTCCGTGATCAAGGCGGTCTACATCGACAGGCGCGAGCTGAAATGCGCCTGCGTCGGCGGCAACAGCAAGGTGCCGCTGGGCTTTGTCTCACTGACCGAAAACGTGATGATGTTCGCCATGGGGGCGCTGACGCTTGGTCTGCTGTTCGCCTGATCCCGAAGCGGCTCAGAGAATGAGAAACGCCACGAACAGGCAGCAAAGCGCGATCAGGGCAATCGGCAACGACAGGCGGCTCGGCAATCCCTCTGGTATGCCTTCGAGCGTTTTAAGGGAGGACCGTTCCGCCTTTTCGCGTTTTGCGCCTTGTTTCGACCCTAGGATAACATGGGACGCAGGCTTCTTCCTGTCCCCCCGAAGCGATGAGCCTCTGTCCCCTGCCGCAGGGCTGACGTCCTGCCTGTCCAGTTCAACGATGACGCCAGACCGCGCCGTTCTTTTTCTTGTTGCAAGCACTGCTGAAAACCTCCGCACACGTCCGAAGCGTATACAACCTTAAGCAGAGAGGTCAACAATCTTGAGGTGTTAACACACCGTTTCCACTCAATCGTAGGTGCGCTGGTCCTCGATCACCAGCCCATCCTTCGGCAGGCTCCCCGGTGCCACGACAACCACCTCGCCCTTCAGCTTCAGCAATTCCGCCACCGACCGCGCATAGGCGTCCCTGTCACCGCCCGCGCTCTCGATATGCACGGTCATCACGTCCTGCTCGCCCGCGCGGCTCGCCACCACGCGCGCCTTGCTGATCTCGGCGTGATGCGCCACCAGCTGCGCCACCTGTTCGGGCCGCACGAACATGCCCTTGATCTTGGTCGTCTGGTCGGCCCGGCCCATCCAGCCCTTGATGCGCGTATTCGTCCGCCCGCAGGGGCTCTGCCCCTCCATGATCGCCGACAGATCGCCCGTTGCGAATCGCAGCAGCGGATAGTCAGCATTCAGCGATGTGACCACCACTTCGCCCACCTCGCCCGGTGCCACCGGATCGCCGGTGCCGGGTGTCACGATCTCCACGATCACGCCCTCGTCGATGATCATCCCCTCCATCGCCGCGCTCTCGTAGGCGATGTTCCCAAGGTCCGCCGTCGCATAGCACTGCAAACAGGAAATCCCCCGGTCGATGTAATACTGCCGCAAGCTCGGGAACAGCGCGCCGCCCCCGACCGCCGCCTTGGCGATCTGCAGTGTCACCCCCATCTCGTCGGCCTTCTCGAGGATGATCTTGAGGTAATCGGGCGTCCCCGCATAGGCCGTGGTGCCAACGTCCCGCGCCGCCGTCACCTGCAATTCCGTCTGGCCGGTCCCGGCGGGCAGCACCCGCGCGCCGACAGCGCGCGCCCCGCTCTCGAACATGTGCCCCGCAGGCGTCAGATGATAGCCAAAGCAGTTTTGCACGGTATCCTCGGCCCCCAGCCCCGCCGCATGCAGGAACCGCCCCATCCGGAACCAGTCCCCGTCGATTCGGCCGGGCTCATAGATCGGCCCCGGCGACTGGAACACATGGGTGATATTCTGCGTCGGCGTCGCCCCGAAAGGCGGCTCGGCCTTCTGCTGCTCCGACAGTTCGGATTTGCGCAGAACCGGCAGCTTGGCCAAGTCCGACAGACTGTCCAGCGCATCCATCCCACGCTTGCCCAACAGCGCGTTCAGCGCCGCAAGCTGTGCCGCTTCCCGCGCGTCCCCACTGCGGGTTTCCAGATCGTCGAAAAATCTCTCGCCCATGTGATCCGCTCCGTCGATGATGGGTGCAAGCACCCATCCTACATCTCAAATATCGGGTTCGTAGGATGGGTGCTTGCACCCATCGCCTTCACGACAACCAGCGCTTCCGCCGCCGGTAGCTGCGCACGTCACGGAACGACTTGCGCCCCTCGTCCGACATGCCGAGGTAGAATTCCTTCACGTCCTGGTTCTCGCGCAGGTCCGCCGCCGGCCCGTCCATCACGACGCGCCCGCTTTCAAGGATGTACCCGTAATGCGCAAACCGCAGCGCGACGTTGGTGTTCTGCTCGGCCAGCAAAAAGGTCACGCCTTCCCGCTCGTTGATCGTCTTCACGATCTCGAAAATCTGTTCCACCAGCTGCGGCGCCAGCCCCATCGACGGCTCGTCCAGCAGGATCGTCTCCGGCTTCGACATCAGCGCGCGGCCCACGGCACACATCTGCTGCTCACCGCCCGAGGTGTAACCCGCCTGTGACTTCCGCCGCTCCTTCAGCCGCGGGAAGTAGTTGTACACCATCTCCAGGTCCGCCTCGATCGCGGCCTTCCCGTCGGTGCGCGTATAGGCCCCGGTCAGCAGGTTCTCCTCGACCGTCAGGTGCTCAAAGCAATGCCGCCCCTCCATCACCTGCACGACCCCCTTCTTGACCGTCTCGGCCGGGTCCGCATGGGCAATGTTCTCGCCGCGATACTTGATCGACCCCTTTGTCACCTCGCCCCGCTCGGACGCGAGCAACCCCGAAATGGCCTTCAGCGTCGTCGTCTTGCCCGCACCATTGCCCCCCAGCAGCGCCGTGATGCCGCCCTTGGGCACGTTCAGGCTCACACCCTTCAACACGAGGATCACGTGGTTATAGATCACCTCGATGTTGTTCACCTCGAGGACGTTCTCAACCTGCACATCGGTGACTTTGGCATCGTCAAGCATGCTTCATCTTTCCAATACAACTCAAAAACCCCGGCCGCAGCCCGTGCCACGGCCGGGAAAGCTCACATCACTTGCAGTTGCCTTCGATGTTGTTCTCAGCCGCGTAAGCTGCCGAGTCCTCTTCGATCAGCGGTCCGATTACGTCCATGTCGGTCTCCGCGAAGTCCGAAATCAGCGACCAGGTCTTGGAGGACGCATCCCACTGGGTCACGCCGACAAGGCCGGTGCCCCCGTGGTTCTCGCAGGACACGGAGAAGGTCGGACCGAAGTTCGGCAGGCCAAGGGCCGCCATCTTCTCTTCGGTGATCTCCAGCGCTTCCATCCCGTCGCGCATCATCGCGGGTGTGATATCCGCCGTGCCATGGATCTGCTGCGCGGTCTTGGCGGCTTCCGCAGCCAGCATCGCGGCGTAAAGACCACGGTTGTACAGCACCGTACCGATCTGGTCGCCCGCACCGGCAGCCTTGCCCTTGTCCACCACATGCGTCTTGATGTCGTCGAACACCGGGAAGTCGCTGCCCACACCGTGGAAGGTCAGCGCCTTGTAGCCATTGGCCGCATCACCCGCCGCCAGCACGTCGTTCTCGGAACCCGACCACCAGATGCCGATGAAGTTCTCCATCGGGAAACGGATGTTCGCGGCTTCCTGCACGGCCACCTGGTTCATCACGCCCCAGCCGTACATGATCACGTAATCCGGACGGTCCCGGCGGATCTGCAGCCACTGCGACTTCTGCTCCTGGCCAGGATGATCGACGGGCACGAGGCTCAGCTCATAACCGTGCTTCTTGGCCAGCTCTTCCAGCGTGCGAATGGGCTCCTTGCCGTAGGCCGAGTTGTGATAGACCAGCGCGATCTTCTTGCCATCCAGCGACCCGCCATTCTCGTTCAGCAGGTAGTTCACCGCACCGGACGCACCGTTCCAGTAGTTGGCGGGATAGTTGAACGTATGGCTGAACACATTGCCGTTCGCCGCCGAGGTCCGGCCATAGCCCATCGTGTGCATTGGGATGCCGTCCGCCGTGGTCTTGGGGATCAGCTGGTAGGTGATGCCGGTGGAGAGCGGCTGGTACACCAGCGAGCCTTCGCCCTTGGTGGCCTCGTAGCACTCCACACCCTTCTCGGTGTTATAGCCGGTCTCGCATTCCACGACGCGGGTCAGCACGCCGCCGATACCGCCATCGCGCTCGTTGAGCATGGTGAAGTAATCCGCGTAACCATCCGCGAACGGGATGCCGCCCGCCGCATAAGGCCCGGTGCGATAGCTCAGCGACGGGAACACGAGGTCCGCCATCACGGGACCCGCCGCCATCATCGCGGCAACGGCCATGGTGCCTAGTTTATATTTCATCGGTGTTTCCTCCCTTGGATCTGATCCGATTTCGTTTCTTCTCTCAGACGGCCCCACGGCCGCCATTCCGTAGGATGGGTGCTTGCACCCATCTCCGGCCCCGCCCTAATGCGGGAAGGGCCATAGTCTCAGCTTCTCCTTGGCCACACGCCACAGCTGCGCCAGCCCGTGCGGCTCAAGGATGAGGAACATCACGATGAGTCCCCCGACGATCACCAGCTGCAGATGCGCCACGATATCCGTGGGCCAGCCCAGCCAGTCCACGCCGACGATCTTCAGCGCCACCGGCAACAGCACAAGGAAAGCCGCCCCGGCGAAGGAGCCAAATATGCTCCCCAGCCCGCCGATGATGATCATGAAGAGCACCAGGAACGACTTCTGGATGCCGAATGCCTCGCCCACCTCGACAGCACCCAGGTAGACCGCGAAGAACAGCGCCCCCGAGATACCGACAAAGAACGACGATACCGCAAAGGCCGTCAGCTTCGCGCGCAGCGGGTTCACCCCGATGATCTCTGCGGCGATGTCCATGTCGCGAATGGCCATCCACTTCCGCCCCTGCGCCCCGCGCGTCATGTTCCGCGCGATCACCGCGCAGACGATGGTGAAGAACAGACAGAAAAGGTAGGTCGCCCAGGGCTGGGTCGAGGGCCCGGTGATCAGGATACCGAACAGGTCCCGCTCCGGCGCATTGATCTGCCCCGAGGCCGAGTAGTTGTAGAACCACGACACCCGGTTGAAGAGCCAGACAAGGAAGAACTGCGCCGCCAGCGTCGCCACGGCCAGGTAGAACCCCTTGATCCGCAGGGACGGCAGGCCAAAGAGAACTCCCACCAGCGCCGTCATCACACCGCCCATGATGACCGAGAAAAAGATGTTGAACTCCGGCAGCCGGAACAGCAACTCGCCGCCCCACCAGATATCCACCCCGGTCATGAACTTGTAACAGGCATAGGCCCCCACGGCCATGAAGCCCCCGGTGCCAAGGCTCACCTGCCCGCAATACCCCACAAGGATATTCAGCCCGATCGCCGCGATCGCGTAGATCAGGAAGGGCAGCAGCAAACTGTTCGCCCAGTAGTCGTTGATGAAGAACGGCACGACAAAGATCGCGACGAACAGCACAACATAGTAGCGATACCGGTCGAACTTAATCGGAAAGGTCTGCTGATCCTCGGCGTAGGTCGTGCTGAAATCGCCTGCTTCACGGTAGAACATCAGTACCGGCCCCCTGCTTCATCTTTCCAATACAATTCCGGGGTCCGGGGCAGAGCCCCGAATTGCCGGAAACTTATCGCTCTACACACGCTCAATGATCTTCTCCCCGAACAGCCCCTGCGGCCGGAACACCAGGAACAAGAGCGCCAGCATGTAGGCAAACCAGTTCTCCGTGGCGCCCCCAAGGAACGGCGCCCCGATCCAGAACTCGAACAGCTTCTCGCCCACCCCGATGATCAGGCCACCGACGATGGCCCCGGGGATCGAGGTGAACCCGCCCAGCATCAGCACCGGCAGCGCCTTCAGCGCGATCAGCGACAGCGAGAACTGCACGCCCGATTTTGCGCCCCACATGATCCCCGCAACCAGCGCCACGAAACCGGCGAGCGACCACACGAGGATCCAGATGTAATTCAGCGAAACCCCGACGGACAGAGCCGCCTGGTGGTCATCGGCCACCGCGCGCATCGCGCGGCCCTGCTTGGTGTACTGCGCGAACATCACCAGCCCGATCACCAGCACCGCCGCCACGATGGAGGCCACGATATCGAGGTTGTCGATGAACAGCCCGTAGCCCAGCGCATCAAAGGTCACCTGGTCGATCCAGAGGTTCAGACCCTGCGGCAGGCAGGTCCCTTCCGAGGCACAAACGTTGAGCGCCTTCAGCTCCGACCCCCACATCAGGTCCGCCACCCCTTCAAGAAAGAAGGCCAGGCCGATGGTGGCCATGAAAAGAATGATCGGCTCCTGCCCCACCAGGTGCCGGAACACGAACCGCTGCACCGCGATCGCCAGCAGGATCATGACGAGCACCGTAAAAATGATTGCGATGAAGGAATGCACGTTCCAGCCGAAGTAATGCACATCCGTCCCGAAGATTGCGTTGATCAGATGCGCAAAGGGCACCTGTCCGTTCTGGATGCCCACCAGCGTCATCGCCGCGAAAAGCGCCATGACCCCTTGCGCGTAGTTGAAGATGCCGGAGGCCTTGTAGATCAGCACGAAGCCAAGGGCGACGAGGGCGTAAAGCACCCCGGCCATCAGACCGTTGAGAAGGACTTCGATGGTAAAGGCGAGTTGTTCAGGCATTGCTCTGCCCCCCGATGTGCTGCACTGCGGCGCTGTACGCCCGGTGTACGCGCTGTGTACGCTGTGTGACTTTTAACGCTTCGTTCACAACCTCAGTCATGTGCCACCCCCAGGTAGGCGTCGATCACGTCCTGATTGTTGCGCACCTCATCCGGCGTCCCGTCCCCGATCTTCTTGCCGTAGTCCATCACCACGACGCGGTCGGAGAGGTCCATCACGACCCCCATGTCATGTTCGATGAGCGCGATGGTGGTCCCGAATTCGTCGTTCACGTCGAGGATAAAGCGGCTCATGTCCTCCTTCTCCTCCACGTTCATCCCGGCCATCGGCTCGTCCAGAAGCAGGATCGATGGCTCGGCCGCCAGTGCGCGTGCAAGTTCGACGCGCTTTTTCAAACCATAGGGCAGGCGCGCCACGGGTGTCTTGCGGATCGCCTGGATTTCAAGGAAATCGACAATCTTTTCAGCGACTTCCCGGTTTTCGATCTCTTCATCCTCGGCCTTGCCCTTCCACAGTGACTGCTGGAAAAGCCCGGTCTTCATATGCGTCAGCCGCCCGGTCATGACGTTGTCGAGAACGCTCATCCCCTCGAAGAGTGCGATGTTCTGAAAGGTCCGCGCGATCCCCTGCTGGGCCACCTGATAAGGCTTCATCGGCGGACGGCGGGAGCCCTTGTACCAGACCTCGCCCTCTTGGGGCACATAGAAGCCCGAAATCACGTTCAGCATTGAGGATTTACCGGCCCCGTTCGGCCCGATGATCGCGCGGATTTCCCCCTCGCGGATATCGAACGAAATGTCCTTGATCGCCTCCACACCGCCAAAGCGCAGGGTGATGTTTTTCATCTCCATCACCACCCCGCCGATGGTTCGGCCGTCCTCGGTGACGTAGCTTTCAACCGTATCTTTCATCCATCAAACCTTTGATTTATCGTCACCTTCCGGGATGGCGGGAGGGGCGTCGGCGCAGCCGCGCGTCCGCCCGTCATTCCGCCGCCAGCTTCTTGGTGGCGACTGGCAGCACCTTGGCCGCGCGGATCTCCAGCGTCGCCTTGATCGACCCCTTGCGCCCGTCCTCGTAGGTCACTTCCGTCTCGGTCGAGACCTTGTCCGAGCCGTCATAAAGCGCCGTGATGATGTCGTGATACTTCTCTTCGATGATCCGCCGCCGTACCTTCCGCGTCCGCGTCAGCTCCCCATCGTCCGCGTCCAGTTCCTTGTGCAAAACCACAAAGCGGTGGATCTGGCAGCCCGACAGCATCTCGTCTTCGGCAACGCTCGCGTTCACGTCCTCCACGTGGCTCTGGATCGTGTTCATCACCTGCGGATGCCGCGCCAGTTCCTGATAGGAGGCGTAGCCGATGTTGTTCCGCTCGGCCCAGTTGCCCACGGCCGTCAGGTCAATGTTGATAAAGGCGGTGCATTCGTCCCGCCCGTTCCCGAAGACCACGGCCTCGAGGATGTTGGGGAAGAATTTCAGCTTGTTTTCAACGTACTTGGGCGCAAAGAGAGACCCGTCCGCCATCTGGCCCACGTCCTTCGCGCGGTCGATGATGCGCAGATGCCCGGTGTCCTCCTCGATAAAGCCCGCGTCGCCGGTGGCGACCCAGCCTTCGGGGTCCTTGGTGTCCGCCGTGCTTTCGGGGTTCTTGTAGTATTCCACGAAGACGCCGGGCGAGCGGTAGAAGACCTCGCCGGTTTCGTTGATCTTCAACTCCACGCCCGGCGACGGCACGCCCACGGTGTCGCTGCGCACCTCGCCGTCGGGCTGGGCGGTGATGAAAACCGTGGCCTCGGTCTGGCCATAGAGCTGTTTCAGGTTGATGCCCAAAGAGCGATAGAAATCAAAGATTTCCGGCCCGATCGCCTCACCCGCCGTATAACCCACGCGCACGCGGGAAAAGCCCAGCGTGTTCTTCAAAGGTCCGTAGACGAACAATTCGCCCAAGCGATACTTGAGCCGGTCGCCAAGGCTGACCTTCTTACCGTCGAGGATCGCAGGGCCCACCTTGCGGGCGTGCGCCATGAAGTGGTCAAAGAGCCATTTCTTGAAGCGGCCCGCGTCCTCCATGCGGATCATTACGTTCGTCAGCTGCGTTTCGAACACACGCGGCGGGGCGAAGTAATAGGTCGGGCCGATCTCGCGCAAATCAACCGCCATGGTGTCCGCGCTTTCGGGGCAGTTTGTGCAGAACCCCGTCCACATCGCCTGACCGACCGAGAAGATGAAATCGCCCACCCAAGCCATCGGCAGATAGGCGAGGATGTCGTCGCTCTGGCGCAGCTTGTCGAACTCGGACGAGGACTTCGCGGTTTCGATGATGTTGCGGTTGCTCAGCACCACGCCCTTGGGTTTGCCGGTGGTGCCCGAGGTATAGAGCATCACGCCGGTGCTGTCGTAATTCAGCTTGGCCTCGCGGGCGCGTAGCTCTTTGATGTATTCGTCATGGGCCGCGCGGCCCTGTTCCTGCACGTGGGTGTACTGGTGCAGATGCGTGTGGTCGTATTTCCGCAGACCCCGCGGGTCGAGATAGATCATGTGCTCGAACTGGTGCAGCTTGTCCTGCACCTCGATCACCTTGTCGACCTGTTCCTGATCGCCCGCGATGACGAAGCGCGCGCCGCAGTGGTCGAGCACGTAGGCCATCTCTTCTGCGTTGGCGTCCTGATATAGCGGGACCGGCACGGCGCCGACCATCTGAGCGGCGATCATCGCCCAGTAGAGATAGGGGCGGTTGCGGCCGATGATGGCGATGAAATCGCCCTCGTTCACACCGAAGTTCAGGAGGCCCAGCGCCAGCGCCTCGACCTCTTTTTCGGTCTCGGCCCAGGTCCAGCTTTGCCAGATACCGTATTCCTTTTCGCGGTACGCCGGTGCGTTCGCGAACTTCTGAGCGTTACGGTGCAAAAGCGCCGGGACGGATTGCGGTCCGTCGGCGCGCGTTTCAGGCGTTGCCAATGTCTTTCCTCCCATACCTGCCGTTCTTGGGGCAGGAACGATCGCGTGGCGCGCGATTCTCGCTTCCCGTAGGATGCGGATGGCACCGTGGAGGTCAACTTTTTCCTAAAGTTTTCCCAATCCTTACGAATTGTAACAGCCGTTCATCTTCCTTTGCGCGGTGCCGCGCCCGGTGCTAGCGATAGAAGCGGAGGAGCCATGCAGATCACGGACGAACAGGCCAAGGCGATGACCAGCGCGGGGCTGAACCTGATCGCGCAGGCCCTGTCGATTTACGATTCGGACCTGAATCTTGTCGTTTGCAACGCCCCCTTTCAGCAGATGTTCAGCCTGCCTGACCGCCTTGTGACCCCCGGTGCGACCTTCGAGGAGACCATCAGGTATTTGGCCGGGCGCGGGGAATACGGAGCTGTCGAGGACATGGAGGCATTTGTCGCCGAACGGGTCGAGCAGGCTCGGGCTTTCAAGCCGCATTACATGGAGCGAACCCGGTCGAACGGGCGCACCATCAGTGTCGAGGGGTCCCCCCTGCCGCAGGGCGGATGGGTCACGGTCTATACGGACATTACCGCGACCAAGGAGCAGGAAGCGCTGTTGCGCGCCCGTTCAGATGCGCTGTCGGATCAGGTACTGGCCCATGCCGAGAAGCTGAGCCAGACCAACCGCGAGCTGGCAGCGATGATCACCACTCTGGAAGAGACCAAGCGTCAGCTGACCGAGAGCGAGGCGCGCACGCGGCTGACGACCGAGATGATGCCGGCGCACATCGCCCATGTGGATGCGACGGGCTGCTACACCTATTCCAACCGCCGCCTGTCGAGTGTCATTCCCGGACGACCCAGCAATATCGTGGGGCTGAACATCAGGGATGCGCTGGGGGCTTCGGCATTCGGGCGGATCGAGGCGTCGCTGAAGGAAGCCTATGGCGGCGCGCCGTCGGTGCTGGAGTTTACCGACGACGCTTCGGCCCGGCGCATCCGGGTGGCCTTTACCCCCGACGGGCAGGGCGGCGTCTATATTCTGTCGATGGACATCACCGAGGAAACGCAGGCGCGCGTCGCCCTGCAACAGACCCGCAAGCGCGAGATCGCGGCGCAGATGATCTCGGGGCTGGCGCATGATTTCTCGAACCTGCTGACGATCATCCTTGGCATGCAGTCGCGGCTGAAACGGTTGCCGGATATGCCCGCTGGGACGCGGGAGTTGATCGAGGGGACGCTGGCGGCGGCGCGCCGGGGCGGGGCGCTGTTGAGCTCCATCGCCGATGTGACAGGCCCGCGCGAGCTGCGCCCGATGGCGACGGACCCCGGGCAGCTGATCGACGATCTGACGGTGCTGGCGACGCCGACGTTGCCGGCGGGTGTGGTGCTGCGGACCTACAACCAGATGCCCGAGGCACCGGTGCTGCTGGACAAGGGGCGGCTGACGGACAGTCTCTTGAACCTGATCCTGAACGCCCGCGACGCCTGCGGCACGGCGGGGCAGATCACCCTGACGCAGCGGCTGGTGAATGACATCTGGATCGAATGGACGGTGGCCGACAACGGGCCCGGTTTCTCTGCTTCGGCGCTGGAGCGGGGGATCGACCCGTTCTTTACCACCAAGGGCACCGAAGGCTCGGGCCTCGGGCTGTCGATGGTCTATGACATGACCAAGTCGGCGGGCGGCGATCTCCGCCTGCGCAATGGGCCGGCGGGGGGGGCGCAGGTGGTGCTGCGGCTGCCTTACCGGGCAGCGCTGCCGGCCACCACGGGCCTTGTCCTGCTGGTCGAGGATGACGGGGATATCCGCGCGGGCGTGCGCGACATGCTGATGGGGCTTGGCCATTCGGTGATCGAGGCGGCGAGTGCGGACGAGGCAACGGCGCTCTTGGCCGATCTGCCGGACATTGCGCTGGTGCTGTCGGACATCCAGCTTGTGGGCGAGGCGACGGGCATTGATCTGGCCAAGCGGGTCGGAGATGCGATGCCGCTGGTGCTGATGACCTCGCTGCCTGCCGATCACGCGCTCTTCCGCGCCGCGCAGCAGGTCGCCCCGGTGCTGCGCAAGCCCTTCGCGGCAGAGGATCTCGCCGCGCTGATCACGCCGGAGGCAGTGGCCGCGCAATGAGCAAGCCTTTCGTCACCATCCTCGACGATGAACCGGAGATCCGCACGCTGCTGGCCGATGCGCTGGAGGAAGCGGGGTTCGAGACGCTGAGCTTCGGCCGTGCCCGCGCCTTCGAGGCGGCACTCGCCAAGCGCACGCCCGATGTCTGCCTTGTGGATCTGAGCCTGCCTGACACTGACGGTCTGGCCCTTGTGCACCGGCTGGCGCTGGAACAGGGCGCGGTGGTGATCATCATCTCGGGCCGTGCGCAGGTACAGGACCGGGTGACGGGGCTGGAACTGGGGGCGGATGACTACATCATCAAGCCCTTTGACCCGGCCGAGGTCGTGGCCCGCATCCGCGCGCGGCTGCGCAGCCCCAAGGCCAGCGGTCAGGGCGGCAATACCGCGCGTTTCAACGGCTGGACGGCGCATTTCGACCGCTACGTGCTGCAGGACGAGGCGGGCGAGGAGGTGCCGTTCTCGCAGGCCGAGAGTGAAGTCCTGCGACTTTTCCTCGAAAGCCCCAAGCGATTGATAAGCCGGGCGCAGATGCAGGAAAGCCTCGGCGGCGTGGCCTCGGAAAGTTTCGACCGCGCCATGGACGTGCGCATCTCGCGCCTGCGCACGAAACTGCGCGAGGACCCCAAGAACCCGCAGCTGATCAAGACAATCTACGGGGCGGGGTATATCTTTCTGGGCGATGTCACATGGAGCTAGCGCCGCGGCGGCATGGGGCGGACAGCCCCGATCTGCCCGCGCTGCACGCTCTGATCCACAGCTGCTTTGCGCCGCTTAACGCGCGGATCGACCCGCCGTCATCGGTTGCGTCCCTCAGCCTCGAACGGCTGGCCGCCGATGCCGAAGCTGGTGAGGCCTGGTCACTGGGCGAACCGCCGCTCGCTTGCGCCATCCTGACACCGGCACCGAATCACCTTTACATAGGTAAGATCGCCGTGGCGCCTGCCGCCCGACGCAGCGGGCTGGCACAGCGCCTGCTGGCGCTGGCAGAGGAACGGGCGCGTGCGCTCGACAAACCCGCACTCCTCCTGCAAAGCCGGGTCGAACTGACCGAGAACCACGCGCTTTTCCGGAAGGCAGGGTTTCGCGAAACGGAACGCACGACACATGAGGGGTTCGACCGTCCCACCTCGATCACTTTCGCAAAGTCCCTTGTGCCGGACATGACCAAAAGCAGCGATTGACAGCCGCCCGGCAAGCGATTGAATGCTTCTGACCGATCTGATCGGAGTCGCGCCATGTTCGTCACCGTCCCTTCCCGCTTCGATCCGGTCTATACCCAGGCCTATGCCTGGCTGGGTCAGTACACGCTGGCCAGCGACGCGGTCAGCCCGGTCGCCCTGACCACGGCGACAGAGACAGCCGCAAACATGCTGCGGCACCGCCCCGATATCGCCGCGCGCCTTGCCGATGCCGACAGCCGCATCGCGATCATCCCCGGCAATGAAACGACGCTGCTGATCCCCGAACACGCGCCCTTCGCCCCGCAAAAGGGATACGGCGGCACGCTGGGCATCCCGGTGACCAGCGTGACCGAGAACAACATCCTGCGGCTACAATCGCCGCTGAACGCGCATCCAACCCAGAACATCACCGTGCACGAATTCGCCCATGCGATCGAGAACATCGGCTTTGACGACGCGCTGCGGCTCGAGCTGTCGACGGCCTACGCCCTTGCCATGGACGGGGGCCTCTGGGCCAACACCTATGCGGCCACCAACGAGGACGAATATTTCGCCGAAATGTCGAATGCCTATTTCGACCACGAGCGCCCGCCCGACGCCTTTACCAATTTCGTCAACACGCGCGAGGAGCTGGCGGAATACGATCCGCTGGGCTTTGCCCTGCTGGAAAAGGTCTATGGCAACGACAGCTGGCGCGACGGCGATTGGGCGGGCAGCCAAGGCGCGGACATGCTGGTCGGTCTTGGTAACGGCGATTTTCTCTTCGGGCAGGACGGCGATGATACGCTGAATGGCGGGGCGGGCAACGATGTGCTTGACGGCGGGCACGGGGTGGACAGGGCGGTTTTTGACGCGTCATCGACGGCCAGCACGCTTGTCCTGTCCGCGGACGGGCCGATCACGGTCCAGGACCGGACAAGCGGCGGCGCGGGGCAGGATACCCTGATCTCCATGGAGGAGGTGATCTTTGGCGACGGGCGGCTTGTCGATCTGACGGCGATGGAGGGGATCACGACGCTGTCCGAACCCCAGCTTTCCGCCATCGTCGAGCTCTACATCGCCTATTTCAACCGCGCACCCGACGCCAATGGCCTGTATTTCTGGGGCAATGCCTATGCCAAGGGCACCACGCTGCCCGATATGGCGCGGCTTTTCATCGATCAGGACGAGACCCGCGCGCTCTATCCTGCGGAGATGACCAGTGCCGGGATCGCGACGGCGGTCTATACGAACGTGCTGGGCCGGGTGCCGGACCAGGCGGGCTTCGATTTCTGGGTGGGTGTCCTCAATTCCGGTGCGGTGGGGCGGGATATCTTTATCCTTGCCGTGCTCGAGGGGGCCAAGGCTGCCCCGCCCCCCGGTGCCACCCCCGATTTCATCAGCCAGCAGCTTGCCGACCGGCAGTACCTTGGAGACAAGACCGATATCGGCGCGCGCTTTGCCGTGACGTTCGGGATGTCCGACGTGGCGGATGCGGTGGCCACCATGGCGCTTTTCGACGGCAGCGCTGACAGCATCGCGGCAGCGGTCGCCGCTATCGACAGCCATTACGCGGATGCACTGGCCCCCGGTGCAGGCGACTTTCTGATGCCGCTTGTGGGCCTTTTCAACGATCCCTTCGCAGTCTAGAGCCGCGCCACCGCCTCGGCCAGCACGCGCAGGCCCGCCACCAGGTCTTCCTCGTCGGTGTCTTCCTCGAAGGCGTGGCTGATCCCGCCGATGGAGGGCACGAAGAGCATGGCCGCAGGCATCAGCCGCGCCACGTTGGTCGCATCATGGAGTGCGCCGGAGTGCATGCGGCGCCATTTGCCGGGTGCGACTGTTTCGGCCCCGGCCTCGAGCGCCGTGCGCAGCCGCGTGTCCATCGCGGTGGGCTCGAGTTCCCACATGGGGCCAAACTCCACGCCAAGGCCCATGTCGCCCGCGACCTCTTCTGCACAGTCCCGCACGATCCGCTCCATCCGCCGCAAACGGTCCGCATCGCCATCGCGCCACTGCATCGAAAACGTCACCCGTCCCGGCACGATGGAAGAGGCATTGGGGTGCAGGTCCACCTGTCCGATGGTCCAGACGGTCGTCGGCGTGACGACGTTGCGCAGCCGGTCGTTCAGCGTGGTATTGAACCGGCTCAGCCCCTGGAAGGCATCGCGGCGCAGGTGCATCTGGGTGGTGCCCGCGTGGTTCTGCTGGCCGGTCAAGGTGATGGGGATCTGCCGCACCCCGACGATGGCATCGACAACGCCG
This sequence comes from Sulfitobacter sediminis, assembly GCF_040811725.1. Lineage (NCBI taxonomy): Bacteria > Pseudomonadati > Pseudomonadota > Alphaproteobacteria > Rhodobacterales > Roseobacteraceae > Sulfitobacter > Sulfitobacter sediminis. Next base: position 27,794 of record NZ_JBFNXX010000006.1, read on the forward strand.
ATCTGCTCGCCCGCCGCAGCGAGCGTGAGGCCCTGTTCGATATGCAGCTCTATGAATCCGGTGAATTGCGCGGGGTTCACGTCCCCCGTCACCAGATCGCCCAGCGCCTGCCGTGCGTCCCGCAACGTCAGGCCACCATGATCGGCAATCCCATCCACTTCCGGCAAGGGGGTATACCCGCTCCAGACCGAAGACCCTGTCAGGCCACCAAAACGCCCTTCCTCGTCCTGGAAAGAAACAACCGAGACCGCAGGTCCCCCCGCTTCGCGCGCCGCGCGTGCCACCTCCAGTGCTGCGATGACCCCCAGCGCCCCGTCGAGCCAGCCGCCTTCGGGCTGGCTGTCGGAATGCGAGCCCATCAGCAGCGAGGGCGCGTCAGCCAGACCAAAGACATTGCCCATGGCATCGACCTCGACGCGTAGACCCGCTTCGGCAAACCGCCCCGCCAGCCAGCGCCGCGCCGCCACATCGGCGTCCGAGAAGGCAGGCCGCACGACGCCCTTGCCCACACCGGAGGCACCGAAGTTCCGCAACTCATGCAAATCTCTAAGAAACCGCGCCGCATCGACTTTCATCGTCATCTCTTTCTGGCCAGATAAAGCCCCGGGGTTTGGGGCAGAGCCCCAATTCATAGATAGAACGCGGGCTTTGCCCGCACAATCGGATCACTCCGCCGCGACTTGTTCCACCGCCGCCTCGACGCGGACCGCCGAGAACTTGAACTCGGGGATCTTGCCATAGGGGTCCACGGCCGGGTTCGTGAGGATGTTCGCGGCCGCTTCCACGTAGGCGAAGGGCAGGAACACCATGTCGGGGGCAACCGCGCGGTCCTCGCGGGCCATGATCTCGATGGAACCGCGCTTGGTCGTGAGGCGCACGTGTTCGCCCGGCGCGACGCCCAGCTTGCGCAGGGTGGAGGGATGGAGCGAGCAGTTGGCCTCGGGCTCGACCGCATCGAGCACGCTGGCGCGGCGGGTCATGGAGCCGGTGTGCCAGTGTTCCAGCTGTCGCCCGGTGGTCAGGATCATCGGGAAATCCGCATCCGGCACATCGTCCGGCGCGATGATCGACGCAGGCGTAAAGCGCGCGCGACCGTCGGGGCGGGGGAATCCGTCGGCAAAGACGATGGGCTGGCCGGGGTCCTCGGGCGAGAGCGACGGGTAGGTCACCGCGTTCTCGTTCTCGAGCCGCTCCCAGGTGATGTTGTTGAGCGAGCGCATGTTCTGCTTCATCTCGGCAAAGACATCCGCGGGGCCGGTGTAATCCCAGCCGAGTCCGAGCCGCTTGGCCAGTTCCACCTCGATCCACCAGTCTTCGCGCGCCTCGCCGGGGGGCGGCACGGCGGGGCGGCCCATTTGCACCTGGCGGTTGGTGTTGGTCACCGTGCCCGTTTTTTCGGCAAAGGCCGAGGCGGGCAGGATCACGTCGGCGTAGTTCGCCGTTTCGGTGATGAAGATATCCTGCACGACGAGGTGGTCGAGCTTGGCCAGCGCGTCGCGGGCGTGTTCGACGTCCGGATCGGACATGGCGGGGTTCTCGCCGAGGATATACATACCCCTGATCTTGCCCGCGTGCACCGCGTCCATGATCTCGGTCACGGTGAGGCCCTTCTGGTTGGAGAAATCCCCGCTGCCCCAGACCTCAGTGAAGGCCGCGCGGACCTCGTCGTTCATCACCGACTGGTAGTCGGGCAGGAACATCGGGATGAGGCCCGCGTCGGACGCCCCCTGCACGTTGTTCTGGCCCCTGAGCGGATGCAGCCCGGCGCCGGGGCGGCCCACCTGGCCGGTCATCAGCGCAAGCGAAATCAGGCAGCGGGCGTTGTCGGTGCCATGGATGTGCTGGCTGACGCCCATGCCCCAGAAGATCATCGCGGCCTTGGCCCCGGCAAAGGTGCGCGCCACGTCGCGCAATACTTCCGCGTCGATGCCGCAGACGGGGGCCATGGCCTCGGGCGAGAAATCGGCGAGGTGTTCCTTTTCGGCCTCCCAGTTCTCGGTATAGGCCTCGATGTACTGCTGGTCATAAAGCTCTTCCTCGACGATCACGTGCATGATCGCGTTCAGCATGGACACATCGGTGCCGGGGCGGAATTGCAGCATGTGGCTGGCAAATCGGCGCAGGCCGACGCCGCGCGGGTCCATCACAATGAGCTTCCCGCCGCGCTTGGCGAATTGCTTGAAATAGGTGGCGGCGACGGGGTGGTTTTCAATCGGGTTGCAGCCGATGGCGATGGCGACATCGGCATTCTCGATCTCGTTGAAGGTCGCGGTGACGGCGCCGGAGCCCACGTTTTCCATCAGGGCCGCGACCGAGGAGGCGTGGCAAAGCCGCGTGCAATGGTCGACGTTGTTGTGACCAAAGCCCTGGCGGATCAGCTTCTGGAAGAGGTAGGCCTCTTCGTTGGTGCATTTGGCCGAGCCGAAACCGGCGACGCCGGTGCCGCCGATGTCTTTCAGGCCCTTGGCGGCGAAATCCAGCGCCTCGTCCCAGGAGGCTTCGCGGAAATGGGTCTGCCAGTTACCGGGGTCGACATTGAGGCCCTTGGCCGGTGCATCGTCGCGCCGGATCAGCGGTTTCGTCAGGCGATGCGGGTGGTGGATGTAGTCAAAGCCGAAGCGGCCCTTGACGCAGAGGCGGCCTTCGTTCGCGGGGCCGTTGATGCCCTCGACATACTTGATCTTGCCGTCCTTGACCTTGAGCGAGACCTGGCAGCCGACGCCGCAGAAGGGGCAGATGCTGTTCACCTCTTCGTCGAAGTCGGCGCTGTCGCCTTTCTGGTCGTCATCGAGCACGGTGGCGGGCATGAGCGCACCAGTCGGGCAGGCCTGTACGCATTCACCACAGGCAACGCAGGTGCTGGCCCCCATCGGGTCTGCCATGTCGAAGGTGGGCCAGCTGTCGTGCCCCCGGCCCGACATGCCGATCACGTCGTTGACCTGCACCTCGCGGCAGGCGCGGACGCAGAGGCCGCACTGGATGCAGGCGTCGAGGTTGACGCGCATGGCGACGTGGCTGTCGTCGAGAAGCGGAATGTGGCCCTCTTCAAGCTTTGGAAAGCGGCTTTCCCCGACACCGTTCATCGCTGCCATATCCCACATGTGCGACGAGCGGTCGTGGGCCGCCTCTTGGTCAGGATGATCGGCCAGCAGCAGTTCGATCACCATCTTGCGCGCGTTCTCGGCGCGGGCGTTGTTGGTGGTCACCACCATGCCTTCGGAGGGTTCGCGGATGCAGGAGGCGGCGAGCGTGCGCTCGCCCTCGATCTCGACCATGCAGGCGCGGCAGTTGCCGTCGGGCCGGTAGCCGGGGGCGGGCTTGTGGCAGAGGTGCGGGATCTTGAGGCCGCGGCTGTTGGCCACTTCCCAGATGGTCATGCCGCGTTCCGCCTCGACCGTCTCGCCGTCGAGCGTGAAAGTGATCTTGTCGGCCATGCTGAGCCCTCCCGCAATTGGCAACTCTATAGCGAATCCACCGCTTTCGCAGGAGTCCCAATCCCGACACCCTGCCCCGGTTTTACGCCAAGCGCGGTTTCCGATGGGCGGCATGATTTCCCGGCGGCCCCGAAAATGGCAGGTCGCGCTTTCCCCCGCCGGGCGGCTGCTCTATCAATCCCGGACAGAAGGAAAGCAGCCCTCATGTCCCACATCACGCTCATTCGCCACGGCCAGGCCAATTCCACCGCGACCGACGAGGAAAGCTATGACAAGCTGAGCGATCTCGGCCACAGGCAAGCGGCTTGGCTTGGGGAGCATCTGCAAGAGACGGCGAACCATCACAGCCGGTTGTTCACCGGGACGCTGACCCGGCATCAGGAAACCGCGAACAGCATGGGGATGGAGATCGAGCCCGTGCGCGATGCGCGGCTGAATGAGCTGGAATATTTCACCATGGCGCAGCTTCTGGAGGATCAGCACGGCATCCCCTTTCCGCATGAGCAAGGAGCGTTTTCCACGCATCTGCCGACGGTCTTCACCTATTGGCGGGACGGAAAGCTGGAGGGCGCGCCGGAGACCTGGGATGAATTTCACACAAGGGTGGAAGACGCCCTGCAGGAGATCGCGGCAGAGCCCGGTCCGGCGCTGGTCGTCACCTCGGGCGGCCTCATTGCCATGGCCATGGCGCAGGCGATGGGCCTTGATATCCCGGCACAGGCGCGGGTGGCGCTGGCGATCATGCATACCTCCATGCACCGGCTTTTTCCCATCGGCGGGCATTGGTCGCCGGTGCTCTTCAACGCGGTGCCGCACCTGGACAGGCCGGACCGGCGGCAAGCGCAAACCCATATCTGAAAGGTTCTGACGATGATGAAGCTTTACTTTGCCACTGGTACGATCTCGATTGCCGTGGCGATTGCCCTGCATGAGGCGGGGATCGCGTATGACCCGGTGAAGGTTGATTTCGCCAGTGCCGAGCAGACCAAGGCGCCCTATCTGGAAATCAACCCCAAGGGCCGGGTGCCAGCGCTGGTGCTGGTGAACGGGAGCATTCTGACGGAAACGGGGGCGATCCTCGACTATCTGGCCGCGCTGAAGCCGGAGACGGGGCTGGTCCCCTCGGACATCGAGGAGGCTGCGCATATGCGCAGCGTGATGTACTACCTCGCCTCGACGATGCATGTGGCCCATGCGCACAAGATGCGCGGGACACGCTGGGCGGACCGGCAGGAAAGTTTCGACGATATGGCGGCGAAGGTGCCGGAGACGATGGCAGCCTGCGCGGCATACGTCGAGGCGCATTGTCTGCGGGGGGATTTCGTTCTTGGCGATGCGTTCTCGGTGGCCGATCCGTATTTGTTCATAGTCTGCAACTGGCTGGCGGGGGATAAGGTGACGGTGGCGGATTATCAGCGCATCGAGGCATTCCTTGCACGGATGGAGGCGCGGGAGAGCGTCAAGGCGGTACGCGCCAAGGGGATGCTGTGAGCGCGCCGCACCTCTGGGTCCGGGCCGAGCAGCGCGACAACGAAACCCGCGTAGGGATCACGCCCGACGGGGTTGCGGCGCTGATGGCAGAGGGGTTCGCGGTTTCGGTCGAGGCCTCGGAGAGCCGTGTGATTGCGACGGAGGCCTATCGTGCCACAGGTTGCGCGATTGTGCCCGCGCACAGCTGGCCGGATGCGCCGGAGGGGGCGATTGTCTTTGGTCTGAAGGAACTGCCGGACGATGGCACGCCGCTCAGGCATCGGCACATCATGTTCGGCCATGCGTTCAAGGGGCAGTCGGCGGGGCAGCGGTTGCTGAAGCGGTTCAAGGCGGGCGGCGGGAAGCTGCTGGACCTGGAGTATCTGACGGATGAGAAGGGCCGCCGGGTGGCGGCCTTTGGCTACTGGGCGGGCTTTGCGGGGGCGGCGGTGTCGCTGAAGTGCTGGGCGGCGCAGCAGCAGGGTGCGATCTGTGGGGCGGTGGCCCCTTATGCGAACGCCGAGGAGATGAAGAAGGCGCTGAAGCAGGAGCTTGGGGACGGCAAGCCGCCCACCGCGCTGATCATCGGGGCCTTGGGGCGTGTGGGGAACGGGGCCGCCGATCTGTGCCGCGCCATGGATGTGCCTGTGACGGGCTGGGACATGGCCGAGACGGCACATGGGGGGCCGTTTCCGGAAATCCTCGAGCACGATATCTTTCTCAACTGCATCCTTGCGGGGCCGCAGACGCCCGTTTTCGTGCCGAAGAACGCACTGACTGCAAAGCGCCGGCTCAGCGTCATTGGCGATATCGCCTGCGATCCGGACAGCGCTTTCAATCCGGTCCCGGTCTATGACCGCGTGACATGCTGGGAGGCACCGGCGCGGCGGGTGCATGACGCGCCGCCTCTCGACGTGATGGCGATCGACAACCTGCCGTCGATGCTGCCGCTGGAAAGCTCGAAGGATTACGCCGCACAACTCTTGCCGACGCTGAAGGCGCTCAAGGGCGACCCCGACGGCGTCTGGGCGCGAGCGGAAGGGCTATTCAGAGACCACCTGTCAAAGGCTTGACCGCCATCACCTGCCATGGTTTCGGAGCCGCCCTTGCGTGAGGACAGGCGGACAGGGGACCGGGCGGTTGCCAAGAGAAATCCTCGAGGGGCCCCTTCAGGGGATACGATGATTTCTCTTGGGAAGCGTCCGGTCCCATGTCAGGCAGGCCGCGCGCGAGGGTGGGTGCGAAACCGCTGCTGGTTTTGGAGGGCCCCGCAGCGCCTTTCTACGACTTCGAGCTAGCTGAAAATCCGGTAGTAGAGCGCGTCCGGCAGAAACTGGCTGAGCCGGAAGACCAGTGAGAACAACCAAGGGAAGCTTTTCTTGAACTTGTCGCCGCTGATGTGCTCGAAAACCGCCTGCGCGGCCTCTTCGGGTTCCATCAGGAAGGGCATGCGGAAGTCGTTCTTGTCCGTCAGCTGTGTCTTGATGAAACCGGGGTTGATCACCTGCACTTGCACACCGGTCTTGCGCAGGTCGGCGTACATGCATTCGGCAAGGCTCATGGTGCCTGCCTTGGAGGCGGTGTAGCCGATGGAGCCGGGCAGACCGCGAAAGCCCGTCAGGCTGGAGGTGATGACGATGTGGCCCTTGTCGCGGGCGACCATGGGCGGGACAACCTGGCCCATGGTGCGCATGAGGCCGGTGAAGTTGATGTCCGCCATGGCGTTGGCCTGATCGGCGTCCCATTCTTTGGCGCTGAAGGGCCAGTAAACCCCGGCGAGGTAGACAACGCCGTCAACCTCTCCCACTGCCTTGGCCGCCGCGATGACGCTGTCGTTGTCCGAGACATCGACAGTCTTGTAGCTGGCCTTGCCGGGCAGTGCCTCGACCACCTTTTTCAGCTTGTCCTCGGAGCGGGCGGAGACGATCACCTCCGCCCCTGCACGGCTGAGCTTGTGGGCGAGTGCTTCACCCAGGCCGTCGCTCGCGCCGACAAGCCAGTAGCGTTTTCCCTGCCAGTTTCTCATGCGGCCTCCACCGGGCGGATGGTTGCGACAAGCTCGGCCACCTTGAAGCCGAACTTGCGGAACTGGCTGCGGTTCACGATCACCTCGTCGGGCGTGAGGTACATCCAGTCCACTGTCTTGAGCACGTGCCCACCGGACTCCTCGGGCAGCCGAATGGCGTAACGCATCTGCACCGCTGGCCCCGCCTGCACACCCCGGCCGCCGCCCGGCACATCCTCGGCCTCGGTGATGAAATGGCCATCCTTGCCCATCGTGATGATCCACTGGCGTTTCTGGGTGGAGCCGTCGTTGTAGCGGAACAGTTCGTCCATGACGCCGCGGTCACCGTCCCAGTTGATGTCGAAATCCGCGACGAAGGTACTGGTCACCCGCCCCATCGGGCCAAAGATGACCCCCTCGCAGACCATCTTGCCGTTGAGGTGCTGCTGGATGTCGAAGGTCGGAAAGCCATCTTCGTAGTCCTCGATGCTCTGACCGTAGAACTCGGCAAAACGGCGGCGCAGGATCACCCCGCCAATCGCGATCAGGACGCCGAACATGATCAAAATCAGTGTTTCCATCAGGCGTCCTCCATTCCCCTGGCGCTGCTCAGCAGCGCGATTGCAATCAGTTTCAGTACGCAGGGCACACCGGCATAAAGAAGGACAAGCAGGCGCACCGCCTCGGGCGGGCTTTCCTGCGATCCCGTTTCGAGACCTGCGCTCTCAAGCAGAGGAAGTAGCGCGACGGCGGCCAAAGCCAATGTGAACTTCGAGACAAATGACCACAGACCAAAGCCCTCGGCGGCCGACGGCGAGATTTTTGCCATCCGTGTTGCGAACATCGCGGGCAGCAGGGTCAGGTCCGCCCCCAGCACCGCGCCCGAGGCGAGGCAGACCACAGCGAACAGCCATTGATCGCCCGCACCCAGAAAGAGCGCGCCGCCGAAAGACAGGATACCGAGCACCATGGCGGCCAGCAGCACAGGCTTCGGGCCGTAGCGCTCGGCCAGCATTCCCCAGAAGGGTGCCGCCGCTGCCGCCGACAAAAAGAACAGCAAGAGCAGCGGCCCTTCCCAGCCGGGTGCCTGCAGCGCGATCTCGACGTAGAAGAGAAAGAGGGTCGAGCTGACGGCAACGGGGGCCGCGTTGACAAGCGCAATCATCAGAAGCTTGCGCGCCAGCGGGTCGGAAAGCACGGTGCCGAAACCGGCGGAGGCAGGCAAGCCGGTGTCCTTCCATTCCCCCGACATGGCCAGCACCGCCGCCAGCGCCAGGACCGCAAAGCCAGCCGCGAACCCCGCAAAGGGCGCGCCCATCACCACGCCCAGCGCGACCGGCGCCACCGAGGCCACGCAGACCCCCAGAAGCGCCCCGGTCTCGCGCCAGCGGGCAAGCGACAGATGGCCCTTGCCCGCCATACTGTCCGCCTTGGCGACGCCTTGTGCGTAGAAGCAGATGGTCAGGAAACTGAAGCCGGAGAAGACCAGTGTCAGCATGGCGATGAACCAGATCAGCGGATCGACCGGCGGGTCGATCCCGAAAAGCCCGACCATCGCGGCAGCCATGACAGAGGCACCCAGTATAACGGCAAGGCCCCGGCGGTGGCGTAGTTTCTCGGACAGCCGCCCCAGCACCGGGTCCTGTATCACGTCGAAAAGCCGCAGGCCGAAGAGCACCGACCCCAATGCGGCGAGCGAGACGCCGTATTCGTCGACGTAGAACTTGGGCGCGTGGATATAGATCGGCAAACCCGCCGCCGACAGCAGGGCGGCGAAGAGTGCGTAGGAGGGAAGGCGCTGCCGAATGGCCTCGTTCACTGGGTGACTTCTTCCTGTGGCGGTTCGGGACGGGGGCGGAACTTGGCCCCTTTCCACCACAGTTTCAGCGCTTGCCAGTGGATCAAAGCGAGCACGCGCCGCGCGCCAAGTGGGCGGCGCAGCATGGCGCGCAGGATGCCGGTGTTGGTCAGGGGGCGGCGCTTGCCCGTGAGGGTCGCGATGAGCCCGCCGTTGCCCGCGGTGTAGTCGATCCAGACGCCGATGCGGTCGTCGGTGATGTCGAAGCGGAAGGTGTAGCCGCCTTCGATGGGCTGGAAGGGGGAGACGTGGAAGATCTTGGTCGCCTGCAGGTGGTCCTGCGGCAGGATCGGGCGCTGGTCAGCGTGGTGGCAAAGATAGCTGTGGCGGTCACCGTAGGTGTTCGTGACCTCGGAGATCACGGCGATCAGCGCTCCGCCCGCATCGCGGCAGAGCCAGAAGCTGACCGGGTTGAAGACATGGCCCAGCACGCGGGGCTGGGCGAGGAGTTCGATTTTCTCTACCCCCTCGATGCCATGTTCGCGCAGCACGTCGCGCACCCACGCGGCACCCCTGCCCTGCCCCGGCGCGCCACCGTGGTCGCTGTCCTGAAGAGAGGTCAGCCCGGCGCGGTTGCGACTAAAAAGCGCGGGCGTGCGCAACTGCGCCTCGGCGTCGCAGAGCACGTAGTCGATGGAGTAGCGAAAAGCGTTCTCCACCGCCCCCTTGCGCCCGTGATAGGTGTGGCCCGCGATATGATCGACGGTTTGTGTCATTCGGCAGCAATCGCCATCGGCTGGGCGGCGGTGATGGCCTCAACCACGTCCACGGCGCTGGCCAACCCGTCCTCGTGGAAGCCGTGCCGCATCCAAGCACCGCAGAACCACGTGTTGCGGGTACCGTTATGCTCGGCCACGACCTTCTGGGCAGCCAATGCCTCAAGGTCGTAGACCGGGTGGCGCAGCGTGACCTGATCGTAGATCAGCTCCTCGCGAATCGTGCGCTTGGTGTTGAGCGTCACGAAATGCAGGTCGTCCATCGGGATGGGCTGCAAGGAGTTCATCCAGTAGGTCAGGTCAATCCGGTCGGAAGCCGCATCGCGGTCCTCGGTGTAGACCCAGGAGGCCCAGGTCTTGCGCCGCTTGGGCATCATGCGCGCGTCAGCGTGGAGCGTGATGTCGTTGGGCTGGTACTTGATCGCACCCAGCGCCTGTTTCTCCACCGGATCGGCGTCGGTCAGCATCGCAAGGCTGTCGTCTGAGTGAGTGGCGAAGATCACCTCGTCGAAGGCTTCCCATTCGCCGCCCCATGTCTTGACCTCGACGCCGAAGGGCGTGCGGCGCACGCCCTGCACGGCGGCGCTGAGGCGGATGTCCACGCGGTTGCGGCGCATAGCGGCCTCGAGCCGGGTGACATAGTTCTGCGAGCCGCCCTGCACCGTATACCACTGGTGCTGGCCCGAGTAATTCAGCAGCGCGTGGTTTTCGAAGAACTGGACCATGGCGTGGGCGGGGAAATCCATGATCTTTTCGGTAGGCGTCGACCAGATCGCACCGGAGAGCGGCGAGAGGTAGTAGTCGCGGAAGTAGCGGCCGGTACCCAGCACTTCGAGGAATTCACCGATGGTCAGCGAGCGGTCATTGGCGACGCTCAGGGCATTCTTGTTGAACTTGAAGATGTCGCGCAGCATGCGGATGAAGGAGGGGTTCAGCGCGTTCTTACGCTGCGCAAAGAAAGCGTCCGCCCCGTGCAGCGCGTATTCCAGCCGGCCGCCGTCGATCGATGCACCAAAGCTCATGTTGGATTTGACGACTGGCACATCCAATTCGTCGAACAGGGCGGCGAGATGCGGATAATTGGCGTAGTTGAACACGATGAAGCCGGTATCGACCGGCTGATCGCCGTTCTTGCCAGCGATCACCGTGCGGGCGTGGCCACCCAACCGCTTGCCCGCCTCGAACAGGGTCACGTCGTGCTGGGGTGCCAGCATATGCGCGGCACCCATTCCGGAAATGCCAGCGCCGATCACGGCAATGTTGCGGCGCATGTGCGGGCCTTGGTGGCCGAGGCGTGGGTCTTCGAATGGCATAGGGTCGTCGCGTCCTGTTCGTTTCGATTGCGTTGGATGTAATACGGGGCACCCCGGCGGCCAGATTTAAAAAATCGTGGAATTATTTTTGATCTGACGGGTCTTTTGCCGCGTAAGACGTTCATGCTAGTTCAGGTATCAGAAAGCGCAGGGCGCACCTTCGGGGGAACGGGATGGCCCCCGATACCCCGTGCACCCCAAATGCGCACGGTGAGCAAGCAGCCGTCCCCGGGCAAGGCCAAATCCGATATGGAACCCGATTGGGTCGCACTCATGAAGCGGGTCCGCGATGACCGGGACAAGGCCGCGTTCGCCGATCTGTTCACGCATTTCGCGCCGCGGGTAAAAGGCTTCCTGATGAAATCCGGGGCTGACGCGACGACTGCCGAGGAATGCGCGCAGGATGTGATGACGACGCTCTGGCGCAAGGCCGATCAGTTCGATCCGCGCCGCGCTTCGGTCGCCACCTGGATATTCACCATCGCCCGCAACCGCCGTATCGACATGCTGCGCCGCGAGAACCGGCCCGAGCCCGAGGATCTGCCCTGGGGGCCGGAGCCCGAACCCGACCAGGCCGAAGTGATCGGGTTGCAGCAGGAAAGTGCACTTTTGGTCGAAGCGCTGAAGGCGCTGCCGGAACAGCAGCGCGACCTGATTGAAAAAGCCTATTTCGGCGATCTCACCCAGTCCGAGATCGCAAGCCTCACCGGTCTGCCGCTTGGCACGATCAAATCCCGTATCCGACTGGCGCTGGACCGCCTGCGCTATCTCATGAAGTGACGACAACGATGAGTATCAAACATCACCTTCAAGAAGAGACCCTTCTGGCCTATGCCGCAGGCAACCTGCCCGAGGCGTTCAACCTGATCGTCGCGGCGCATGTGTCGCTGTGCGACGACTGCCGCGCGGTGGTCGAAAGTTATAACAGCGTCGGCGGCGCGGTATTGGAAACCGCGGAGGCGTCCGCAATGGCTGCCGATAGCCTGACGCAAACGCTGGCGCGGCTTGATCGCGAAGCGGTCGAAGAACGGACCACACCCGCGAAGGGCGCGTTGCCACAACCGGTGCAAAGCTACCTGGGCGGCGATTTGGACGCCGTACGCTGGCGTCCCGTCGGCATGGGCGTGAAACAGGCGATCCTGCCGACATCCAGCAGCGCGACCGCGCGGCTCTTGATGATCCCGGCGGGCACCGCGATCCCCGATCACAGCCACGAAGGCATGGAGATGACGCTGGTGCTGCAGGGGGCCTTCATGGACGAGGACGACCGCTTTGCCCGTGGCGATATCGAGGTGGCGGATGGGTCGGTGTCGCATACGCCGGTGGCGGACATCGGCGAGGATTGCATCTGTCTCGCCGTCACTGATGCGCCGTTGAAGTTCAAGAGCTTCCTGCCGAAGATCGCCCAGAAGTTCGCGCGGCTTTGAGGGCCTCAGGCCCTTATCTTCGAGCGACGCGGTTACCACTGGCATTCTTTCCATGTTAGGGTTTTGCCAGAGACCCCACAGACATGGTGCGGGTCCAGAGGGTTCGGATGTTCAGGCAAATCTGCGCAGGACAATTTTTCCGGATGGGCGGGGCAAGGTGACACGACCGTCGCCCGAAGTGCTGGCTGTGTCCCGGCGCTGGATCGACGCGATCCAGTACCGCAGGGGGACGGAGCTTCGTAACCTCATGTCGGAGCAGGACCATCTGCGGTTTGTCGGCACCGGAGAAGGAGAGCTTTGGGCTGGCAACGCCGTGCGCGAAGGCGTAGCCGCGTTCTTCGGCGGCAACCCGACTTTGCTGAGGCACGATGAAACCTTTGCAGAAGCCTTCGAGAACGGTGAAACCGGCTGGTCCTGCCTGACGCACGAAATCGTTTTTGCCCATCAGCCGGACCGCATATTCAATGTGCGAACGACGCTGATACTCGAGCTTGAAGCCGGGGTCTGGAAGATCGTGCACCGACATGGGTCTGTGCCCATCCCGAACGTGGAATTCGTCGGCTACGAACAGACCGTGATTGCCGATCTTGTCGCCGCCGCGCGCAAGGGGTTCGCGCTGGACCAGCGCGAAGGCTTTGCCTCGATCATGTTCACCGACATCGTCAATTCGTCCCGGCTTGCCTCCGTGCTGGGGGACCGCCTGTGGTCTGCGGAGGTGGCGCGGCACTTCGATGAGCTGCGCGGCTGCATCGAAGAAGTAGGCGGTCAGTTTGTGAAATCGCTGGGCGACGGGACCATGTCGAGCTTTCCCGACCCCGCAAGCGCGCTCAGCGCGGCGCAGGCGATCATGGACGCGACAGAGCGGTCGGACGGCCCTGCAATCGCTCTGCGCATCGGGATTCACACCGGCAACGTGGTTCAGACGAAGGACGATTTCTTTGGCACCGTCGTCAACAAGGCGGCGCGGATTGCAGCCCTTGCGGCCCCCGGAGAGATCAGGGTTTCGGACGCCACGCGCGCGAGGGTTGGCGAGGCAGGAGCGTTCCGGTTTATCGAGGAGACGTCAGTGGAGCTTGAGGGCCTCGACGGCCTGCACACCGTTTTCCGGCTGGCATAGGTGGCGGCAGAAGCTTTGCGTTAGCCGTCCGACTTGGCAAGCGGCAGGACGTTCGTCTTGGTCGTCTCGCCCTCCAGTTCCTCAAAATCGAAGTTGTGCAGCCGCCCTGCCCGCTTGGCGGCCTTTTCAGACGAGATCATGATCTCGTCCACGTCCTTACGCGCCTGACCGAAGTGACGATCCAGGTTGCCGACGCGGGTGACAAGCCGCTCCACGTCCCCATGGAGCGCGCTCAGCTCCTTGCGAATGGCACCCGCCTGTTCGCGCATCCGCGCGTCCTTGAGGATTGCGCGCATGGTGTTGAGCGTCGCCATGCAGGTGGTGGGCGAGACGATCCAGACGCGTTTTTCGAAACCGTAGCGGGTGAGTTCGCCGAAGTTGGCGTGCAGTTCGGCATAGACCGCCTCGGAGGGCAGGAACATCAGGGCGCCGTCGGCGGTCTCGCCCTCGATGATGTATTTCTCGGCGATGTCGTCGATGTGCTTGCGCACGGCCACCTTTATCGCGCGCACGGCTTCCTTAAGCTGGTGGTCGGTCTCGGCGGCGCGCAGCGCCTCGTAGGCTTCCAGCGGGAATTTGCTGTCGATGACGATGGGGCCCGGCGGGTTCGGCAGGTGGATCAGGCAATCGGGGCGCTTGCCGTTCGAGAGAGTCGCTTGCAGGGCGTAAGCGTTCGCGGGGAGCGCCTTGGAGACGATGTCGCGCAGTTGGATCTCGCCAAAGGAGCCGCGCGTTTGCTTGTTGCTGAGGATGTCCTGAAGGCTGAGCACGTCGCCCGAGAGTTTGGTGATATTGTCCTGCGCCTTGTCGATGGCGGCGAGGCGTTCCTGCAATTGCGTGAGGCTGGTGGTGGTCTGTTTGGAGGTGCCGTGAAGCGTCTGGTTCATGCGCTCCTGCATCTCGGAGAGTGCGCGCGCGGATTTGGCGGCGTTGTCGGCAAGGCGGTCCTGCATCTGCTGTTGCACAGTGGCAAGCCGCGCCTCGACCGTCTGGATCATCTGCATTTGGGCGCTGGCTTGCGTGTCCGAGACGTTCTGGAGGCTGCCCTGCAACTGCGCCTGATGCGTGGCGAGTTGCTGGACTTGGCCGCCGAGAAGCTGGAGTTGCTGGCCGAGGGGGGCAGCCATGCGGGCGGAGCGGGCGGTGCCGCGGACGGCCATGATCAGCAGGATCAGGATGAGCAGCATCAGCGCGCCGCCCGCGAGGGTGGCGAGGACAACGGGGTCGTCCCATGCGTAGCTTTGTCCGCCGATCTCGATCATGTCCTGCCGAAGAGCCTTTCGATGTCCTTGAGTTTCAGTTCCACGTAGGTCGGCCGTCCGTGGTTGCACTGGCCGGAATGGGGTGTCGCCTCCATCTCGCGCAGCAGCGCATTCATCTCCTCGGCGCGCATCCAGCGGCCCGAGCGGATGGAGCCGTGGCAGGCGATGCGGCTGAGGATGGCCTCGAGCCTGGATTGCAGCAGGGTGCTGTCATTCTGGTCGGCAAGTTCGTCGAGGATATCGAGGAGGAGTCCGCGGGCGTTGACCTCGCCGAGGATCGCGGGGGTTTCGCGCACGGCGATTGCGCTGCCGCCGAAGGCTTCGATGCCCAGGCCAAAGCGGGCGAGGTCTGGGGCCATGTCGAGCAGGCGCGCGCAATCGCCTGCCGAAAGCTCCACGATCTCTGGGATCAGAAGCGCCTGGGCGGCGACGCCGTTCTCGGACATCTGGCGTTTCAGCTTTTCGTAGACGAGGCGTTCGTGGGCGGCGTGCTGGTCGACGATCACCATACCGGTGGCGGTCTGGGCGATGATGTAATTCTCGTGCACCTGTCCGCGCGCGGTGCCGAGGGGGAAGTCCTGCGGGGTTTCCTCGACCTCTGGCGAGACCTCCTCGGCAGGGGGCGTCACCCGTCCCCAAGGGGTTGTTGTTTCGGCGAAACCCGGTGATTGCGCCTGATGCGCGGCGTGCCGCGCGCCCAGCGAGGGGCGGTCCATCTGGTAGACGCGCGCGCCGACGGGTTCGGGCTGCATCGCCCCGAGTGTCGCCCCGGCGACGGTTGTGGAGGCGCGGTGGCCTGCCTCTGCCAGCGCGTGGCGGAGGGCCGAGACGATGAGCCCGCGCGCGAGGCCGGGGTCGCGGAAGCGGACTTCGGACTTGGCGGGGTGGACGTTGACGTCGACGAGCGTGGGGTCGCAGTCGATGAAGAGCGCGGCGGCGGGGTGGCGGTCACGGCTGAGGAAGTCGTGGTAGGCTCCGCGCAGGGCACCGATCAGCAGCTTGTCGCGGACGGGGCGGCCGTTGACAAAGAGATATTGGGCGACCGGCGAGCCGCGCGAGTAAGTGGGGAGGGCGGCGAAGCCTGTGAGGTGCAGGCCCTCGCGGGTGGCGTCGATGGGCAGGGCGTTTTCGGCGAACTCGCGACCGAGAACTTCGCTCAGGCGTCCGTGGAGGGCGTCGAAGAGGTCGCCCTGTTCGGCTTGGACGCGGAAGACGTCGCGGCCCGCGCCGTCGCCCGAGGCATCGCGCAGGGTGAAGGCGATGAAGGGTTCGGCCATGGCGAGGCGTTTGATCACGTCCGTGATCGCCTGCCCCTCGGCCCGGTCGGTGCGCAGGAACTTGAGCCGCGCGGGTGTGGCGTAGAAGAGATCGCGCAGGGTGACGACGGTGCCGCCATTGAGTGCTGCGGGTTTGACCGGATCCATGCGGCCGCCTGCGACGGCGATTTCCGCGCCCTCCTCGCCTTGGGGGCGGCTCTGGATGGTCAGACGGCCCACTGCGCCGAGGGAGGGGAGTGCTTCGCCCCGGAAGCCGAAGGTGTGGATGTTAAGAAGATCGCTTCCGTCGATCTTGGAGGTGGCGTGGCGGGAGAGGGCGAGCGGCAGATCGGGGCCCGAGATGCCGCAGCCGTCGTCGGTCACGCGGATCAGGGTCTTGCCGCCGTCGGCGATTTCGACGGTGATCCGCCGCGCGCCCGCGTCGATGGCGTTTTCCACCAGTTCCTTGACCGCCGACGCGGGGCGTTCGACCACTTCACCGGCGGCGATGCGGTTGATCGCGGCCTCGTCGAGTTGCCGGATCACCGGGCGGATGTCGCTTATATTGGGGTTCGGGGCGCTCATGGCGCTAAACCTAGCATGGTGTGGGGTCGGACTGAACCCGATTCGGTAAGGGTGGACGGGGCGTCCACCTTACGGGGGGTGCTACGGCTGGAACGTAAGGTGGACGTGTCGTCCACCCTCCCTCAATCGGATGTCGCCGCGCGGTACCAGGCGACGATCTTGTCGCGTTCTTCCTGTTGCATCAGGCTGAGGTTCGCGGGAGGCATCGCGTGGGTGAGGCCCGATTGCAGGTAGATTTGCGTGGCCGCCGCGGCGATCTGGTGCTCGGTCTCGAGCCGCACGCCCTTGGGGGGCCAGAGGACGCCCTCCCAGAAGGGCTCTGTCGCGTGGCACATGGAGCAGCGGCCGGTGACGATGTTCTTGACCTCGTCGAAGCCCTCGGCCTGCGCGAATTTGAGGGCAGCGCCCCGTGCTTCCTGCGGTTCCTCGGCGCGGAACATCGGCGCGGTGGAGAGCCACATGATCACGATGAAGAGGATCGCGGTCACGAGCCAGGTCCAGATCGGGTCGCCCTTGCGCGCGTGGATCGTGTTGAAATATTGCCGGATCGTCACGCCCATGAGGAAGACCAGGCTGGCGATGATCCAGTTGGCTTCGGACGCGAAGGCCAGCGGGTAGTGGTTCGACAGCATCAGGAAGAGGACGGGCAGCGTCAGGTAATTATTATGCGTACTGCGCTGCTTGGCGATCTTGCCGTATTTGGCATCGGGCACACGCCCTGCCTTGAGGTCCGCGACCACGATGCGCTGGTTTGGCATGATGATGAAAAAGACATTCGCCGTCATGATCGTGGCGGTGAAGGCGCCGAGATGCAGCATCGCCGCGCGGCCCGAGAAGACGGAGGTGTAGAAATACGCCATGCCGACGAGGATCACGTAAAGGAGGAGCATCAGGCGGGTGTTGTCGTCGCCGAATTTGCTCTTGCAGATCTGGTCGTAGGCGAGCCAGCCGAAGGCCAGGGAGGCGAGCGAGATCAGGATCGCCAGCGGCGTGCCGATGTCGGCGACGGCGGGGTCGACAAGGTAGAAGTCGGCGCCGAAGTAGTAGACGAGGACCAGGAGTGCGAAGCCGGAGAGCCAGGTCGAATAGCTCTCCCATTTGAACCAGACGAGGTCGTCGGGCATCTTGTCCGGTGCCACGAGGTATTTCTGCACGTGGTAGAACCCGCCGCCGTGGACCTGCCATTCCTCGCCGTCCGCGCCGCTGGCGAGGTTGCGGTCACGGTGCAGACCGAGGTCGAGTGCGATGAAGTAGAAGGATGAGCCGATCCAGGCGATGGCCACGATGACGTGGGTCCAGCGGACCGCGAATTCGATCCAGGCGGCCATGACGGCGAGGTCGTACATCTGTGCTCCTTTTCAGGCGTGGCGCGGGTTGCGGGCGGGGGCCTCCGGCGGGGACTTTATTTGGCCAGAAAGAGGGGCGGCGGAGGTGCGCCGTCCGCCCCGTCCGGGTTCAGACCTCGTCGGGCAGGAGAAGGTTCAGGAGGATTGCCACGAGGGCGGTGGGCGCGACGGCGGAGGTGGCCAAGGTCTGCACCACGCCGGGGAGGTATTGCACTGCCGTGGGCACGAGGTTGAGGCCAAGGCCCGCCGAAAGGCTGACGGCGATGATCACCATGTTGCGGCGGTTCATGGTGACTTCGGTCAGCACGTTCAGGCCTGCTGCGGCGACCATGCCGAACATCACGATCACACCGCCGCCCAGCACCGGGAGCGGCATGGAGGCGATGACGGCCCCGATCTTGGGCACGAGGCCGCAGAGGATCAGGACCAGCGCGCCGATGGTGACCACGTGGCGGGACATGATGCCGGTCATCCCGACGATGCCGACGTTCTGGCTGAAGGATGTGTTTGGCAGGCCACCGAAGACCGCCGCCACCGCCGTGCCGAGGCCGTCGGCGTAGGTGGCGCCGGCGATTTCCTCGTCCGTCGCCTCGCGGCCCGCGCCGGCCTTGGTGGTGGCGGAGGTGTCGCCCACTGTCTCGATGGCTGAGACGACGGAAACCAGTGTGACGGCGATCGTGGCCCCGAGCGAGAACTCGAAGCCATAGGGCAAGGGTGTGATGCCGGTGAGCCAGGCGGCATTGGCCACCGGAGCGAAGCTGACCATGCCGAAGAGATAGGCGAGGATATAGCCCACGATCAGGCCGATGAGGATGGCGGCGCTGCTGGTGGTGCCGGAGGTGAAGAACTTGAGCGCGAGGGCCACGACGACGACCGAAAGGGCCACCGCCCAGTGCATGAGCGACCCGAAGCTTTCCGCCTCCATCTGGAATGGGGCGGCGCCGCCTGCGGCATATTTGATCGCCACGGGGATGAGGTAGAGTCCGATGGCGAGGATCACCAGCCCCGTGACAAGCGGTGGGAAGAGCCAGCGCAGATGGCGGATGACCGAACCGAGCAGGAAATGGATCGTGCCGCCGATGATACATGCCGAGAGCGCCACGCTGAGGCCTTGCGTCGCCGCGACGCCCGCGAGGACGCCGACGAAGGCAAAGCTGGTGCCCTGCATGATCGGGAGCCGCGAGCCGACAGGGCCGAAGCCCACGGTCTGGAAGAGCGTTGCCACGCCGGCAAAGAGCATCGCCATCTGGATGAGGTAGACCTGCTCGGGTCCGCCGAAGGCGAGGCCAGCGGCGCCCGCCACGATGATCGAGGGGGTGACGTTGGAGGCGAACATCGCCAGCACGTGCTGCAGGCCGAGGGGCACCGCCTGCGCCAACGGTGGCGTCTCGTTCGGGTCGCTATACACGCCCGTGTCCATTTGTGTCATGTTCCGTCCCTGTCTTTTTCAGTGCCTATTTTTTAGGCTGTTCTGTTTATGAGACCACGACCCAAGGCGGATCAAGAAAAACCTCTTCGAGGTTGGCGGAATTCCCGATCCGGTCGACCACGGCGAAGAGGCCCGGTGAAAAAAGTGGCGTGAGGACGCCGTGCCAGGTGCCCCTGCGAAAGTTCACGCCCTGATGGGGAGCGGTGAGGAACGCGCGGGGGGTGCCGGGTTTGCCGTGGTCGTCCGGGGCGGCGATGACGAGGAAGGGGTGTTCCGACATGGGGATGAAGGCCTGGCTGCCTTCGGGATGCCGTTCGAGGAGGTCGAGCGTGTAGGGCAGGCTGCGCGGGGTGGCGTCAAAGAGGCTGATGCCGGCGCGACCCTCGGGGCCGAAGTCGAGTTGGGCGAGGTCGTGGTGGCGGCCGCAGAGGCCTGCATTGATCAGCTTGTCGGGCTTGGGGCGCAGTTGCAGGACGTCGCCGAAGGGGGCGAAGGCCTCGGGCGTCAGCGGTTCGGTTCTGATTTCGCGGGTCACAGGGGCATGTGACGGTTCACGTCCTTGTAGAGAAGATAGCGGAAGCGGCCGTCGCCGGTGGTGATGCAGGCCTGCGGGCAGAAGGCGCGCAGCCACATGAAGTCGCCGGGGCCGACCGGGACCCAGTCCTTGTTCAGAAGGTAGTCGGCGGTGCCTTCAAGCACGTAGAGGCCGTGCTCCATCACGTGGGTTTCGGCGAACGGGATGCGGCCGCCGGGCTGGAAGGTGACGATGTTGACGTGCATGTCGTGGCGCAGGTCGGTGGGATCGACGAAACGGGTGGTGGCCCAGACGCCGTTGCAGTCCGGCATTTCGGTGGGGGCGACGTCCTGGTCGGAGGTCACGAAGGCTTCGGGGGTATCGACGCCTTCGGCCTCGACGTAGCGTTTCCTGATCCAGTGGAATTTCGCGGGGCTCTCTCCATCGTTCCATAGGGTCCAGACCGTATCGGGCGGGACGTAGGCGTAGCCGCCGGGTGCGAGCGCGTGGCGCGCGCCGTCGATGTTGAGAGTGAGGGTGCCGCCCACGACGAAGATCACCGATTGCGCCTCGGGGTCGACCTCGGGTTTGTCGGAGCCGCCGCCGGGGGCGAGTTCGACGGCGTATTGGGAGAAGGTTTCGGCAAAGCCCGAAAGTGGGCGGGCGAGGACCCACATGCGCATGCCCGTCCATCCGGGCAGGTAGCTGGTGACGATATCGCGCTGGGTGACGGCGGGGAGGACGGCGTAGGCCTCGGTGAAAACCGCCGTGCCTTCGGGGTTGACGGATTGGTCCGGCAGGCCGCCGGGGGGGAAGGCGTAGGTCAAAACATGTCCTCCAGCCTGATCCGCGCGATGCGCTCGACCTGCGCGCAGGCGGTGGCGAATTCGGTTTCGGTGTCGTTGGCGATGCGGCGTTCGAAGGCGCGCAGGATGCCCGCCTTGTCATAGTCCTTGACCGCGATGATGAAGGGGAAGCCGTGTTTGTCGGTGTAGGCTGTGTTGAGTTCGGTGAAGCGGGCGCGTTCCGCATCCGTCAGGGCGTCGAGACCTGCGCTGGCTTGTTCCGCGGTGCTTTCTGCCGTGAGGCGTTTGGCGGCGGCGAGCTTGCCTGCGAGATCAGGGTGCGCGCGCAGCACGCCGAGGCGCTCATCGCGGTTGGCGGAGCGGAACATGCGGGCCAGCGCGTTGTGCAGACCGGCAGGGCAGTCGTGGGCGGGGCCGAGTTCGAGGGCGAAGGCGCGTTCGGCGATCCATGGCGAATGTTCGAAGACAGAGCCGAAGCGGGCGATGAAATCCTCGAGGGTCATGCGGCTCGGGCGAAGCGTGCGTTCGGGCGTAGGGTGGGTTTTGCGCCAGTGGGCCGCGATGTCGATGCGGCGGGGGGTCCAGACGCCTTC
This sequence comes from Sulfitobacter sediminis, assembly GCF_040811725.1. Classification (NCBI taxonomy): domain Bacteria; kingdom Pseudomonadati; phylum Pseudomonadota; class Alphaproteobacteria; order Rhodobacterales; family Roseobacteraceae; genus Sulfitobacter; species Sulfitobacter sediminis. The sequence continues at coordinate 48,925 of NZ_JBFNXX010000006.1, forward strand.
GTGCTGCTGGATGTAATCGACGAAGCGTTTCAGCGCCTGCACGCGGCCAGGGCGTCCGACAAGGCGGCAGTGGAGGCCCACGGACATCATCTTGGCGGCCCCTGCCCTGCCCTCCTCATAGAGCGCGTCGAAGGTGTCGCGCAGATAGGCGAAGAACTGGTCGCCCGAGTTGAAGCCCTGTGCGGTGGCAAAGCGCATGTCGTTGCAGTCGAGCGTGTAGGGGATGATCAGTTGCGCGCGCCCGTCGACATCCATCCAGTAGGGCAGATCGTCGTCGTAGGTGTCGGAGATATAGTCGAACTGGCCGGTGCGCGCGGCAAGGGCCACGGTGTTGACGGAGGTGCGTCCGCAATACCAGCCGCGCGGGGCCTCGCCCACGACTTCCGTATGCAAGCGGATCGCCTCGGCGATGTCGGCGCGTTCTGCGTCCTCGGTGTGGTCGCGGTAATCGATCCATTTCAGACCGTGGCTCGCGATTTCCCAGCCTGCGGTATTCATGGCCTCGACCTGTTCGGGCGCGCGGGCGAGTGCGCTTGCCACGCCGTAGACGGTGACCGGGATGCGAGCCTGCGTGAAGAGGCGGTGCAGCCGCCAGAATCCGGCGCGGGCGCCGTAGTCGTAGATCGATTCCATGTTCCAGTGGCGCTGGCCGGGCCAGGGCTGGGCACCGACGATTTCGGAGAGGAAAGCCTCGGAGGCGGCATCGCCATGGAGGAGGCAGTTTTCGCCGCCCTCCTCGTAGTTCACCACGAATTGCACCGCGATCCGCGCGCCACTGGGCCATGCGGCATCGGGCGGATGCGCGCCGTAGCCACGGAAATCTCTGGGATATCTGTTCATGCCGTCACGTTGCAGGAATTCGCGGGGCGGTACAATCGGCTTAGAGCGGCGGCAGGCCCGTCACTTCGCCCTCGCGGATCACGCCCGGGTCGTAGGCTTTGCGACCGAAGACCTCGCGCACCATCGGCTCGAAGGTTTCCAGCGGCTCGGTGGGATAGTCGGGGTCGAAGCTGGACTGGTCCCAGCGTTCGCAGAAATTCGCACAGGTGTCGAAAAGCGGATGATCGCGGTAGCGGTCGCGCGCGTTTCGGTCCCAGCCGTAATGGTGGCCGTAATAGAGGGTCTGGAAGATGCCGTGATGTTCGACCACCCATGAAACCTCCCAGCGGACGAAGGGGCGGATCACTTCGGCAGACATGCGGTCGTGGTTCTGGGGAGCAAGGCCGTCGCCCACGTCATGCAGGAGCGCACCGACGACCCAGTCGATGTCCGCACCTTCGCGCAGCGCGCGGGTGCCCGACTGCAGGCCGTGGTGCAGACGGGTGATCTTGTAGCCTTCGAGTGTGACCTCGCCCGCGCGGCGCAACTCGTCGAGGACGCGGTCGGCGGTGAGGGCGAGAAACGGCTTTTCCAGCCGTTCCAGCAGTTCGTAATCCTCGCGCGTGCCGTCCTTCATCGCTGTGAAACTGACCGTCTGAGCCATTCAAACCTCCTTGCCTGCCGGATCGGCAGCCGCGTTGTGTTTTCGTAGATGGGTCTACGTTAGCGACGAGTGGCAGACTGACAAAGCAACAATCGGACGCGAAATGCACCGTTCGCGACGTAGCGAAGGGGAAAATGCGAACGGGCCGTCCTTGAGGTGACGGCCCGTTGCCAGATTGGCTGCAGCAGCTGTGTTTATTGGTATATTGGAATTGTTAGCCGCTGGCCAATCTTGATGAGGTCCGGGGATGAAAGGATCTCCCGGTTGGCCTCGAAGATGCGCATGTAGTCATCCGGTCGGCCGTAGAACTGGAGTGAGAGGAAGGCCAGGCTGTCGCCCGGCTCGACGAGGTAGATCTGTCTGCCTTCGACATTGCCTGTGGGGGCGGTAGCGACCGCAAGGGCGCGGCGGCTCATCTCGCGCGCCGCCGTGGCACCATCCTCCGTGCCGTCGCTGGCAAAGGAGGTCTGGACCAGCCCGAAAAACAGGGTGTCGAGGTCGATATCGCCCTCTGCGGTGCTCAGACCGGCGGGCAAGGTGATCTCACCCCGTTCGGCAGCAGCAAAGAGCAGCTCGGCGATGCTTTCGCGGGTCAGCGCGCCGTCCTCGATCTCGAGCACCAGCCGCGTGATGTTGCCCTCTTCCCTGGCCGTGACTTCGTAGTTGCCGGTCAGTACAGCCTCCCGCAGGGTGCTCATGTCAGCGCGACCGACGATTTCGCGCGCCTCGCGGACTTTCGCCGCGCGTTCCTCCTCGGTGAGATGAGCGAAGGAAGGCTTGGGCCGCAGACCTTCAAGGACGACATCGCGCTGGGTCGCGGAGAGATCGGTATTCGTGGAAGTCGTGGTGGAGGGGGTCAGAAGGTCGGCCGAGAGCTGCCGCATGACCGCGTCCTGCGTCGCTGCGGCGACAGCGGCTTCGAGCGCGTCTGGGGTGCCGGCCGCGAAAGGCGGCTTTGCCGTGGCCTGAGACGTTTCTGTTTGGGTCGGCCCGGCGAACTTCAGCGTGGCAAGCACGCCAAGGGTGAATGTCAGGACCGCGATTGCTCCGGTGGCAAGGATGCCGCCGCTTTTGGGAAGGGGGAAGGTGCTGCGGTCAACCGACTTGACGGTCTCGGGAATGACATAGCTGTCGAAGCCAATGAAGGGCTTGACCGGGTCCATCCGCGAGGGTGCCGTCACGACTGACCCTCCTCGATACTGAAGCCGAGTAACGACCACATCTGCATCCCGCCGCGATAATAACGCAGCATCCCAGCCGGATAGCCTACGGTCAGCAGGTTGCGCACGAGGCTGCCCGCATCGTCGCTGCCGGGGCCAAGGTCATAGATCAGAAGCTGCCGCGCCTGCGTGAAATCGAAACCGCCGTCCGCGTCTACCGCCCCGAGCGCGCGCAGTACGTCGTCGCGAAATCCGTTGTCCGGGTCAACGGCACTGTGGGGGAGGCTGACGCTGCCGGGAATGAAGCCCATCGCGCGATCCTGCTGCAAGCGTGCATCTACCATGAGCCCCGCGTTGCCCGCCACTTCGTTCACCAGGAAATTGAGCACCTCGACCTCGCCCAGGGTCGCGACGCCCTGCGCCACCTGCATGGGGGCCACGCAGGCCGCGCCGCAAGCGTCGCGCAGCGACGCGAAGGCCGTCACGAAACGCGCGGCGTCGGCGTTGTCGCGCGCGATCCTGATACGCTCGCCGTTGAAGATGAAGGAGGCCTTTGCCTCGGTCATCTTCTCTTCGGCAGCACTTGCGCCCGCCACAAGGATCAGAAGCGCCGAAACGCCCGTGGTCCACCCGTGCATCTTTCCCCCACAACCACTCGATATTGGGTGCAGAACTGGCAGGCCCTACATCTTTTTGGTGTGAGCCCTATATGCAGAGGATGATTCGTCACTGTCAAAGCAAAAACGAATCACTTTGCCAAAAACATGCGAATCGGTGCGGCAATGATTCGATTTACCGGGTTTGCCCTTGTTTTCTTCCGCGCTTGGCCGGCAAATGGACCGGAAAACGCGGTGCAAGCGCAACCAGAAAGGGAACCTCATGGCCAGCGGATATCTGACGACACATGTGCTCGACACCGGGCGGGGCGTGCCGGCGAGCGGTCTGAGGATCACGCTCTTCCGTATCGCGGGAACGGCCCGTGAAGAGCTGGCGCAGATGGTCACCAACGCGGATGGACGTACCGACAGCCCGATCCTGCCCGCGTCCACCTTTGCAACCGGCACCTACGAGCTGGAATTCGAGGCCGGAGCCTATCTCGAAGCCGCGGGGACACCGGCCGAAGAGCCCCGCTTTCTCGACCGCATCCCGATCCGTTTCGGCATCTCGGACCCGGATGCACATTACCATGTGCCGCTGCTGCTGTCGCCTTTCGGTTATTCCACCTATCGCGGCAGCTGATCACGCTGCGTCAGCCCCGCTTGCCAAGGGGGCGGCGGGCATGGCACCTTGGCGTCTCTGCCCGAACCGGAGATGCCCATGTCCGCCCCCTCGCCCCATCTTCACACACAGACGCCGCAGACCGCCGGGGCGCAGTTGCCGCAGGTGACGGAACCGCGCAATCCGGGGATGCCGCTTGACCTGAACTGGGTGCTGAGCGCGCAGGCCAATACATCGGCGATAGAGCGGCGCGCGGGCAGCATCGGGGCGCGGCGGTCGGTCAAGAAGGCCTATCAGGCGGCGTGGCTGGTGAAGGCGGTGACCTGTATCGATCTGACGACGCTGTCGGGCGATGATACCGCACGGCGGGTGGAGCGGCTGTGCGCGAAGGCTCGGCAGCCGGTTGCCCCGGCACTGCTGGAGGCGATGGGCGTGGGTCCGGTCACCACGGGCGCGGTCTGTGTCTATCACGAGATGATCCCGGCGGCGGTCGCGGCGTTGAAGGGGACGAATATCCCCATAGCCGCCGTCTCAACCGGTTTCCCTGCGGGGCTGTCTCCGTTCGAGTTGCGCCTGCGGGAGATCGAGATGAGCGTCGCGGCGGGAGCGACCGAGATCGACATCGTGATTTCGCGCCGCCACGTGCTGTCGGGCAATTGGCAGGCGCTCTATGACGAGATGGCGCAGATGCGTGCGGCCTGCGGTGAGGCGCATGTGAAGGCGATCCTTGCGACGGGAGAGTTGGGCAGCTTGCGCAACGTGGCCCGCGCCTCGCTCGTCTGCATGATGGCGGGGGCGGATTTCATCAAGACCTCGACCGGCAAAGAGAGCGTGAATGCGACGCTGCCGGTATCGTTGGTGATGATCCGGGCGATCCGGGATTTCTATGAGCGCACAGGCATTCGCGTGGGCTACAAGCCTGCGGGCGGTATATCGAAGGCCAAGGATGCGCTGACGTATCTCGCGCTGATCAAGGAGGAGCTGGGCGACCGCTGGTTGCAGCCGGACCTTTTCCGTTTTGGCGCGTCTTCGCTGCTGGGCGATATCGAGCGGCAGTTGGAGCACTACGTGACCGGGGCCTATTCGGCGGGGTATCGCCATGCGGCCAATTGAGCGGCTTGGTGGCTGTCGTCGGAATGTGAGTTGTATTGGAAAGATGAAGACATGAGCGTCGCGGATATTCTTGAAACGATGGATTACGGGGAGGCGCCGGAGTCTCTTGCCGAGGCGCTGGCGTGGCTGGTCGATCAAGGCAGCCGATTCGGGCATTTCATCGACGGGGCCTTTACCAAGCCGGGGGACGGGTTCGAATCGCGCAATCCGGCGACGGGCGAGGTGCTGGCAACGCTGACGCAGGCGAGCGAGGCAGATGTGGATGCGGCGGTGAAGGCGGCGCGCAAGGCGCAGCCTGCGTGGGAGAAGCTGGGCAGTCACGGTCGGGCGCGGGTGCTTTATGCCATTGCGCGGCTTTTGCAGAAGCACAGCCGGTTGTTCGCGGTGCTCGAGGTACTGGACAACGGCAAGCCCATTCGCGAGGCGCGGGACATCGACGTGCCGCTGGCGCAGCGGCATTTCTATTATCACGCCGGGATGGCGCAGCTGATGGAGAGCGAATTGCCTGACGCTGAGGCGCTGGGGGTGTGCGGGCAGATCATTCCGTGGAACTTTCCGCTGCTGATGCTGGCGTGGAAGGTGGCACCCGCGCTGGCGATGGGCAACACGGTGGTGTTGAAGCCTGCGGAGTATACGTCGCTGACGGCGATGTTGTTTGCGGATATCTGCGTGCAGGCGGGGGTGCCGAAAGGCGTCGTGAACATCGTCACCGGTGACGGGGCGGTGGGCGAGATGATCGTGGCGGCGGACGTCGATAAGATCGCCTTTACCGGCTCGACCGAGGTGGGGCGCAAGATCAGGGAGGCGACGGCAGGGTCAGGCAAGGCGCTGACTTTGGAGCTTGGCGGCAAGTCTCCCTATATCGTCTTTGACGATGCGGATCTCGACTCAGCGGTCGAGGGGCTCGTGGACGCGATCTGGTTCAACCAGGGGCAGGTCTGTTGCGCGGGCTCGCGCCTGCTGGTGCAGGAGCCGGCGGCCGATCTCTTCTACGCCAAGCTGCGGCACCGGATGGACAAGCTGCGCATGGGCTCGCCCTTGGACAAGAGCATCGACGTGGGCACGCTGGTCGATCCGGTGCAGTTGCAGACGGTGTCGGGGATGGTCGCGGCGAATACGGCGGGGCATGTTCATGTGGCGGACACGCCGCTGCCGGATCAGGGGTGTTTCTATCCGCCGACGCTGATTACCGGGCTCAATCCTGCCGATACGCTGATGCAGGAGGAAATCTTTGGGCCCGTGCTGGTCTCCACCACATTCCGCACGCCTGCTGAGGCAGTGGAGCTGGCCAATAACTCGCGCTACGGGCTGGCAGCGAGCGTTTGGTCGGAGAACGTGAACCTCGCGCTTGATGTGGCACCCAAACTGGCGGTGGGGGTGGTCTGGGTCAACGGGACCAACATGATGGACGCCGCCGCCGGGTTCGGCGGGGTGCGCGAAAGCGGGTTCGGACGCGAAGGCGGCTGGGAGGGGCTGGCGGCCTATACCCGGCGCAAAGGCAGTGCGAAGGCGTTGAAGGAGATCGAGGCTTTCACCGGCGAGGGCAGCACTGTCGATGGGATCGACCGAACCGCGAAGCTTTATATCGGGGGCAAACAGGCGCGGCCTGACGGGGGGTATTCCGCGCCGGTGTATGGGAAGAGTGGCAAGCTCTTGGGGCATGCCAGCATTGCGAACCGCAAGGACGTGCGGAACGCGGTTGAGGCGGCGCAGGCGGCGAAAGGGTGGTCGAAGACCACGGGACATCTGCGGGCGCAGATCCTTTACTACATCGCCGAGAACCTGCAGGCGCGGGCGGATGAGTTCGCCGCGCGGCTCGATGCGATGCAGGGCGGCAAAAGCGGGGCGAAGGAAGTCGAGGCGAGCGTGAAGCGGCTTTTCACCTATGCGGCCTGGGCGGACAAATACGACGGGCAAGTACATGGTGTGCCGATCCGGGGGGTCGCCATCGCGATGAAGGAGCCCGTGGGCGTGATCGGGGCGCTTTGTCCGGCGGAGGCGCCGCTCTTGGGGCTGATCTCTTGCATGGCACCGGCGATTGCCATGGGGAACCGGGTGATCCTGTCGGCCTCGGAACCTTTCCCGCTGGCGGCGACGGATTTCATTCAGGTGCTGGAGACGTCGGATGTGCCTGCGGGTGTCGTCAACATCCTGACGGGGCCGCAGGCCGATCTGGCCGATCCGCTGGCGCGGCATATGGATGTGGATGCGGCCTGGTCTTTCGGGGCGAAGGCCTTGAGCAAGGTGGTCGAGAAAGGGTCGGCCACGAACCTCAAGCGGACCTGGGTGAACAACGGTATGGCGCGCGACTGGATGGGGGCCGGGGGCGAGGGGCATGATTTCCTGCGCGCGGCGACCGAGGTGAAGAACATCTGGGTGCCGTACGGAGAGTAACGGCTCAAGCTAGCCTGCGGAGTCTTCAAAGCTCCGGGCAAAATCCTTTGAAGGATTTTGTTGCATCATCTTCAATCGGACCAAGAGAAAGGGCTGTCCCCGCGGGGACAGCCCTCGAAACTTGTTACGCATCAGGGTGCTGGACCACCCGTTTACCCCTTATTCACCAACGGTGGTTTCCAGCCCGACAGGCTGTCCCACGACCACGAAATGCAGCCCCTCGGGCTTCAGCAATTCGCGGGCGACACGCTGAACATCCGCCAGTGTTACCGCCTCGACCTTGTCATTACGCGTGGCGATATAGTCGATGGGCAGGCCCAACATCTGCATGCCGACGAGGATATTCGCGATGGTCGCATTGCCGTCGAACCGAAGCGGGTAAGCCCCGGTGATGTAGGTCTTGGCGTCCTGCAGCTCTTCCTCGGTCAGACCGTTCTCCGCTGCCTTGGTCCATTCGTCGCGGATCACCGCGATGGCCTCGGCAATGCGGTCGTTGGCAGAACTGACCGAGCCCATGTAGACATTCGCGAGATCGCGGCTGGCAAGGTAGGAATAGACGCCATAGGTGAGGCCGCGCTTTTCGCGGACCTCGTTCATCAGGCGGCTCTCGAAACCGCCACCGCCCAACACCTGGTTGAGGACCAGCGCGGCAAAGAAATCAGGATCGCTCTGGGCGATGCCCGGCTGGCCGAAAAGTGCCACGGACTGCGGCACCGGGAAATCGACCACCGTGATTCCGCCCGGAATGGTCACGTTCGCCTTTGGCGGCATCGGCGCACCTGTCTCGGGCAGGTCGCCGAGAAGCTCGTCAAGCAACGGCCCAAGCTCATCGGCCGTGATGTCCCCCACGGCACCGATATAGATGCGGTCACGGGCCAGCACCGCGCGATGGGCAGCGATCAGGTCGTCGCGGGTCAGCGCAGCGACGCTTTCAAGTGTCCCGTTCACCGGATGCGCGTAAGGATGATCCCCATAGGCGATTTCGCCGAAGGTACGGCTGGCGATGTCGTTCGGGTCCTTCAGGTCGGACTGGATGATCGACAGCACCTGCCCCCGCACCCGTTCGATGGCATCCGCGTCAAAACGCGGTTCAAACAGGGCAGCGCGCAGCAGCGCCAGAGAAGCCTCGCGGTTCTCGGTCAGGAAACGGGCAGAGATCGACACCTCGTCACGGTTCAAGTCGAAGCCGAAAGAGGTGGCAAGCGCCTCCTGCGCCTTGGCAAAGGCGCGGGCGTCCATGTCCGCGGCACCCTCTTCCAGAAGGCCTGTCATCAGGTTGATGGCGCCGCGTTTCTCCGGATCGTCGAGCGAGGCACCGCCGCGAAAGCGGATTTCCAGCGCGGCGAAGGGGATCGAGGGTTCCTCGACCAGCCAGGCGGTGAGGCCACCGGGGCTGGTGACCTCCTGAATGTTCACCTCGGCTCGCGCGGGCAGGCTGGCGACAATTGTCAGGATCAGGGCGTAGAGCAGTCTCATTCTGTGGCCTCCTCTTTCATCAGCCAGCCGGTGACGGAGGTGCGCCGGTCGAAAATCTCGCGCGCCGCCTGCATGATGTCCTCGGCGGTTACGGCGTCGAGCACCTTGGGCCAGTTCTGCACGTCCTCAACGGTCAGCCCGACGGACAACGCACGGCCATAGCGGTTGGCAACTGCATCCACGTTGTCGCGGGCGTAGATCTGGCTGGCACGGATTTGCAGCTTGATGCGGTCAAGCTGTTCGGCATCGACGCCGGTTTCCATGAAGCTGGCAAGTGCTGCATCCATGGCATCTTCGGCCTGTTGCAGGGTGACCCCGGCGGTTGGGACCACAGCGAGATCGAAGGTCGTGTCGTCCAGCGCCGTACCGTTGTAGAAGGCCCCGGTGTAGGTGGCGATGGGATTGTCGAACTGCATCTTCTCGGCAAGGTATGACGTGGTGCCGCCGCCGAGGATTTCCGCGAGGATCGTCAGCGCAGCGGCCTTTTCCTGATTGCCCGGATCACGCTCGGGCGCGAGGTAGGATCGGGTCACGTAGGGTTGCGCAACGCGGGGGTCGCGGAAGATCAGCCGCCGCTCGGCGGTCTGGGGCGGCTCCTGCGTGCGGATACGCTCCGGCAGGTCGGGGTTTGCGGGGATCACGCCGTAGTATTTTTCGGCTAGGCGGCGCACTTCGGCGGGGTCAACGTCGCCTGAAACGATCAGGATGGCATTATTGGGCGAATAGTAGGTCTCGTAGAAGGACAGCGCGTCTTCGAGGTCCAACTCCTCCATCTCATGCTTCCAACCGATGATGGGCACACCGTAGCGGTGATTGAGGTATTGCGCCGCATTCACCTGTTCATTGAACAGCGCACCGGGCGAATTCTCGGTCCGCTGGTTGCGTTCCTCGAGGATCACGTCACGCTCGGTGACGATGTTTTCGGGCGTGATGCGGATGTTTTTCATCCGGTCGGATTCCATCGCCATCATCAACTCGAGCCGGTCGGCGGCGACGCGCTGGAAATAGGCGGTGTAGTCGTAGCTGGTAAAAGCGTTGTCCTGCCCCCCGTTGGCCGCGACGGTGGCCGAGAACTCGCCTGCCTCCATCTTGTCGGTGGCCTTGAAGAGCAGATGCTCGAGGAAATGGGCCACACCGGACGCGCCCTTGGGCTCGTCAGCGGAGCCAGCCCGGTACCAGACCATCTGCTGCACGGCGGGCGCACGGTGATCTTCGACAACGACAACGTCCATGCCGTTATCGAGGGTGAAATGGGTGACGGCCTCTCCATCGGCGGAGAGGGCAAGCACGGGGGCGGCAAGGAACGCCAATAGCGCCGCGAGGATCGGCAGTCTGAGCATCGTCCATCCTTCAGGTTGGGTCACACGCAAAGAGGTACGTGCGCGCCACGCACATTCAAGGCAAATGAATTATTTGTAAGGTGCGGTATTCCGCCCCGGTCTCAGTTCGCGGGTGGCGCGGACGGCGTACGCGCGCCCGCCTGCCGCCAGCGCGCCGCCTCGCGGTCGGCATTCAGCGCCTCGCGCCGGTACGCCTGGTTGTAGCGGTCCACGGGGAACAGGCGGATTTGCGTGAAGCGCGCCTTGCGCTTGCGGAATTGCGCATCACTCTCTGCAAGGTCGTCGCGGATGTTCGGATCGACCCCAAGACGGCTGGCGTGGCGCACCAGTGCGCCATCGCTTGCCGGGATCGGTCCGTCGTTGACCCGCGTGCTCCCGCCCACGGCTTGGATCCCCTCGTTCAGCGCGGAACGGTCTGTCAGGTTGGCCTGGCCAGGCGTCGGCGGCGGCAATTCGCTGTAGCTGGGCGGCGCTTCGAGCGGCTTTGACGGCTGGATCATGAATTCATCCGGCCCCGACGACGTGTTCCGAAGGTCGTGCAAGCCCCTGTTGGCGCAGGCCGCAAGGGCCAGCGGGATCAGCAAGAGGATGAACGTACGGCGCATGGGTCGTCTCCGGTCGGGCGTTAACACGTGATACCGCAGGGGGGCGGGTAATGTCACTTGGGTTTTTTCGCGGCCTTCTTCGTGGCCTTTTCCGCATCCTCGCCAAAGAAGATGAGACCGATGGCCCCGGCAAAGATGAAGACGTCGGCAAGGTTGTAGACGAAAGGGTTGTCAAAGCCGCAGCAGGAGTTGTTGAGAAAGTCGAGCACATAGCCGTAGATCAGCCGGTCGAGCACGTTCGCCAGTGCACCGCCGATCAGAAGACCGGCGGAAATCATCGAGATGCGGTTGAGCTTGGCCCGGTAGGCCCAGACCAGCACGCCAAGCGAAATCACCACGGCGAGCACGATCAGCACCCAGACGCTGATGCCGTCGCCGAGGCCGAAGTTGATGCCCCGGTTCTCGCCGTAGCGGAAATTGAGGATCGGCGGCAGGACGTCAATCTCGCGGATGCGCCAAAGCTGCCAGACGTGGATGACCACGTATTTGCTGATCTGGTCGATCAGGAAGGCAAGGACGGCGAAGAGGGCGAGAAGGCGCATGTCTCTCCTAGTGGCGGAAGTGGCGCATGCCGGTGAAGACCATGGCGAGGCCCGCGTCGTCGGCGGCGGCGATCACCTCGTCGTCACGCATGGAGCCGCCCGGCTGGATGAGCGCGGTCGCTCCGGCCTCGGCGGCGGTGATCAGGCCGTCAGCGAAGGGAAAGAAGGCGTCGGAGGCAACAACTGAGCCTTGGGTGAGCGGCGCGGGCAGGCCCATGACCTCGGCCATGTCCTGCGCCTTGCGGGCAGCGATGCGGGTGGAATCCACGCGGCTCATCTGGCCCGCGCCGACGCCGACGGTCGCGCCGTCCTTGACGTAGATGATGGCGTTGGACTTGACGTGCTTTGCGACGGTCCAGGCGAAAAGCATGTCGCTGAGTTCCTGCTCGGACGGTGCGCGCTTGGTCACGACCTTGAGGTCGTCGCGGGTGATGCGGCCCACATCCTTGTCCTGCACCAGCCAGCCCCCCGAGACTTGACGGGCGGTGAGCAGTGGCGCGGTGGGGTCGGCAAGGTTGCCGGTGGTGAGAAGGCGGAGGTTTTTCTTCCTGGCGAAGATCGCGCGTGCGTCGGCGTCTGCATCGGGCGCAATCACGACTTCGGTGAAAATCTCGGTGATCTTCTCGGCGGTCGCGCCGTCGAGCGTCTGGTTCAAGGCGATAATGCCGCCGAAGGCGCTGGTGCGGTCACAGTCGAAGGCGCGGGTGTAGGCCTCGGACAGCGTGTCACCACGGGCAACGCCGCAGGGGTTGGCGTGTTTGATGATGGCGCAGGAGGGGCCGCTCTCGGGCGCGAATTCCGAGACCAGTTCGAAGGCCGCGTCGGTGTCGTTGATGTTGTTGTAGCTCAGTTCCTTGCCCTGATGCTGTTCGGCGGTGGCCACGCCGGGACGGTTGGAGCCGTCTGTGTAAAATGCCGCCTGCTGATGCGGATTCTCACCGTAACGGAGTGTTTGGGCCAGCGTGCCGCCGAAGGTGCGGCGGCGCGGGGTGGTGTCCACCTGTGCGGCCATCCATGTGCTGACCGCGGTGTCATAGGCGGCGGTGCGGGCATAGGCCGTCTGGGCGAGGCGCTGGCGCAGCTTGTAGGTGGTGGCGCCGTCGTTGGCGGCCATTTCGGAGGTCACGGCGGCGTAGTCCTCGGTATCGACGACGACGTTGACGAACCCGTGGTTCTTGGCCGCCGAGCGGATCATGGCGGGGCCACCGATGTCGATGTTCTCGATCACCTCGGCGTATTCCGCGCCCTTCGCCACCGTGGCTTCGAAGGGGTAAAGGTTGACCACGACGAGGTCGATCCCGCCGATGCCGTGTTCCTGCATGGCAGCGAGATGCTCATCGTTGTCGCGCAGGGCCAATAGGCCACCGTGCACCACCGGGTGCAGCGTCTTGACGCGTCCGTCCATCATCTCAGGAAAGCCCGTGACTTCAGCCACGTCCTTGACCTCCAGCCCCGCCTCCCGCAGCGCCTTGGCGGTGCCGCCGGTGCTGAGCAGTTCGACACCGTGCCCGGCCAGCGCCTTCCCCAGATCAACCAGTCCGGTCTTGTCGGAAACGGAAAGCAGGGCGCGTTTGACGGCTACGAGGTCGGGCATGTCGGGGTCCTTCGGTCAGGTTTCTTCCAGGTACGGCTCGTCCATGGACAAGTCGCGCACGCCAATGGCAGTTTCCTGCGCTTTGGACAAGGACCACCTGACACGGGTGGCATATGTATAGGCCATGCCGGACAGCACGATCTGCTGCGCGGCACGGGGTTTGAGACGCGTTGTCTCAAGATAGGCGCCTGGTTCCAGCGTGAGGTTGTGCGCGCCGTCATGGCGGAAGACCCAGACCTCGCCGCTTTTGAGCGCCATAGAGATCGCGGCGCCGCCAAGATCGACCGTGGCATCGACGTCGGGATGCAGGTGGAAACGGATGTCAAAGCGGATGCCCTTGAGTTTGACGGCGTCGAGGGCCGCATCGAAGCGGCGCTTGTCGGCGTCCTCGAGGGCGAGCAACATGTCCTCACCCGCAAGGCCGCGTCCGTCGAGGGTGAGTTCGAGCGTGCGCGCGTGGGTCAGGCCATGCGAGGCAACGTAGCCGTCGTGGCCACCCTGAAAGCGCACGCCATCCACCATGGGCGAGATTTCGACCGGCACGTTCCTCGCGCCGCCGATCAGCGCCTCCCGTCCCGTCTCGGGATCGGGATCGGCAAGGCGTGCGCTGGAATAGCCGCCAAGGCTGAGCGTGGAATGAGATGGGGTCGCGCGCCCGGCGCGCCGCCAGTCGGCACCGAAGGAGGCGCCCGAACCGCAGTTCACAATGAGCGGGCGGCGGCCCGAGGTCAGCTCGAAGGCTAGCGTCGAGGCATGGGCATTGGCCGACGCGGCGCCCGTGGGTGGTGGCGCGGCGTCGATCACGATGCTGGTGCGCCCGCCCGAGATGCGCGCGTAACCCATGGCGAGCCCGCTTGGCTGCGTTCCTTTCACGCCGGAGGCCGCAAGCGCGTGGTCGAGCCAGCCCTCGATCCCACGCCCGCCGCCGTGAAACCGCGCCAGCGCGCCGTCGGAATGGCGCAGGGACCGCAGGGTCGGCGCGATCCGTTCGATGGCCGCAAGATGATCGCGCGGCGTGCCGCGCCCCGCGTCGCTAAGCGCGGCGGCGGCCCAGGTGAGCAGGGTAAAGACCGCAAGCAGTTCCTCGGGGTTCCGGGTGGGCAATCCGCCCTGGTCATCGATCTGGCGGGCGCATTCCCGCGCCAGCGCACGGATGGCGGGGTCGGCGAGCGCTTCCTTGCCTTCGAGCGCGAGGCCCGCGTAGATCAGCCCGGTCAGCGCCTCGAACCTTGGCAGGCCGGGTGCGGCCGCGCGCCAGCGGCGCGACAGGAACTGCGTCTGTTGTTCGAGAGAAAGGTAGAAGGCGCGGCTTTGCTCCGATTCCTGTCCGCGCAGCACGAAGAGCGCATGGTTGATCCAGCGGATCAGACGGCGACCGGTCAGGCTTGGGCTCCACCCAGGGCCGCGGCCCTTGCCGTAGAGGTCGATCCAGCCCCAGAGCCAGTCCTGCGCCCCCGCGCGCGCGGGGGCATCCCCGACGGCAGCCAGATCGTCGAGCCAGGCAAAACCGTGCAGTTCGGCGGCATAGGCGGCATCGGGCGGCGTGAGTTCCCAAAGCGTATGGTTGGGCGCGTTGATCAGCGTGCCCGCGAACAGGTAATTGCCCGCGATCAGCTGCCGCCCCCGCGCGAAGGACCCGATGGTACGCGGCTCGGGCGAGGAAACGAAACCCTTGACGCTGGGCCGCATGCGCGTTGCCAGACGCGCGTGCACCGCGTTCAAAAGCCGCGCCTGACGCGCCCTGAGGGTGGTGAGGTTGAACATTGACGACTGCCCTTGACGCTCTGATGGCGTTTGCGGGGATCATAGACTGCAGGGGACGGGGTGTCACCGCTTTTTGGCTCCCCTTCCCGTGATCGGCGGGAAGGGTCGCATCGGGCCTGTCGTACGATGCCGGGTTTGGCTAGGTTGGCCCCGGTCAACGAGGACGCCCAATGATTGCCAGCCTGATGATGTATGCGAGACCTGAACTGGACGCGGCCCACGCGCACTACTGGACGCTGATCCGCGCGGCGCTGGCCGCGCGGCGTATCGCGGCACCGGAGACACTGGCAAACGCGGCAGAGGAATTCTCGGTCTGGGAAGCGCCGGATTTGGTGCTGAGCCAGACCTGCGGGATGCCCTTTCGCATGCGGCTGCATGGCAGGGTGCAACTGGTCGGCACACCTGACTTTGGCATCGACGGATGTCAGCCGGGGTATTATCGCAGCGCCATCGTCGTGCGCAGGGACGACAGCCGCATGGCTTTGGCCGATTTCCGGGATGCACGCTTTGCCTATAACATGACCCACTCGCAGTCCGGTTTCGCGGCGGCCTATGCCATGGTGCAGGCGGCGGGGTTCTGGTTCACGGACCGGGTGGCAAGCGGAGGGCACCGCGTATCGGCCCGGATGGTGGCAAAGGAGCAAGCCGACATCGCGGCCATCGATGCAGTGACTTGGCGTCTGATCGAGCGCTACGACGCATTCGCCCGCGATCTGCGCGTACTGACGTGGTCGCCACCGACACCGGGGCTACCCTACATCACCGGGCCGGGGCAGGATGCAGCGGCGATCTTCGATGCGGTCTCGGAGGCGATCGCACAACTCAGTGCAGAAGACCGCGCGGCGCTTGGTCTGCGCGGCCTCACCCGCATTCCGGCGAAGGACTACCTTGCCATTCCGAACCCACCGCCCGAGGCCGGGTAGTCAGCCTGTCTTGCGCAGGCAGGCGATGTAAAAGCCATCCATGCCCCCCAGATCGGGCCAGTAGTCGGGGCGCAGGCGCAGGCCGCCTTCGGCGGTGATCCAATCCACCTCAACGCCGGGCACCTTGAGCGCCTCTGCATCCACCCGCATGTCCTCATGACGCTCCAGCGCCTCATCCACCTGCACCTCACCCTCGTCCGGCAACAGCGAGCAGGTGCAGAACACCATCCGCCCGCCGGGCTTCAGCAACGTCCAGGCGTGGTTGATCAACTCTTCCTGCAGCGCGATCAGGACTCCGAATTCCGAGCCGTCCTTGGCATGCGGCAGATCGGGGTGGCGGCGGATGGTGCCGGTGGCCGAACAGGGTGCGTCGAGCAGGATGGCATCGAAGGTGCCGGTGGCGGCGCGCGCGTCCTGCACGATCGTCTTGGCGGAAAGGCCGGTCCGGGCGAGGTTCTCTTTTAACCGTGCCATGCGCGCGGCGGAATCGTCGACCGCCGTGACATTGGCTCCGCCGGCTGCAAGCTGCATCGTCTTGCTACCGGGGGCGGCGCAGAGGTCGAGGATGTCTTCGCCGGGCTTCGGAGCGAGGATAGCCGCAGGCAAAGCGGCGGCAGCATCCTGCACCCACCAGTCACCTTCCGCATAGCCCGGCATGGCCGAGACCTGATCGGGATCGCTCACGCGGATCGATCCGGTGGGCAGAAGTGTGCCCCCAACCGCCTGCGCGACGGCTTGCGGATCACCCTTGGCCGTCAGATCGAGCGGTGCACCTGCGAAATGCGCGACCTCAATGGCGGCCATGGCTTCGGGTCCCCAAGCCTCGACCAGCGGGCCACGAAGCCACTTGGGCAGGCGTGGCGCACGGAGCGTTGGCCATGCGTCAGGCCCTTCGGCGGCGATCTTGCGCAGTACGGCGTTGGTCAGCCCCTTCAGATGGCCCAGTCTGGGATGGCGCGAGACGAGGTTCACCATCGCGTTGACAACGCCGTGGGCGGCACCGCCCTGGCACAATTCAACGGTGCCGACACGCAGGGCGTTGCGGACCGTCAGCGGTGGATATTTCTTGAGATGTTTCTGCAGAAGGCGGTCTGCCCGCTCCAGCCCGCGCAGGGTCTCGGTTGCCAGACGCTGGGCGCGGGCGCGTTCCTCGGGGGGAAGTTTTTCCAGCGCGCCAGCGGCAAGGAGTTCGGACATCAGCCGCGGATTTTCGCCCAGGATTTGATCAAGCAAATAGACTGCGCCCCTGCGCGCCTCGACGCCGGTCTGTGACATGTCGGGGTTCCTATCCGGGTTGTCCGTGCCTTCAGGCGACGTATATCAAAGGCAGCAACGCCTCAAGAGGACCACATGACCGAAGAGACGACACCGAGAATTCGAGCCGCCGAGCCGGACCCCAAACCGATCCCGGACACGCCGGGCCAGCCGGCACCTGCGCCGAAACCCGATCTGCCGGGGACGCCCCGGCCTGATCCAGCGCCACGTCCGTTGCCCGATCCGGCGCCGGACCCCGGACCCGATCCAAACCCGATCCCGCCAGCGGCACAACGGGCGCTGGCAGAGGCGGAAGAGCGACGCAGAAAAGCAGCGGCATTGAACCTGCCCCCCGAACTGGGCGGCAGGGACGGGCCGGAGCCTGTCCGCTATGGTGATTGGGAAAAGAAAGGAATAGCCGTCGATTTCTGACAGACGCGCTGAAGCTTATCGCAGGAGGAAATCGGCGGAGTCGCCTTTGCCCTTGTCCGAGGTGATCCGCACGCGTGCGCCGTCCGTTTTCACTTCCTGACAATTGTAGCCGAGGTCATCCCCGCCCCACTTCAGGCTGCGGCAAAGATAGCCGTTTTCCCATGACCATTGCCCCGTGACCTCCCACGAAGCGCCAGTTCCCGCAATCCGGCCATCCGGCAGGACCTGAAGTTTCACGAGCGGCCGGGTGAGCGTCTTGCCCCCCACCAGCCTGAGAAAATCGTCCCGCGAGGTGATCTGTTGAAAGTCGGCAAAAGCCGGTGTTGCAAGGCCGATGACGGCTGCGATGACACTGGGGATGATTGCTTTCATTTCGGCACCTCTTGCTGGCGTATGCAAGTATTACGCTCGAGCCCCCGATCCGGTTCATTTTGGTTTCGAAATTCAGTCCGACTCGGCCAAGCCCAACACATCAAGCATATCATATTCGCCCGGGCTGCGTCCCTTTCCCCAAAGCGCGGCCTTGAGCGCGCCACGGGCAAAGACACTGCGGTCCGACGCGACATGGCGCAGGATGATGCGCTCGCCTGCCGCGGCGAACATCACGTCGTGTTCACCGATGATGTCGCCGCCCCGGATCGCCGTGAACCCGATATCGCCGCGCTTGCGCGCGCCGGTGATCCCGTCGCGACCCCGGTCGGACACTTCCTTGAGCGACACACCGCGCCCTTCGGCGGCGGCCTCGCCCAGCATCAGCGCGGTGCCGGAGGGGGCATCGACCTTCTTGTTGTGATGCGCCTCGATGACCTCGATGTCGTAATCGTCGTCGAGCGAGGCGGCCACCCGCTTGGTCAGTTGCACCAGAAGGTTCACGCCAAGGCTCATGTTGCCCGCGCGGATGATGGTGGCGCGGTCCGCAAACCGGGCGAGCAAGCCGATGTCGCCCTCGGTCATGCCGGTGGTGCCGATCACGTGGACGATGCCCGCCTTTGCGGCGGCATCGGCGAATTGAACGGTTGCCGCGGGGGCGGTGAAGTCGATCACTGCATCAGTCTCAGAGAGGGCCGCATCGGCATCGTCGGTCACGATAACGCCCGATGCCGCTCCGCCCATCGCCTCGCCCACGTCGCGACCGATCCAGTCGTGCCCGGCCCGTTCGATGGCACCGGTCAGCTTGAACCGATCATCCGCCGCCGCAAGGGAGATCAGCGTCTGGCCCATCCGGCCCGACGCCCCGGTGATGGCAATGCGCATGCTGTCGCTCATGTCGTCCTCATATTATGTCGGCCCCCGCTTTACCGCGCGCGCGCGCGCTTGGCAAAGGCAATGGGAGCGCTTAGGTAGGGCGCATGGCAAAGAACAAGTTTCACGAAGGGTCCGGCCCGTCGCAGCGGCAGCTTCGCGTCGCGGAAACCATCCGCCGGGCGCTGTCAGAAGTGCTGGCACGGGGAGACGTGCACGACCCGGAACTGAACCGCATGTCGATCACCGTCGGCGAGGTGCGCACCTCGCCTGACCTGAAGATCGCGACCGCCTATGTGCTGCCACTTGGCGGACAGGGTCAGGACGAGGTGATCGAGCTGCTGGCCCGCAACAAGAGCGAGCTGCGGCGGCTGGTGGCGAAGAAGCTGACACTGAAATTCGCGCCCGACCTGCGGTTCCGGCTGGACGAGACATTCGACCAGATGGACGAGACGCGGCGGATGCTTTCCGACGAACGCGTGCGTCGCGATGCCGAAGCCCCCGATGGGGCCGCCGAGGGATGAGACTGGCGCTTGCGCTGATCCTTGCACTGCTGGCCCTGCCCGCTGCGGCGGCGGAGTGTCGACAGGAAACCTACCGGGACAATGCCTATACGATCTGCGAGGTCGATCTGACCCGAGAGCAGCTGGAGCTTTTCCTGACCGGTGAGAACGGGACGGCCTTCGGTCACTTCGCCAACGTAGATGCCGCTTTGTCCAAAAAGGGCAAGCGGCTGGGCTTTGCCACGAATGCGGGCATGTACCACGAGGACCGCAGCCCCGTAGGCTATTACCTCGAGAACGGCACCCAGTTTCAGCAGGTCATGACGCGGCAGGGGCCCGGCAACTTCGGCCTGTTGCCGAACGGTGTCCTGTGCCTGCGCGAAGCCCGCGCGGACGTTTTCGAGACGCAGGCCTTTCTCAAGGAACAACCCGATTGCCGGTCGGCCACTCAATCCGGGCCGATGCTGGTGATCGACGGCGCACTGCACCCCCGGTTCCTGCGCGACAGCACCTCGCGCTACATTCGCAACGGCGTGGGCACCACGGCCGACGGCAAGCGCGCGATCTTCGCCATTTCGGATACCACCGTGACCTTTCACGCGTTCGGGACGCTCTTTAGAGATCACCTGAAATTGCCCAATGCGCTTTACCTCGATGGCAATATTTCGCGCCTGCGGGCCCCCGAACTTGGCCGCAGTGGCACGGGTTTCACCGCGCTTGGTCCGATCATCGGGGTGGTGGAGGCCGCTCAGTAGCTGCTTTTTCGCCTGCCCCTCTGGGCAGGCGGGTCGCGACATACTATAGCGCGGGCGGAATTTTCGAAGAGGACGACATGGCGCGCAAACGCAAGGGGCGGGATATTTCGGGTTGGCTGGTGGTGGACAAGCCCGCCGGGCCGACCTCGACCGCCGTGGTCAACAAGGTCCGCTGGGCGCTGGACGCCAAGAAAGCAGGGCACGCGGGCACGCTTGACCCCGAGGCGACGGGCGTTCTGGCCGTGGCACTGGGCGAGGCAACCAAGACGGTGCCCTTCATCACTGACGCGCTGAAGGCTTACGAATTCACCGTGCGGCTTGGCATCGCCACCAATACCGACGATGCCGAGGGCGAAGTGATCGCGACTTCGGACATGCGGCCCGACGACGCGGCGATCAAGGAAGCGCTGAACCAGTTCATCGGCGATATTGAACAGGTCCCGCCACAGTTCTCCGCCGTCAAGATCGACGGTGAGCGCGCCTACAAACGCGCGCGGGAGGGTGAGGAAATGGCGCTTGCCGCACGGCCGCTTTACGTCGAGAGCCTGCTGCTGGTCGATCGGCCCGATGCCGATCATGTCACACTGGAAATGGTCTGCGGAAAGGGCGGTTATGTGCGCGCCATCGCCCGTGATCTGGGCCGCGCGCTTGGCTGCCTGGGCCATGTGCGCGACCTGCGGCGGATCTGGTCCGGCCCCTTCGAGGCCTCTGACGGGCTTACGCTCGACCGGATCGAAGCGTTGGCACGGACGCCGGAGCTGGACGCGCACCTGCTACCGCTCGAGGCCGGACTGGCGGACCTGCCCGAGGTAAGGGCGACGCCTGAGGGCGCGACACGCCTGCGCAACGGCAATCCCGGCATGGTGATCGCGCAGGATGTCGAGTACGGCGAGGAATGCTGGGCCTCCTTTGAAGGACAGGCCGTTGCAGTGGGCCGCTTCAAGGCCGGAGAGCTGCATCCGAGCCGCGTTTTCAATCTGTGATGTGATCTCTCCAGACTGGCCGCTTGCCGATTTCCGTTTGTGTCCGAAAACGTCCTTTGGCAGACACTGATTCATGATTACCCGCTGTCACACCAAGGGCGATGCCCCTTCGACCGCTGTCTATTCGGATTGTGAACGGTACCGCTACAACCTGACCCGTGAATGGGACGCCGGGGGCAAGCGCGTGCTTTTCGTCATGCTGAACCCCTCGACGGCGACCGAGGTGCAGAACGACCCCACGGTCGAGCGCTGCGAGAGGCGGGCGCGGCATCTGGGCTACGGGGCTTTTCGGGTGACAAATATCTTTGCCTGGCGCGCGACCGATCCGCAGGACATGCGCGCGGTGCAAGACCCCATTGGGCCGGAAAACGACCTGACGTTGCGGGAAGGTGCGGATTGGGCGGACGAGATCATCGCCGCCTGGGGGGTGCACGGCGCGCATCTGGGGCGCGGACAGGAGGTTGCCGCATTGTTGCAGAGGACCGGGAAGCCGCTTTTTCACCTTGGTCTGTCGAAGGACGGTCATCCCAGGCATCCGCTGTATTTGCCTTATGTCCAGCAGCCCGTGCCATGGCTTCTTCAACCTGCCTGAGTCCATAAACCCTTAACCTGTTTACGTTTTCTCTTTTGACCGACAGGCCGCCCGCAGGGCATCCTGCCCCTGGTGGGAACTGGCCGTTGGGCCATATCAGGGGTGTTTTGGTGCGATGCTTTGGCTTGCGGGCTTGATGGGTGTATCGGCGGTTGGGGCTGCCGTATTCATGGATTTCCGAATAGCTGGCCTGTCGGATGAGGATCACGGCGAAGACAACCGTGAGAGCATGGCAGGCAAATCTTCAGATCAAGCAGCCGACCTTCACACGTCGTCCGGGCGGGATGAAGTCCAACTGTTTCCTGAGGCTTGCGGTGATGCGCCGCTTTCGCTGATCACTGATTTCATACCGCAGGACGATTCCTTGCTGTGCATCTGGGATGACAGCGGCGTCGGGAACGGGCCTCCGGCACTTCGGGTCGCGCAGGATCCGGCTGTCTCAGGGCAGCTTCAGGTCTGGCTTGGTGATGAGGTGGTCGCACAGGTCAGCGGGCAGCACGCTCTTGACAGCGCGGACATCGCCCTGATGCCACTCAGTTCCGCGATTGCGCTGAAACTGGTGAGCACTCAAGTGCAGCCCGCGCAATAACCCTTTGCCAAGTGCAGGGATATTTCCTATACGCCACCGTCGCCTGCTGATTCTGATCGGCGGGCGCATCTCCACGGGCCTGTGCTGGACGACATCCCGGCCTGCGCCATACCGTAACCCTATTCCGAAAGGAGACCCCGATGTCGATTACTGCTGAAGAAAAGACCAAGGTGATGAAGGATTTCGCCACCAAGGAAGGCGATACCGGTTCCCCCGAGGTGCAGGTCGCGATCCTAACCAACCGGATCACCACGCTGACCGAGCACTTCAAGACCCACAAGAAGGACAACCACGGCCGCCGTGGCCTTCTCAAGATGGTTGCCCGCCGCCGCAAGCTGCTGGACTACCTCAAGAGCAAGGACGAAGGTCGCTACCAGGACCTGATCGGCCGTCTGGGCATCCGCCGCTAAGGCACCGCCAGAGAGTTCTCAGTGAGCCGCGCCCCAACCGGGCGCGGTTTTTCTTTTTGGCGCTCTCAGCCCTGCGGCGTGACGACTGAAATCGCGGGGCCCCGCGCCTCGATGGCCTCGGCGGCTTCGAAGAGGATGTCTTCGCGGAACCTTGCGCCCACCAGTTGCGCGCCAAGTGGCACGCGCCCCGCTTCGCCGTCGCCAAATCCAGTGAAAACGGACAGCGCGGGCATGCCCATGAAAGGCAGGGCAACCTGCGTCAGCTGTGCTTCGAAGACACGGGGGAAATCCTCAAGATCGAGCATGTCCGGGAAAGGCGGCTCGGCGGAAACCGGGCAGATCAGCACCGGGTAGTCCGACAGGAACATCTGCCAGTTGCGCATGAAACCGACGCGCGCCTGCAGCGCATCCATCAGTTGATCGCGGTCGGGTACCGAGGTGACCTTTTGCATCTCCGACAGCACGTGCAGGGCATCCGGGTCCGCCTCCTTTTCGAACGCAGCCTTCGCGCCACGCTCCATCTCGACCTGCCAGAGCTGCAGTTGCAGCCGCGCGGGTTCCCGAAGGGGCGGGCAGTCGGTCTCTTCCACTTGCCAGCCCGCGTCGGTAAGGCGTGCGGCGGCCTCGCGCAGGGCGGCTTCCACCAGCGGGTGCGTCTCCAGCCCCTCGGGACTGATACAGAGGGCGGCGCGGCGGGGATAGGAGGGACCTTCGAGCGGCACCGGCATGTGCCAGGGGTCCTGCAGATCGGCGGCCGCCATGGCCGTAAGGCTCAGGCGCAGATCGGCAACGCTCCGCGCGTGGGGACCGGAGACCGCCATCAGCTGCGCGCCGATGTGGCGGTCGGGGGCCGTTGCATTGCGCGCGGGTACGCGGCCAAGCGTCGGGCGGATGCCCTGAAGGCCGCAGGCATAGGCCGGGTAACGGATCGACCCCGCGATATCCGTGCCATGGCCCATGGCCCCGATCCCCGCAGCCGTGGCCGCCGCGGCACCGCCGGAAGACCCGCCCGGTGTGATGGCCGGGTTATGCGGATTGCGGGTGTGGCCGTGCAGTCCGTTCCGGGTGAACCAGCGCAGCGAAAAGGCGGGCACGTTGGTGCGCCCGACGATCACGGCGCCCGCGTGCCGCAGGTTGGCGACGACGGGACTGTCCGAGGTAGCGATCAGGTCCTTTTGCAGACGTAGCCCGTTGGTCGTGGCAAAGCCCTTCTGATCGACGTTTTCCTTGATCGTCACAGGCACGCCGGCCATCGGCGGAAGCGCCTCGCCGCGCGTGCGGGCGGCATCCACCGCATCGGCAGCCTGCAGCGCCTCGTCATCGTCGCGGGCCACGACCGCGTTGATGGCCGGGTTGACCGCATCCAGCCGCTCAAGCACGGCTTCGCAAACCGCGCGGGCGGTGACATCCCCCTTGCGGATGCGCTCGGCGGTCTCGGTCGCAGTGAGTTCATAGAGTTCCATGGCACCCTCCCTTTTCCGCGAGACTGGCATGTTCGTTCCCCGTTGCACAGGTCCGACTTTGCGCTTACGGCTTGCGCAAATCATGCGGCGGGGAGGGCCGAAATGCAAAAGACAGTGGTCAACAGCTGGAACGAATGGGACCCGCTGAAACACGTGATCGTGGGGCGGGCGGACAACTGCCATATCCCGCCGGAAGAACCGGCGCTGGACGCCAAAGTGCCCGAGGACAGCGACATGCGCGGCCAGTGGGGCCGCCGTCCGCAGGAGACAATCGACCGCGCGAACGAATTGCTGGACAAGTTTGCCGCGCAGCTTGAGGCGCGGGGCGTCCGGGTGGACCGGCCCACGCCGATCGATCATGCGCTGCCCGTCACGACGCCGGATTTCCATACCGACAGCCAGTTCGGCTGCATGCCGCCGCGGGACGTGTTGCTGACGGTGGGGTCAGAGATGCTGGAGGCGACGATGTCCTATCGCTGCCGCTGGTTCGAGTACCTGAATTACCGTCCGCTGTTGCAGAGGTATTGGGAGGAGGACCCGAATTTCCGGCATGAGGCGGCGCCCAAGCCGCGCCTGACGGACGCGGATTATCACCCGGATTACCTGAGCGACAAGATCGGGGTGGAGAAGCGTCTGAAGTGGGCGGCGGAGAAGTTCTTTGTCACCACCGAGGAAGAGCCATTGTTTGATGCCGCTGACGTGCTGCGTTTCGGCCGCGACCTCGTGGTCCAGCACGGGTTCACGACGAACCTCAAGGGCATCGAATGGCTGCGGCGGCATTTCCCCGATCACCGCGTGCATGCGGTCAACTTTCCGGGTGACCCCTACCCCATTCACATCGACGCCACCTTCACGCCGCTGCGCCCCGGTCTGATCCTGAACAACCCGCAGCGCCGCCTGCCACAGGAGCAGCGCGGCATGTTCGAGGCGAACGGATGGGAGATCGTGGATGCAGCTCAGCCCGCGCATAACCAGCCGCCGCCGCTCTGTTATTCCAGCGTGTGGCTGTCGATGAACGTACTGGTGCTGGACCCCAAGACCGTCTGCGTCGAGAAATCCGAGGTCTACCAGGCCGAGCAGATGGACAAGCTGGGGATGGAGGTGATCGAGGTGGAGCTGCGCGACGCCTATGCCTTCGGCGGGGGCCTGCATTGCTGTACGGCGGATGTCTATCGCGAGGGGACCTGCGAGGATTACTTCCCGTCGCTCTCCTGAACCAGCGGGCGGCCGCCGAGGCCGTTCACACCCTGAGCGGTCAGCGCGGCGACCAGTTCCGCATGATCGACCTTCTGCACCGGCACCCCGTCGCGCAGCGCGAGCGCGGCGGCGGTTCCGGTGGCCTGCCCCATCGCCATGCATTGCGGCATGCCCCGGACCGAGGCGAAGGCCACTGGATCGGCGCAGATAATGCGGCCGGCGAACATCAGGTTCTCGATCTTCTCGGGCACCAGTGACCGGAAGGGGATGGTGTAATAGGCGTCCTGCCCGACGATGGCGTCATGGGTCATTTCAGCGCTGTCGCGCATCACGTCATCGACGGGGTTGTCGCAGCAGACGATGCCATCGGGGAACTTCGTCGCTGCGGCGAGGTCGGTACCGGTGACGCGGTACTGACCCTGAAGGCGGCGCGTTTCGCGCACGCCGACCGTGGGACCGATGCCCGAGAGATAGGCGTCTTCAAAGCCCGGCACGTCGCGGCGCAGGAACTCGGCAAGCTGGTGGATCCGCCTGCGCCCTTCCTGCGTGGCACGGCTGACGGCGGCTGGGTCGGTGCCGTCGACGCCCCGGATCACGACCGAGTTGCAGAAGACCGTGCGCGGGTGAAAGCCCCGCATCATGTAGAGCCTTGCAAGGTCGGGGTGCAGACGGCCCTCTGCGATGCCGCGCGCAGCGGGTTCGGTGAAATAAGGATCGTTTCCCGCAAACACCCTGTCGCAGTCGGCGTTTAGCATATGGAAGGACAGCGTGACGCCCATCATGTTGCCCTTGGCATCGCCGAGGGTGAATGGGACGCCCGCGCGGGCAGAAATATCGCCGTCGCCGGAACAGTCGATCACCATACGCGGATGTATGGTGAAAGGACCGCGCCTGTCGTGACATGAGACGGAGAGGATACGCGCGCCTTCCATGAGCGGTTCATGGGCCACTGCACCTAGTCGCACCTCGACGCCCGCCTCTTCGAGCATTTCGAACATCGTCAGCGTGGCGATGTCGGGATCATACAGGATTTCCGGGCCGAAATTCTCAAGCGCGCAGGGCCGCTTCTCTGCCGCAGGGGGATGGAGCGCCAACAGCCTGGCGGTCAATTCCTCGATCAGGCCACCGATGATCCTGTCCGCCGGATAGGCGGCACCCCAGGGCATGCCGGGACAGAAAGCCATGACGCCGCCGATCTTCTGCGTGGCTTCCAGCAGCGTAACGCGCAAGCCCTGCCGACCTGCGGCAACTACCGCAGCCCAGCCGGCCGTACCGCCGCCGACAATCAGGACATCAGTGTCTGTTTCTTCCATCCCTGCACACACCTCCGGGGTGCACCAGAGCAGAGATATGCAGGCGGATCAATCAGCCGGACCGCCTGCAGCGCATCACCGTCAGACCGGCATGTTCTCGAACATGTCGTCATAGGCCTCGTCATCGAGGCGACGGCTGATCTGGCGCAGGCGCTGAGGAACCGGCTGATCATGGGACACCATTGTCCGGATCACGCGGTGAACGGCCGGGCGAAGGTTGAGACGTTCCTGCGGTCGGGCAGTTTCGAACCTGCGTTCCAAGTTCGCAGCCTGCTTTTTAAGATCTTCTGTATTGAACATCGGCATCCTCCCAGTGTCGATTCTCGTTATGATAGCATCGCTGATCCCAGCATGGGTTAATCGAGATCAAATTGCGCGTCTTTGGCGACTTGCTGCCGAGTTTTCCGCCCAAATTATCTCGGCGCGGCAGATCTGGGTGCGCAGCGCATCATTTTTGACCGTTTTGAAATTTGTCTGACAACGCTTTACCGACAGGATCTTGCGCTTTTGTGACAAAGCCGCACATCCCTTTCCAATGGTCCCAAACTCCTGTAAACGCGCTCCATCTGAATGCCGGCGCCCGGACCGTAGCGCCGCCCAAACGAAGATACCGCGGTCAGGGGCAATACGGCCCCTATGCAAATGGCCCGACGTGGGCCGAAACAGGAAACGTAGATGTTTAACGTAACGAAAAAGTCGATGCAGTGGGGCGAGGAAACGCTCACGCTGGAAACCGGAAAAGTGGCCCGTCAGGCGGACGGGTCGGTGATTGCAACGCTGGGCGAGACCAGCGTGATGGCGAACGTCACCTTCGCCAAGACCCAGAAGCCCGGTCAGGATTTCTTTCCTCTGACCGTCCACTACCAAGAGAAATACTATGCCGCCGGTAAGGTGCCGGGTGGCTTCTTCAAGCGCGAGGCGCGTCCGACCGAAAAGGAAACGCTGACCGCGCGTCTGATCGACCGTCCGATCCGCCCGCTGTTCGTCCCCGGCTTCAAGAACGAAGTACTGGTGATGTGCACCGTGCTGAGCCACGATCTGGTCAACGACCCCGATATCGTGGCGATGATCGCGGCCTCTGCCGCGCTGACCATTTCCGGCGCGCCCTTCATGGGTCCGATTGCCGGGTGCCGCGTGGGCTTCGAAGACGGCGAATACGTCCTGAACCCCACCGTCGATGACATGCAGGACCTGCGTCTAAACCCCGACCAGCGTCTCGACCTTGTGGTCGCGGGCACCAAGGACGCGGTGATGATGGTGGAATCCGAAGCATACGAGCTGTCGGAAGAGGAAATGCTGGGCGCGGTCACCTTCGCGCACGAGCAGATTCAGCCGGTGATCGACCTGATCGTCGATCTTGCAGAAGAAGCGGCCAAAGAGCCTTTCGACTTCCAGCCTGTCGATTACTCGGACCTCTACGAGGCGGTGAAGAAGGCGGGCGAGAAAGACATGCGCGCCGCCTTCGCGATTGCCGACAAGCAGGAGCGTACCGCGGCCGTGGCCGCCGCGCGCGAGAAGATCAAGGAAGCGCTGACCGAAGAGCAGCTTGAGGACGAGAACCTCGGCTCCGCCATGAAGAAGCTCGAAGCGTCGATCCTGCGGGGCGACGTCGTGAAGACTGGCAAGCGCATCGACGGCCGGAAGACCGACGAGATCCGCGATATCGTGGCCGAAACGGGCATCCTGCCCCGGACCCACGGTTCTGCACTGTTCACCCGTGGTGAAACGCAGGGCCTGGTTGTCACGACGCTGGGCACCGGTGACGACGAGCAGTTCATCGACGCCCTGCACGGAAACTTCAAATCCAACTTCCTGCTGCACTACAACTTCCCGCCCTATTCGGTTGGTGAAGTGGGTCGCGTGGGCCCTCCGGGCCGTCGCGAAGTGGGTCACGGCAAGCTGGCGTGGCG
Source organism: Sulfitobacter sediminis (assembly GCF_040811725.1). Classification (NCBI taxonomy): domain Bacteria; kingdom Pseudomonadati; phylum Pseudomonadota; class Alphaproteobacteria; order Rhodobacterales; family Roseobacteraceae; genus Sulfitobacter; species Sulfitobacter sediminis. The sequence goes on from NZ_JBFNXX010000006.1 coordinate 77,180, forward strand.
CGCGCTTCAGGCGGTGCTGCCGGCGGCGACGGATTTCCCCTACACCATCCGCGTGGTGTCGGAGATCACGGAATCCAACGGGTCATCCTCCATGGCATCCGTCTGTGGCGGGTCGCTGTCCATGATGGACGCGGGCGTGCCGCTCAAGACCGCCGTGGCCGGTGTGGCCATGGGTCTGATCCTGGAAGACGATGGCTCCTACGCGATCCTGTCCGACATCCTCGGTGACGAAGACCACCTTGGCGACATGGACTTCAAGGTCGCGGGCACCAAGGACGGCATCACGTCGCTGCAGATGGACATCAAGGTCGCGGGCATCACGCCCGAGATCATGGAGAAGGCGCTGGCTCAGGCCAAGGATGGGCGGATGCACATCCTCGGTGAGATGAACAAAGCCATCTCCGGTGCGGCGGACTTCTCCGTCCACGCTCCGCGTATCGAGACGATGCAGGTGCCGACCGACAAGATCCGCGAAGTGATCGGCTCAGGCGGCAAGGTCATCCGCGAGATCGTCGAGGTCTCGGGTGCCAAGGTCGACATCAACGACGAAGGCATCATCAAGATCGCATCGCCCAACGCGGAGTCGATCCAGAAGGCCCACAACATGATCTACGCGATCGTGGCAGAGCCCGAAGAGGGCAAGATCTACACCGGGACGGTCGTCAAGATCGTAGACTTCGGTGCCTTCGTGAACTTCTTCGGGAAGCGCGACGGCCTCGTGCACGTCTCCCAGATCGAGAACCGCCGCCTGAACCATCCGTCCGACGTTCTGAAGGAAGGCCAGGAAGTGAAGGTCAAGCTTCTGGGCTTTGACGACCGCGGCAAGGTGCGCCTTTCTATGAAGGTCGTCGATCAGGAGACCGGCGAAGAGATCAAGAAGGAAGAGAAGGCGGACTGATCCGCGACTTCTTTGCAGAAACGAAACAGCCCCGGCGGAAACGCCGGGGCTTTTTTGTGCGCGCTTGACAGGTTGGAAGGATTTGCAACCTTTTCGGCAGTTCGGCGTTTTCCCACCGAGCGTACAGAGGAAAGAGACACACAATGCATTTGAAAAGACGACATTTTCTGGCAGCCTCAGGTGCTGCCTTTCTGAGCGGTCCGGCGCTGGCAGCGACGCAGGCCTATCAGATCCCGCCCCAGCATCAGGCGCGGATCGTAAGGATCAAGGCGCGGTTCGAGCCCGGCGAGATCCACGTCGATCCCGGCCAGTTCGCCCTTTACTGGACATTGCCCGGTCGCAGGGCGGTCCGCTATCCTGTCGGCATCGGCCGTCCGGGGCTGTACGAGTCCGGGACGTTTACGGTCGGACGCAAGGCAGAATGGCCGCGCTGGACACCCACCAAGGCAATGATCGAGCGCGAGCCGGACAAATACAAGAAGTACGAAGACGGCATGGAGGGCGGACCGAACAACCCGCTGGGCGCGCGGGCACTCTACCTCTACAGCGGCAGTCGCGACACGCTTTTGCGCATCCATGGCACGCCCCAGCCGCACACCATGGGAACACGGCAATCGAACGGTTGTGTGCGCATGATCAATGCCCATGCGATCGATCTCTATGAGCGGGTGCCGAGCGGTACGCGGGTCGTACTTCACTAACGACACATAACATCGATATCCAATCCCCGGTGCGGCGCACCGGAGATATTTCATTTCGCGCTTTGCGGTAAACGGTTCCGAATTCCCGGGGGCCGAACAGCATCTGGACGCTAGCCGACGTTCGCACGAATTGTTAGAATCGGCCGCAATGACCGAGCTGCCCATCTATCTGATCAACCTCGACGGTTCCGACGCGCGGCTTGACGCGGCAACCTCGGCCATGGAGGCCGAAAACGTACCCTTTATTCGTCATGCCGCTTTCGATGGTCGCTACCTCGATCTGCGGGAGGTGCCGGAGTATGGCGCCCGTGCGGCGCGCGCTTTGATGGGACGGGATCTGACGGGTGGTGAAGTCGGCTGTTTCATCAGCCACGTGGAGGTGGCAAAGCGACTTCTGAGCAGCGATGCGGACTTTGCCCTTGTCCTCGAAGATGACATGAAACCGCTTCCCGGTGGCTTTGCCCTCACCCGCGCTCTCATCGCCGAGGCACGAGCGGGGCGTGACCAATGGGACGTCGCCCACCTGGGTGCCGAGAAACTCAAGATCGCAACGCCACTGCATCTTATCGAGGCCGGTGCGCACCGTGCCATGCTGCACCGCGCGCACTACTTCCCGATGCGCACAACCGCGCTGCTTTGGTCGCGGACGGGCGCTGAACGTTTCGTACAGACCGCCTATCCGATCACCTGCCCCGTGGATATCCACCTGCGTCGGCTGATGCAGCAGAATGACGGTGGCGTGGCGCTGTCTCCGTCCTGTTTCACTACCACCGACGCCGAAAGCGAGATCGTAGCCGCAGCGGGAAAGAAACGCGGCACCGACAGCCGTAGCCCGACCTACCCGATCAAGCGCGCCGCCCGCGTCATCATCGAAAACCGGCGCGCCAGCCTCTTGCAGCGCCGCGCCCGCCGGGGGCTTACGTGAGCGTGCCCACAGTTCAAAGTTTCTACCGAAACAATATTCCCGCCCGCCTGGTCGACGCACAGGCGCGGGTGTTCGATCATTTCGGGATCGCGCTGAACCAGTGCCTCGATAACAGCCTGTCCCATGCGACGTGGCTGGAACGCACTCTTGCAAAGGCGTCCGATGAAGATGTGGTGGTGATCGCTGACATCGACGCCTTTCCCCTGTCCCGCGAGGCCTTTGACAGGATGGTCGGTCAGGCGCGAAAGGGCGCGCTGGTGGGGCTGTCGCAGGTTGCCAATCACAAGGACCCCAACCGCATCTACGCAGGACCGATGTTCATGGCCTTGCCTGGCAATCTTTATGAGGATTTTGGCGAGCCACGGCTGGACCGTACCGATACCCGCGACGTGGCGCAGGTGCTGACGGACCTCGCCAATGAGCGCGATATCCCGGTCGCGCTGATCCCGCCCCGCTTTGCCATTCAGCCGAAGTGGGCGCTTGCCGATCAGGGGGTTTTCGGTGTGGGGACCTTCTATGGCGAGATGGAATTCTTCCATCTCTTCCAGTCGCGCAAACAAAGCTCGGTCGACCTTTTCTGCGCCGTCGCCGAGGGGACCATTGCGGGACGCCACGACTTCCAGAGATACTTGGAGGTCATGGCGCCCCGCAAGAAACGGTTCGGCCTGTTCTAGCTCGGGACTTTCGTCGTGCGCAGGTAGGGCAGCACGGTCGTGAATTCCCCGAACTTGGCTTTTGCATCCTCGTCAGAGACCGCCGTCGGGATGATCACATCGTCGCCCACGTTCCAGTTGGCCGGTGTCGCGACGCCCTTGTTCGTGGAAGTCTGGAGACCGTCCAGCGCGCGCAGCACCTCGGCAAAGTTGCGGCCGACGGTCATCGGATAGGTCATCGACAGCTTGAGCTTCTTGTCGGGACCGATGATGAAGACCGAGCGCACGGTCGCGGAATCGTTCGGCGTGCGGCCATCGGGAAGGTAGGCTTCGGCGGGCAGCATGTCGAAGGCCTTGGACACCTCCAGACCGTCATCGGCGATGATCGGGAAACCGGCCTTGGTGCCTGCGACCTTTTCGATGTCGCCCTTCCATTTCTTGTGGTCCTCGACCCCGTCGACGCTGACGCCGATCACCTTGGTGCCGCGCTTTTCCCATTCGTCAGCAAGCTGCGCGACGGCGCCGAATTCGGTGGTGCAAACCGGGGTGAAATCCTTTGGATGGGAGAACAGGATCGCCCAGTTGTCGCCAACAAATTCGTGCAGGGAAAACGTGCCCTGATCGGTTTCGACCGTCAGGTCGGGGATAGTGTCGTTGATGCGCAAACCCATGGCGGGACTCCTTTCTGGTAAACGTCCTAGGCTGCTATGTAAGGTGTCGCGGACGCACTTGCATCCCCGTGCGCCGGGGCGCATATGCAAAAAGAAGGATGTTCCGCCCAGTCCGGGCGAACAGGAACAGGGAGTACACCATGCTCGAAAAACGAGATTTCTATATCAACGGCAAGTGGGTCGCCCCCGCTAAGCCCAATGATTTCGCGGTCATCGACCCGTCCACGGAAGAGCAATGCGCGGTCATTTCCCTCGGCGATCAGGCCGACACGGATGCCGCCGTCGCCGCCGCGAGTGCAGCCTTTGACAGCTGGTCGCAGACGCCGCTTGAGGACCGCATCGCGCTGGTCGAAAAGCTGGCCGACGTCTATGACGCGCGCAAGGAAGAGATGGCACAGGCCATGTCGCTCGAGATGGGCGCACCCATCGACATGAGCCGCAACAACCAGGTCGGTGCCGGCACTTGGCACATGCGCGGTTTCCTCAAAGCGCTCAAGGATTTCTCGTTCGAGGAAGACTACACCCCGACCGAAAAGACGCTGCGTGAACCCATCGGTGTCTGCGCGCTGATCACGCCGTGGAACTGGCCGATGAACCAGATCGTGCTCAAGGTCGTTCCGGCCATTGCCGCAGGCTGCACCGTGGTTCTGAAACCTTCCGAGGTCGCGCCGCTTTCTGGTCACCTCTTTGCTGAATTCATGGACGAGGCGGGTTTCCCAGCAGGCGTCTTCAACCTCGTGAACGGGGACGGTGCAGGCGTCGGCACGCAGCTTTCCTCGCATCCGGACGTGGATATGGTGAGTTTCACCGGCTCGACCCGCGCGGGCATCGCCATTTCCAAGGCCGCCGCAGATACGCTCAAGCGCGTGAGCCTTGAGCTGGGCGGTAAGGGTGCCAACATCATCTTCGAGGACGCGGACGAGAAGGCGGTGAAACGCGGTGCGATCCACTGCTTCCAGAACTCCGGCCAGTCCTGCAACGCGCCGACGCGGATGCTGGTGCACAAGTCGCGCTATGATGCGGCGGTGGAAACAGCGGCGGATGTGGCCAATAACACCCGCGTCGCCCCTGCCTCGGAAGAGGGTCGCCACATCGGGCCAGTTGTGTCCGAAGTGCAGTACAACAAGATCCAGGGCCTGATCGAGAAGGGCATGCAGGAAGCACGGCTGGTGGCAGGGGGCCTTGGTCGTCCTGACGGGCTGAACCGGGGCTATTACGTGAAGCCCACGGTTTTTGCCGACGTCACAAACGACATGACCATCGCGCGCGAGGAAATCTTTGGCCCCGTGCTGTCGATCATTCCGTTCGAGACCGAGGAAGAGGCGATCCAGATTGCGAACGATACGCCCTATGGTCTGACCAACTATGTCCAGACCCAGGACACCGAAAAGCGCCGCCGAGTGGCGCGCCGCCTGCGGTCGGGCATGGTCGAGACCAATGGTCAGGGCTTTGCCATGGGCTCGCCCTTTGGCGGCTACAAGCAGTCCGGCAACGGACGCGAGGGTGGTGTCTTCGGGATCGAGGAGTTCCTCGAGGTCAAGGCCGTGTCGGGCTGGGCTGCCGAGTAAGGCTGCCGACCTTGTTCCACATGAAAGGCCGCCCCAGCCGGGCGGCCTTTTTTCTTTTCCACCCAAAGCTTCGCGCGCATTGGTATTTACAGGCGGCATGGCAAAGGGGATGCTGACCCGGACTGGAGAGCGGGGTGCTTCAAATGACATCATCCTACGAGATGGAACGCTTCATCGAAGACCTCGATGACATTAGGAAGCGTTACCTCGAGATGTTGACCAGATGCGAAATCATGACCGCCGCGCTCGAGGCGCCCGATCAGTGGGCGGTGCCTACCATCGAGGGCGCGGAGGGTCTCTTTCAGTACATCCCCTATGATCTGGGCGGCCTGATCGAGATCATTCAGGAACTGGCCACTGTCCTGCCCGACGATCCGGATTTCAAACACTCGCAACAGCCCATCCGGCCGCTGTCTCTGGTCGAGATCGGCTGCGGTATCGGTCGGAACCTCAACATCTTCCGCAACCAGCAGGCGCTGCCCATCGTCAAGGCGGTAGGCTTTGACATCGTCCCCGAGTACATCGAGGTCGCGCAGCGGATCTACGGGCTGGGCGAGGATGTCTTTGTCAACGATGCGATGGATTTCGACTATCGCGGCTTCGATCTGATCTTCTATCGCCCGTTCTCGGACGACAAGATGCAGCGCGACTTCGAGGAATATCTGATCGACGGGGTGAAGCCCGGCGCGATCATCATCGGGTTGAACACCGAGCGGTTGCAAAGCTCACGCAAGGTGCGCGAGCTGGACCCGTCGGGGAATTGCTACAAAAAACTTTGAGCGCTCAGAAAGGTACCTTGGCGCGCACCTTCATCGACCGTCCGCCATCGGGGTGTTTGAAGCGCAACTCCTCTGAATGCAGCATGAGGCGTGGGAAGTCGCGGGCCGGACCAGTCGCATAGAAGGGATCGCCGAGGATCGGGTGGCCCAGTGCAAGCATGTGCACCCGGAGTTGGTGGCTGCGCCCGGTTCTTGGAACAAGGCGGATGCGTGCGGTCTGGTCGTCGTGGCGCAGAAGCTTCCATTCGGTCTGGGCTGGCTTGCCGGTCTCATGGCAGACCATCTGCCGGGGACGATTGGGCCAGTCGACGATCAGCGGCAGGTCGATCAGCCCTGATTTCTCCTGCGGGACGCCCCAGACGCGGGCGACGTAGCTCTTGCGCGTCATGCGCTTTTCGAACTGCAGCCCAAGGTGGCGCTGCGCATGAGGCGATAGGGCAAAGATCATCACGCCCGAGGTATCCCGGTCCAGCCGGTGCACCAGCAGAGCCTGGGGAAATACCGCCTGCACGCGGGTCAGCAGGCAATCGCTCAGGTGCTCCCCCTTGCCTGGCACGGAAAGAAGGCCGCTCGGCTTGTCGACCAGCAGCACGTCGGCGTCTTCGTGCAGAATGACCAGCGGGTCCTGCGGGGGATCGTAGGTGTCGTCCATGCCCGCCCTCGTTCCAGAAGTAAGGTGGGTTTTCAACCCACCTTCGCGCGGCGCATCTGGCGCAGCATGGACCAGGAATAGATCACGAGCGCGGCCCAGATCATCGGGAAGGCAATCATCCGGGCCTGCCCAAAGGGTTCCTTGAAGACGACAACTGCACAGAGAAAAATCATCGTAGGAGCGATGTATTGCAGGATGCCAATGGTCGAGAGCCGCAGCAGTTTTGCGCCGTTCGCGTAGATCATCAGCGGAATTGCCGTCACCAGGCCGCAGCCGATCAGCAGCAGGCTGTTCCGGTCGAGGCTGAGGCTGAAATGGGACTGACCGGTGGCGATGAGGTAGAGCAGGTATCCGAGGGCGGGTGCCATCAGGATCAGAACCTCCAGCAGAAAACCCTGGTTGGGGCCGATGGGCAGGCTTTTCTTCGCCAGCGCGTAGAGGCCCCAGGAAAAGGTCAGGCCAAGCGCCGCCCATGGCACGCCCCCGCCCTGCCAGGCCAGGATTGCAACCGCGCAGGCGGCCAGTGCGATGGCAACCATCTGCGCAGGTGTCAGCCGCTCACCTAGAAGAACAGCGGCCAGAAAGATGCTGAACAGCGGATTGATATAATATCCCAGTGAAGCATCAAGCGTATGTCCGGTGGCGATCGCCCAGACGTAAATGCCCCAGTTGACCGAGATCAGCGCCGCCGTCACCGCGCCCATGGCCAGCATCCGCGGATTACGCAGCGCCTCGCGCAGGGCATCGGTGCGGCGCAGGACAATCAGGACGCCGGCGGCAATGGGGATCGACCACAGGATGCGATGCGCCACAACCTCGGCAGGGGGCATGTGCGACAGCAGCTTCATGTAAAGCGGCAGGAACCCCCATATGCCGTAAGCCGTGATCGCATAGGCCAGACCCTGCGGAGTGTCCTCATTCGCTTTCTGGCTGTTCAGGCTGTCGGGGTTGCGCATGGGGTCTCTCCGTTCGGCCAAAGGGGTAGGCCAAACGGCGTTATGATGAAAAGCCTTACATTGTACCCGCTACACTTTTGTCCGTTCAGCCGCTGGGTCATACATGGGTTTGAGCGATGCCTCCGCACGGACCCGAGTGCCCGCGACGTCGATCTCGTAGGAGGACGCGAGCACCTGCGCCGCGCTCTCTCCCTCGCAGGGGACATAGCCCATACCGATAGCCCCGCCCAGCGCATGCCCATAGGCACCGGAGCTGAGGAAGCCCACGATCTGCCCATCCCGCAGCACCGGTTCGTTGTGATAGAGCAGCGGCTCGGGGTCGGTGAGGCGGAACTGCACCATGCGGGCCTTGAGCCCTTCGTCCTTTTTGCGCTGCACCGCTTCGCGACCGATGAAGTCCGGCTTGTCGGTCTTGACCGCAAAACCAAGGCCCGCTTCCAGCACGTGGTCCTCCGGCGTGATGTCATGGCCGAAGTGACGGAAACCTTTCTCGATCCGGCAGGTATCCATCATGTGCATGCCGCAGAGCCTGAGGTTCATATCCTCCCCCGCCTCGGCCAGTGTCTCGAAAACATGGCCGCACATGTCGGCGGAGATGTAGACCTCCCAGCCCAGCTCGCCGACGTAACTGACGCGATGGGCGCGGGCCACCGCCATGCCAATCTCGATCTCCTGCGCGGTGCCGAACGGGTTCGCCCGGTTCGAGAAGTCGTTGGGTGAGACCTTTTGCAAAAGCTCCCGGCTGCGCGGGCCCATGACTGCAAGCACCCCTTCGCCCGCCGTGACGTCGGTGATCACCACGCGGTCATCGCCCACGTGCCGCTGCATCCAGGTCTGGTCAGCCAGCCGCGTAGCGGCTGGGGTCACAACCAGATAGGCCGTTTCGGACAGGCGCGTGACAGTTACATCGGCTTCGATCCCGCCCTTGGGGTTGAGAAACTGGGTATAGACGATCTTGCCCACTGGAACCGAGAAATCGCCGCCACCGATGTAGTTCAGAAAAGCCTCGGCATCCGGTCCCTCGACCCGCAGTTTGCCGAAAGACGACATGTCGTACATCCCGACATTCTGCCGTACAGCCATGTGCTCGGCTGCGACATTGTCAAAGAAATTCTGGCGTTTCCAAGAGTATTCATACTCCGGCACCTGCCCCGCATTCGCATACCAGTTCGCCCGCTCCCACCCCGCAAGCTCACCAAAGACCGCGCCGCGCTCCTTGAGATGCTGGTGAAACGGCGTGCGCCGCACGCCACGCGCTGTGGCCTTCTGGCGGTAGGGATAGTGGTCGGCGTAGAGCAGGCCGAGCGTTTCCTTGGACCGCTCCGCCAGATAGGTCTTGTTGCCCTGAAAGGGCTGCATGCGGGAAATATCCACGTCGCCTAGATCGAAGGGCTTCTGTCCGTCCTCCATCCACTGCGCCAGTACCATGCCCGCGCCACCTGCGGACTGGATACCGATGGAGCTGAACCCGGCGGCGACCCAGACGTTGTCCATCTCGGGCGCAAGCCCGAGGTGGTAGGCGTCGTCTGGGGTAAAGCTTTCGGGACCGTTAAAGAACGTATGGATCCCCGCCTCGCCCAGCATGGGCATGCGGTTCACGGCCATTTCCAGGATCGGCTCGAAATGATCGAAATCCTCGGGGAGCTGGTCGAATTCGAAATCCTCGGGGATGCCATTCAGCGCCCAGGGTTTCGCATGGGGCTCGAAGGCCCCAAGCATCATCTTGCCCGCGTCTTCCTTATAGTACGCGCATTCGTCGGGGACGCGCAGGACAGGCAGCTGGCTGAGACCGGCGATGGGTTCGGAGACGATGTAGAAATGCTCGCAGGCTTGTAGTGGGACGTTGACGCCCAGCATCCGGCCCACCTCGTGCCCCCACATGCCGCCGCAGTTCACGACCATCTCGCAGGCGATATGGCCCCGTTCGTTGCCGTTATCCCAATCGACACCGGTGATGCGCCGCCCCTCGCGCGTCACGCCGGTGGCCTTGGTCCTTTCGATCACCTTCGCGCCGCGCTGCCGCGCCCCCTTGGCCATGGCCAGCGCGATGTTCGCCGGATCCCCCTGTCCGTCCTTGTCGAGATAGACCGCCCCGGTCACACCCTCGATATTGAGATGCGGATACTTCTCCTTCACCTCCTTCGGGCTGATCTCTTCCACCTCGACGCCGAAAGCACGGGCCATGGCGGCGAGGCGGTATATCTCCTCACGCCGCTCATCGGTCAGCGCAGCGGTGATGGAGCCCACGCGCTTGAAGCCGGTGGCAACGCCCGTTTCCTCTTCAAGGCTGCCGTAGAGCTCCTGCGAATACTTGGCGAGCTTGGTCATGTTCGCCGTCGCGCGCAGCTGCGCGATTAGGCCCGCAGCATGCCACGTGGTGCCTGAGGTCAGCTGCTTGCGCTCCAGCAGGACGACGTCCTGCCAGCCAAGCTTGGTCAGGTGGTAGGCCACCGAACAGCCGATGACGCCGCCGCCGATGATGACGACGCGCGCGTGAGAGGGGATGTCTGCCATTCCGGAATTCCTTCAGACGATGGTATGTCCCGCCGCGCGCAGGCGGCGGGCGATCTCGGCGATATGGGCGGGGCTGACCTCGCAGCAGCCGCCGACGATGGTGGCGCCCTGTCGGACCCAGCCCATGACGTGTTCGGCATAGGCTTCGGGCGTCATGTCGCGGCGTTTCTGGAGGGAATCGACCGTGGGCTTTTCCTTCAGAAAATCCTCGGTGATCTGCTCGAAAGCGTTGGCGTAGGCCCCGTAAGGCAGGCCGCTGTCTTTCAGCACGTCGAGCGCCGCCGGAATCGCCTCGGGAGCCGAGCAGTTGATCAGCACGGCGCTGGCGGCGGCCTTGGCAAAAGGCAGCGCATCGGCAAGTGGTTCGCCCGAGCGCAGGCGTGTGCCGTCGGTGTCCATGACGGTCAGCGCCAGCCAGATGGGCTTGCCCGCGACCGCAGCGCCACGCAGGACGGCTTCGGCATGGGTAACGGAGGCAACGGTTTCACAGATCAAGAGATCGCAGGAGGGGCCGATCATCGCGGCAATCTCGGCATAGACCGGCGCGGCGGTATCGGCATCGGGATGCAGGTCGGGACGGTAGGAGGCGCGCAGCGGACCGATGGACCCCGCGATGCGCTTTGCCCCACTCACCCTTGCCTCGGCCAAGGCCATGGCATGCAGGTCGCGGAACCGCTCTTCCAGCCCCGTGCCCTCCAGCCGGTCACGGTGAATGGCGTAGGTGTTGGTCGTGGCCACGGTCGCCCCGGCCTCGGTGAAGTCGCGGTGCACATCGGTGACCAGGCCGGGATGATCCAGCATGACCTGCGTGGACCAGAGCGGCGTCGGCCGGTCCCCCGCACGGTGGACAAGCTCTTGACCCATGCCGCCGTCCAGTAGCGTGATCTCGGTCATGCGCGCAGCCGTTCGTTTTCGGGGTCCCACAGCGGCTGGTCAGGCTGCACAGTCGCCTTGCACATCTTGCCAAAGATGTTGATCTCGACCTCGGTGCCCGGCGTGGCCACATCCGTGCGCAGCATTCCCAGCGCCACGGACTTGTTCACGCGGTAGCCCCAGTCGCCTGACGTGGTTTCGCCCACGACCTCCCCGCCGTGCCAGACCGTCGACATGTAGGGCGCGTCCTGATCGCCCGCATCCACGATGAGGGTGACGAAGCGTTTCTTGCTGCCCTGCTGTTTTTCGGAAAGGAGCGCCGCCTTTCCGGGGAAGTACTGCGGCTTGTCGAGCTTCACGAAACGCTCCAGTCCCGCCTCCAGCAGCGAATAGTCTGTCGAGAGATCACCCTTCCATGCACGGTACCCCTTCTCGATCCGCATGGAGTTGAGCGCCCACATGCCAAAGGGCTTGGCCCCTGCACCGGTTACGGCATCGTAGAGCGCGGGAATGTGCGTGTTTGCGGCATGGATTTCCCAGCCCAACTCCCCGGCAAAGGACACCCGGGCCAGCGCGCAACCGATGCCTGCGACCTTGGCTTGCTGGATTGTCAGCCAAGGGGCAGCGAGGTCCGCTTCGGTTCCCAGTTCCTCGAAGAGGGCGCGGGATTTGGGGCCGGTGACGATCAGTGTCGAATACTCCGTCGTATGATCTGACAGGCTTAGCCCCTCGGGCAAATGCCGCGCCAGCACGTCCCAGTCGTGCCATTGCGCGGTGGCTGCGGTGATCAGGGTGAAGTGATCGTCACCGTGCCGCAGGATCGACATCTCGGTCAGGATGCGGCCCCGGCTGTCGGGGAAATAGGCAAGGTTCATGCGGCCCACCTTGGGCAGCGCCCCGGCGATGCGGCTCTGTAGCCACCCAGCGGCACCCTCGCCGCTCAGGTTGAAGCGCGAGAACCCCGGCAGGTCCAGCACACCGACGCCATCGCGCACCGCCTCGACCTCTTCCTTGATGCGCTGCGCCCATGGGCCGTTGCGGTCCCAGGTCTGGGTCGCTTCCTCGGAGATATCGTCGCCAGCTTTCGCAAACCAGTTCGCGCGTTCCCAGCCGTTGTAAGCCCCCATCTGGCCACCTGCCGCGATGATCTTGTCATGGACCGGCGACAGCTTCTTGTCGCGCCCCGCAGGCCAGGCGTGATGCGGGAAGTGCATGGCGTATTCGTGGCCGTAAGTCTCCAGCGCCTTGGCGAGGCAATGGTCGTGATCGGTGTAGTCGGTATAGCGGCGCGGATCGCAGGCCCACATGTCCATCTCGGTCTCGCCGTGCATGATCCATTCAGACAGCACCTTGCCCGCGCCTCCGCCCTGGGCGATGCCGAAGGTAAAGCAATGACCTTCAAAGGCATTGCGCACGCCGGGCATGGGGCCGAGCAACGGCAGGCCGTCAGGCGCATAGGGAATGGGCCCGTTGATGTTGCGGCCAATCCCTGCGCTGCCAAGGATCGGCACCCGCGCCATCGCATCCTCCATCTGGTACTCCAGCCGCTCAAGATCATCGGGATAAAGCTGAAAGCTGAAGTCCTCGGGCATCGGATCGTCGGGTGTAACCCAATGGGCCTTGCAGTTGCGCTCGTAGGGGCCGAGGTTCAGGCCATACTTGTCCTGCCGCAGGTAGTAGGAGACATCCACATCCCGCAAAAGCGGCACCTTGTGACCCTTCTCCTTGGTCCAGGCTTCCAACTCGGCGATCGGCTCGGTCAGGAAATACTGGTGGGACATGACGACCATCGGCACGGTCCGGCCACCGAAGGGTTTGAACCATTCTCCCACGCGTTGCGCGTAATAGCCCGCGCAGTTCGCGACGTAGTCGCAGCGAATATCCCCCTTGTCGGTCTTCACGATCCATTCGTCGCCGTCCCGGTCGATGCCTGTTGCCGGGCAGAAGCGTTCGATCCGCGCGCCTAAATCGCGCGCGCCCTTGGCCATGGCCTGCGTCAGCTGCGCAGGGTCAATGTCCCCGTCGAGGGGGTCCCATAGGCCGCCCTTCAGCTCATGGGTTTCCATGAAGGGGTGGCGTTCCTTCAGCTCTTCCGGCGTGCAGACCGCCATGTCGAGGCCTTGATACTGGCCCATGGAGGCAACGCGCTCGAACTCCATCATCCGTTCCTTGGAATGGGCCAGCCGGATGGAGCCGGTGACGTGGTAGTTCATCGGATAATCCACGTCTTCACCGAGCGTGCGGTACATGGCCGCCGAATAGCGCTGCATGTTCATCACGGCCCAGGAACCCGCGAAATTGGGCACGTTACCCGCCGCATGCCAGGTGGAGCCTGCCGTCAATTCGTTCTTCTCGAGCAGCACGCAATCGGTCCAACCTGCCTTGGCCAGATGGTAAAGCGTCGAGGTGCCGACGACACCGCCGCCGATGATGACCACGCGGGCCGTTGTGGGGAAATCCGCCATGTTTGTTCTCCCTAGTTTTCGCGCTGCGGCAGGCCGTCAGCGATGTCGTAGTAGTCGCCCTTGAAGGCGGTGAAGATGTGCTTTTGCAGCCGCAGGCCGGTCGGCCCGTCGAGAACACCAAGCGAAAAGCTCATCTTTTCCTCATCATTGTGTTTCCAGAACAAAAAGCAGCCGCAGGTGGGACAAAAGCCGCGTTTCGCGCTACCGCTTGCGGCGTACCACCGTACCTCTCCGCTGATGGAGAAGTCCTGCACCCGGCCTTCGGCAGAGGCCCAGTGATGACCCGACTGCTTGCGGCACTGTCCGCAGTGGCAGGCCGAACTGCCCGGAAGCGGTTCGACGGTAAAGGCGACGCCCTTGCAGTTGCAGCTTCCCTTGAGCATCTCAGGCCCTCCCCGGGGTTGCGGCGCTGCCGAGAAGCACGCCGTAGATCACGAAACAGAAGGCCATCAGCCTGCGGAACCAGACGTTGAAGACCGCTCCCAGTGCCGCGCGGCCGATGCCTGCGCCAAGTGCCGTGAAGGTGGTATAGCTAAGCGCGGTGATGGTCAGCGCGGTTGGGACGATGACCCCCATTTGCTGCCAGATCGGCACGTCGGGTTGCACGAATTGCGAAAAGGCGGCGAGGTAGCCCGCGACCGACTTGGGGTTGATCGTGGCGATGGCGAGCGCATGGAGATAGACATGGCGCGCCGGCCGCGCCTCCACCTTCGGCGGGGTGCGCGCCATGATCCAGCCCCGGATGCCGAGATAGATCAGGAAGCCTACCCCGATGTACTTGGCAACCGCGAAGGCGGTCTCGGATGTCGCGATCAGCGCGGTGACGCCGAAGGCCGAAAGGATCAGGAACAGCGTCGCCTGCGTGAGGATCGCCAGCACTCCGACGAGCGCGCGGCGAAAGCCCAGCGTCATGCCGTTGGTGATGCAGTTCACGGCATTCGGCCCCGGCGTGGTGACGAAGACCACCCAGAACAGCGCGAATATGATCCACCCCTCGAAGCTCATCAGTAGACCGGCGGCGCGATGACCCAGATCGCCACGGCGGGCGTGTCATGGGGATTGGACCAGCGAAAAGGTTCGCCCCGGATGCGAAAGCTGTCGCCGGGATCGAGATGGTGCGTGGTGCCCGCGATCTCGATGTCGAGGCGACCTTCGACAATATAGCCGACCTCCTGCGTGGGGCGGATGACGGTATCGGTGATCCTGCTGTGGGGCTGGAAGGTGGAATGGACCATCTCGAAATCATCTGTCAGGTCCGGGGAAAGCAGTTCCTCGATCAACCCTGCCACATGGCTGCCGATCGTCCGTCGCGCGTGGCGGCGCACGACGTAGCCGGCCTCATGCGCCGGTGCGGCCTCGTGCCGGAACAGCATCGAGACCGAGACATCCAGCGCCGCCGCGATGTGGCGCAGGTCGGTGATGGACGGCTCCGAAATATCGCGCTCCACCTGGCTGAGCCATCCGACGGAGCGGCCCAGCCTGTCGCCCAGATCGCTGAGCGTAAGGCCACGGCTCTTGCGCAGGGCGCGCAGGTCCGCACCGAGCGTATCCGGCCCTTCTGGTCTGCTGTGCTGCATCATGGCCACGTGAAAATCTGCCCCTGATTTTCACAGTGCGTGAGTCGCGTGAAAAAATCCAGAATTATTTCACGAAAGCGCGAGAGTGCTTCCCGATTGTCATCAGCCTGTCAGCATCTTCCGAAAGGAAGTATCCGGCTGATCTCTGTCGAGGTCGGGAACGCGATCAGATTGTCCTCGGTGAGGCTGGCCAGCGTCGGCACGTCACGTTCAAGGTCCACGCCCCTTGCAGATGTCGCGAGGGGCTGTTTGCCCCCCGGAGCCCCCCAAGGACTTTTTCTGGCCAGAAAGAGGATCAGAGGCGTTCGATCGCGATCGCCGTACCCTCGCCCCCACCAATACAGATGGCCGCGACACCGCGCTTGAGGTTGCGCTTTTCCAGAGCGTTCAGCAGCGTGACCATGATCCGCGCGCCCGAAGCGCCGATGGGGTGCCCCAGCGCGCAGGCACCGCCGTTGACGTTCACGATGTCGTGGGAGAGACCCATCTCGTGCATGAAGGCCATGGGCACGACGGCAAAAGCCTCGTTCACTTCCCAGAGGTCCACGTCTTCCTTGCTCCAGCCGATCCGATCCAGCAGCTTTTGTGCCGCGGGAACGGGGGCGGTGGTGAAAAGGCCGGGTGCCTGGGCATGG
The DNA here is from genome assembly GCF_040811725.1 of Sulfitobacter sediminis. Classification (NCBI taxonomy): domain Bacteria; kingdom Pseudomonadati; phylum Pseudomonadota; class Alphaproteobacteria; order Rhodobacterales; family Roseobacteraceae; genus Sulfitobacter; species Sulfitobacter sediminis. The sequence continues at coordinate 93,047 of NZ_JBFNXX010000006.1, forward strand.
CTGGCATGACCGACGATCCGGGCTCGGATATTGAGTCCCTGCGCCTTGGCCGCTTCCTCCGACGCCAGCACCAGCGCCGCCGCGCCGTCGGAGATGGAGGACGAATTCGCCGCTGTCACCGTGCCGCCCTCGCGGAAGGCGGGTTTGAGTTGCGGGATCTTGTCGGGCCGCGCGGTCGCTGGCTGCTCATCCGCCGAAGCCATTACGCTGCCCTTGCGCGATTTGACCTCAAAAGGTGCGATCTCGCCATCAAAGGCACCGCTTGCCTGAGCCTCCAGCGCCCGCGACAGCGACGCGAGCGCGTATGCGTCCTGCTTTTCGCGGGTGAACTGATAGGTCTCGGCGCAATCCTCGGCGAAGGTGCCCATCAGGCGGCCCTTGTCGTAGGCGTCTTCCAGTCCGTCGAGGAACATGTGGTCGATGACCTGCGTATGCCCCAGGCGCGCGCCGCCGCGCATCTTGGGCAGGATGTAGGGGGCATTGGTCATGCTCTCCATGCCGCCCGCGACCATGACATCCGCATGACCCAGCGCGATCTGGTCAAAACCCATCATCGCGGCCTTCATGCCCGAACCGCACATCTTGTTGAGCGTCGTGGCAGGCACCTCCTCCCCCAAACCGGCGGCAAAGCCCGCCTGCCGCGCGGGGGCCTGCCCCTGGCCGGCTGGGAGGACACAACCCATCAGCACCTCCTGCACTGCAGCGGGCCCCGCATCGTCGAGTGCTGCACGAATCGCCGCCCCACCGAGCGCCGCTGCCGTCACACCATCGAAGATGCCTTGAAATCCGCCCATTGGGGTCCGTGCCGCCCCGGCAATCACCACGTTCCGCATATCCGGTCCTTTCCCTGGTTCGCTTAGGGGTTGGTAAGCATTTTGCCCTATGCCCGGGCAACCCGGGCTATCGGAGACTGTTTATGGAAATGTCGGTCAGAACAGAAGGGGATATCTGCATCGTCAGCGTCGGGGAGCCACGCATCGATGCCCCTGCCGCGGTCGAATTCAAGGAAACCATGCGCCGCCTGACACAGGCGGCCCCGCCGCGCGTTCTGCTCGACCTGTCGGAGGTGACCTTTATCGATTCCAGCGGTCTGGGCGCCATCGTCGGGGCCATGAAACAGCTTGCGCCAGCGCACAGCCTGGAACTGGCCTGCCTGACGCCGAACGTGGAAAGGGTGTTTCGCCTCACCCGCCTCGACAGCGTGTTTCGCATTTTCGCCAGTCCGGAAGACGCATTGAATGCCGAGAGTGCCTGATCGGCCGGGCATCGGGACCGTGTTACCAAACCTTCCGACTGAGGAGGGGCCCTCGTTCTCGATCTGCATGGACGCCGGATCAAAGGGGGTGCGCGGGGCACTTGAGACCCTCTGCGAAACGCTCAGGACGTTCGAGATCGACGAGGAAGCGACCGGCACGGTCGGGCTTGTCGTGGCGGAAGTGCTCAACAACATCGTCGAACATGCCTACGGCGCATTGGCGACCATTGCACCGGTCGATATCACGGGGCGGTTGACCGCGAATGGACTGTGCCTGCGGATCACCGACAGGGGGCGTCCGATGCCCGGTGGGAAATTGCCGCCGGGTTGCATTCCGGCGCTCGACGTTGAAGTCCCCAACCTGCCCGAAGGCGGCTTTGGCTGGTTCCTGATCCGCGATCTTGCGCGGGACCTCGTCTATCAGAGGGTCGGAGAAGAGAACCGGCTGAGCCTGTGCATCACGCTTGGCAGCCCCTCGGCCAGACAGAAGATCCGGGGCTGACCGGCGGGATCTCCCCGATCGGATTCAACCGGGATTCACCCTGCCGCATTTTTGCCGTGAAATATCCCACAATGACCGCCGTCCGATCACATTTGCGCCTTTGTCGCGCAGCATAAAAATTCTTGTAGCTGCATATGGCTTCCGTCGGCACCGCGCTTAATAGCCCCCACCCAGTGCGCGGTGTCGACGACTTACTCTGACGCGGACGGACCGCGCGCTGGTAGCGCGAGCCTGGTCCGCCAGTTGCGCATGTGCGGACTTTTCAATTCAGCTGAAAATGAAGCGGGTACGCCCCGTCGGTGAAAGGACCGAAAAGGTCGGCGATATCGGGATGCCCCACGGGTTCACCGGAATAGTCCGCCACCAGATTCTGCTCTGACACGTAGGCCACATAGTAACTCTGGTCGTTCTCGGCGAGCAAATGATAGTAAGGCTGTTCTTTCGCCGGACGGCTGTCCTCGGGGATGGATTGATACCATTCCTCGGTATTGGCGAATTCCGGATCGACGTCGAAAATCACACCGCGAAACGGATGTTTCTTGTGCCTTACGACCTGGCCGAGATGATATTTCGCACGCGTCCGTAGCATTTCGTTGCAGCCCCTACATTTCGTTAGTACCCGGTTCAAGGGGGTTTTGTCCAATCGCCCGGCAACAATTGAAGGAAACACTCTGTTGACCCTTGTCCTGACAGTACTCGAAATCGTGGCCCCGGTTTTCCTTCTGGCTGCGGTGGGCTTTGCCTGGGTCAAGCTGGGGTTCGAGTATCGCCTGCAGTTCGTCACACGGCTTTCAATGACGCTTGCGGTGCCCTGCCTGATCTTCACCGCGCTGGTGAACACGACGCTCGAACCCTCGGCGCTGACGACGCTGACCCTTGCCAGTCTCGTGGCCTACGGGGCGGTGACGGCGATCGTCCTTCTTCTGGTCCGGCTGAGCAGGCTCAATACCAGCACCTACGCCGCGCCGCTGATCTTCGGCAATACCGGCAACCTTGGCCTTCCGCTCGCGCTTTTTGCGTTCGGTGACCGGGGGTTGGAATACGCAGTGGTGGTCTTTGCGGTGATGGCGCTCTTGTCCTTCACCTACGGCATCTGGCTGGTGGCCGGGGCAGGTTCTCTTACCAAGGCATTGTCAGAGCCGTTGATGTGGGCGACGGTCGCGGGGGCCCTGTTTCTTTGGCAGGGGTGGAAACTGCCTGTCTTCCTCGACAATACGCTGGGCCTGATCGGTCAGATGGCGATTCCGCTGATGCTGATCACGCTTGGGGTGGCGGTTGCGCGCCTGTCGCCGGGAGGCATCGGACGTGCGACGCTGTTGTCGCTGGTCAAGCTGGCGGTCTGTGTCGCCTGCGCCTGGGTCGCGGCGGATTGGTTCGCGCTCGACAAGGCTGCCTTCGGCATCCTTGTGCTGCAGGTGGCGACGCCCGTGGCCGTCACGTCCTACATGCTGGCCGAGAAATACGGGGCGGACGCGCAATCGGTCGCGGGGTTGGTCGTGGTCTCGACGGTGATGTCCATCGGCGCGCTGCCACTACTCCTGGCTGTGCTTCTCTGAAAATTGTGATGTGACCTCGGCGCGAAATCGGGTAAAATGGGAAAAAAACATAAGACAAAAAAGCGAGAGGCAGATGAGCAGAACCCTTCGCACCCTGATTATCGTATTGCTGGTGGCGTCCTGCGGCGGCGGCCAATCTTCTGCGCCGCGTAACCTCGACAACGCCTGTTCGATCCTCAAGGAGCGCCCACAGTACCTGCGCGCATTCCGCAAGGTAGAGCGCAAGTGGGGTGTGCCGATGCACGTCATGATGGCCACCATCCACCAGGAGAGCAAATTCGTCTCCGATGCGCGCACCCCGTTCCGCTATGTGCTGGGCGTGATCCCCATGGGTCGCCAATCCAGCGCCTACGGATATTCGCAGGCGCTTGACGGCACGTGGGACGAGTATCGCAAGGCCGAGAACCGTCGCAGCGCGCGGCGCAACCGGATCAACGATGCGACCGACTTCATGGGCTGGTATTTCAACCAGACGCGCGAGCGCAACGGCATCGCCCTGCATGATGCGCGCAACCAGTACCTTGCCTATCACGAAGGACACACTGGCTACGCGCGCGGCAGCTACAACAGTAAGGCCTGGCTGGTCGGTGTGGCGGCCAAGGTCGATGCGCGGTCGGCGATGTACCGCGACCAGATCAGCGCCTGCCGGCTGCGCCGCTGATCATCGGTTGGGCGAAGGTGCCGCCCGGCCGACATCGAACAGCGTGTCTGGCAAATTTCCGCCGCGCTGAAGATCGCCAAGCACAACGGTGGTCTGCGACCCGTTTCCGTCGTTGATCACCCACTGGCGCAATTCGACCGGGTTACCGGTGAACTTGAGCTGGATGTTCCCGTAGTCGGGGTTTTCGGGGTCCTGTGCGGTGACCACCGTCGCGGTCCCATCAAAGCTGTGCCCCGTCACCATGTTGGCCGCGCCCAGATCGACGTTGCGCGCCAGGATGATCGACAGCGGCGTTCGGTTCAGCGGATAGCTTTCGGGCGGCTGGTTCGACTTCTTGTCGTAGATCACGACCGTGTTGCTCCCTGCCACGACCAGCGCGCTTTCGGGCGGATTGTATTCGAACCGGACCTTGCCCGGACGCTTGATGTAGATCGTGCCGGTGCTGATCGAGCCATCGTCATTGATCTGGGTGAACTCGGCCTTCGCGGTCTGCAACGCGTTGAGATAGGCTGAGATGTCGGCCAGCGGCAGCTTTTGCGCGGCGGCCGCCAAAGGCAGTGCAATGGCGAGGGTCAGTCCGAGCAGAACTGAAGGGATGAGGCGCATGGATTGGTCCTGTCTATCTTCTTTGGTACCGACATAAGGCGCGGTGGCGTGATATGCGATATCAGACGGCGGATTCTCGCATGCGCAAGGTGCGGAAAAGCGATAGCGACAAAACCGCTGCAGCCATGAAGACCGCCCCGATCAAGAACGCCACATCGACCGCCCCAAGCGCGTCGGCGACCGCCCCGGCAAGCGGTGGGGCAACCATCATCAAGGCGTAGTAGATGGAATAGAAGACACCTGTTCCAAAGGCACGTGAGGCCTCGGGAAGGATTTGGCCCGGCATTGCGACGATGGGACCGGGCGCGAGCCCTATTAGGAAACCGCCGAAACACAACAGCGGCGCAAGGGACCAAAGAGGTGCGATGAGAACGACAGGAAAAAGTACGATGCCTGAAAAGAGGCTGACAGATATGACAACGTAAGGCCGCGCAGTCCTGTCCGCCAGCCAGCCCCCCACCGGGATACCCACCGCCCCGAAGATCATGTAGAGGCTTGTCAACGAACTTGCCGCAGACGTGCTGAGCCCTCGGTCAAGAAGAACGAGGGGACCGAAACCGAACAACATCGCGAATGCTGCGTTGTAGAGCCCCCAGAGCATGGCGGCTTGTATCAACGAGGCCCACGGCAGCGCGGAGAAGGTGATCTTTGCAGGCGCAGGTTTTGATCCGTCCGGCGACCGATAGATGATGGAGTAAAGCAGCAGTGCCACGACCGTCAGCAGAATGAGGCCGTTCCACGCCATCGCAAGACCACCGAGATCCGCCAATAGCGGCAGGACAAGCAAGCTCAGGGCAATCCCGAGTGGCCAGGAGCTGATGAAAATACCCAAGGCGGTTGAAACACGGTGCCCGATGAACCAGTCCAGCACCATCTTGGTCATCAGGACATTGATGACCACACCACCTATGCCGGATATGACACGACCAGCGGCAACCCACCCGAAACCGGGCGCGAAAGCAACAGCGAAGCTCCCAAGCACCATGAGCCCAAGACTTGCAACCACCGTTCGCTTATCGCCGAACCACGTTCCTACCGTTCCGCCGAGCGTTGCGACAATCACGCCCGGTCCGAGATAGAGACCGATCAGCAAGCCGATATCCAGCAGCCGCAGCGCAAGGCTTTCGACGATGTAAGGCGAAAGAGCCGCGATAGACTGGAATTGGAAGGCCATTGTTGTGCGTGCGAAAAACAGCACGAAAAGGATGATCCAGCGTGTCTGCATCGGCAGGCCCCCATTCGCGGTGCAAACGCAAACTCGCCTTGCCCAGCACGCATCCAGCCACGCTAAGCGGCAAAACCTTCATTTGGCAAGGATTCTAAAGCTCGAAAACGAACACACCGCCGGGTGAGAGAAGCCCGGCGGTGTCTTGGTGCCTTGGGAACATGACCCCTGGAGGTAAGCCTAGCCTTGCTCTGGCACGAGTATCTCGCGTTTGCCGACGTGGTTGGCGGGAGAGACGAGGCCCTCGTCTTCCATCTGCTCCACCAGCCGCGCGGCTTTGTTGTATCCGATCGCCAATTTCCGCTGAATATACGAGGTCGAGCACTTGCGATCCTTGATGACGACCGCGACCGCCTGGTCGTATAGCGCGTCTTCACCATCGGTGTTGCCGCCCAGGCCCAGCACCGCGTCGATGCTGGCCTCACTCTCTTCAGCGGGTCCCTCGACCACGCCCGAGACATAATCCGGCTCGCCGAATTGCTTGAGGTGGTTGACGATCTCCTCGACCTCCTCGTCGCTGACGAAAGGTCCGTGGCAGCGGGTGATCTTGGCGCCACCGGCCATGTAAAGCATGTCGCCCATGCCCAGAAGCTGCTCGGCCCCCATTTCGCCAAGGATCGTGCGGCTGTCGATCTTCGAGGTCACCTGGAAGGAAATCCGGGTGGGGAAGTTCGCCTTGATCGTGCCGGTGATGACATCGACCGAGGGACGCTGCGTCGCCATGATCAGGTGGATGCCCGAGGCACGCGCCATTTGGGCAAGGCGCTGGATGCACGCCTCGATCTCTTTGCCCGCGACCATCATCAGGTCTGCCATCTCGTCCACGATGACGACGATGTAGGGCAGCGCCTCGGGTGTGTTCTCTTCGGTCTCGAAGATCGGCTCGCCCGTATCCTCGTCAAAACCGGTCTGTACCGTGCGGCTGAACATCTCGCCCTTGGCCAAGGCCTCGCGCACCCGACCGTTATAGCCCTCGATGTTGCGCACACCCATCTTGGACATCTTGCGATAGCGCTCTTCCATCTCGCCCACGACCCACTTGAGCGCGACAACCGCTTTCTTGGGGTCGGTCACAACAGGAGAAAGCAGATGCGGGATACCGTCATAGACGCTGAGTTCCAGCATCTTGGGGTCAATCATGATCAGGCGGCATTCCTGGGGCGTCAGCTTGTAAAGCAGGCTCAGGATCATGGTGTTGATCGCCACGGACTTACCGGAACCGGTGGTGCCCGCGATCAGCAAATGGGGCATCTTGGCAAGGTTCGCAACCACCGGGTCGCCGCCGATATCCTTGCCCAGTGCCAGGGGCAGGCGCTGGTTCCCATCTCCGAAATCCCGCGACGACAGGATTTCGCGCAGAACGACTTTTTCACGGTTCTCGTTCGGGAGTTCGATGCCAATCACGCTGCGGCCCGGCACTGTCGAGACGCGGGCAGAGAGCGCTGCCATAGAACGGGCGATATCGTCGGCAAGACCGATCACACGGGATGCCTTCAGACCGGGTGCGGGTTCCAGTTCGTACATGGTCACGACGGGGCCCGGGCGCACGGCAACGATCTCGCCCTTCACGCCGTAGTCGTCGAGAACGCTCTCCAGCATGCGAGCGTTCTCTTCGAGTGCCTCATCGCTCAGATGCAGTCGCTCGATGTTCTGCGGGTTTTCCAACAGATTGAGAGGGGGGAGTTCGAAACCCGGATGGGTTTCCTCGAAGCTGAGCGTTGGCTGCGCCTCGGCTTTGGCCTGCTTGGAGGGTTGGATCTGTTTGCGCGCGGGCTGCTGCACGATATTGCGCGGCTCGGCCACGGGGATCGGCACAGCCTTGGGTTCGGGTGCTTCCTGAAGTGGCAATGCGACCTCTTCCGCCGGTGCTGCCGGGACAGCCGACGGGGCGACGCGATCTAGCGAAAGCTTGGCGCCTGTCAACGGGGGCTCGGCCCGCGATGCCGTCAGGGGCGGCTCGGGCTTCAGTTGCGCGGGCTGCGGCGTGGTGTCGAGTACCAGCGCGTCGGGTCCCCGGCCGCGCCCCTTGGTCAGCGGCGCGGTCGTGGGCGTGTGAACGGCCGTGGTCGAGCGCACGCGGTTCTTGATCACATCTGCGATCTTGGAACGGATGCGCTCCTCGCCGGGCATATCGTCAAGCGCCACCTCGCTGAATGCTTCGACCAATTCAGGTTCCGGCATTTGCTCGGGCCGCTTGATCAGGCCGGGCATGCGTCCCAGGATGCCGGTTTTCTGTTCAGGAGGCTCGGCAGTAAGCATCGGCTCTGGCGGCAGCTTGGCGGTGGGAATGATGCGGGGTTGGCTGGCCTTGAAAGCAGCCTCTTCCTGTGCCGCGATGCGCTGCCGCTCGCGCCGCTCGGCCTGTCTTGCCTGTAGCCGGTGGCCGGCGTGCACCGCCCCACTCACGCTGCGGCCCAGCGCGGCCATCAGCAGGGCATAGGCCATGATCACACCCACCAGAAGGAAACGCGCGATGCGCATCAACTCGACACGGGTGAAGCCCAGAACGAAGGCACCCAGCGCAACGATACCGATCCCCATCACCACCGACATCAGCTTAACCGTGAAGGTGGAGCCGATGGGCAGCACCGTAAGGATCGCGCCCATCACGGTGTCACCAAAGAGACCGCCCAGACCAAAGCTGTGAGTCTGCAGCCATTCCGCCCCCGGTGCCAGCGTCGCGGCATAGATCGAGCCAAGTGCCACGGCAATCGGTGCAAAGATCAGGCGCCCGACCGCACGTTCCTGGCCCCAGTGCAGCGCAAAGCGCGCGCCCCAGAACAGCAGCACAACCGCGACACCCCAAGCGCCCCAGCCCACGATCATGAAGAGCGGTGCCGCGATGGAGGCACCCAGACGGCCCATCCAGTTTTGTACGGGTGCATCGGTGGAAACCATCCAGTTTGGATCGTCCGGCGTATAGCTGGCGATCATCATCGCGGCCATGACCCCGAACAGGATCAGCACGAGGCCAAGCAGTTCCTTACCGCGTTTTTCGATGGCCTCGGCCATGTTGCTGTCGAGCAGTGGATCGCGCCCGCGTGTCTGATATGCCATGCTCTCGTCCCTCTTCCTCATGCCGGGTAGAGGCAGTCGCGGATCAATTCCAATCCGCGCGCCGTCTCGTCGGCAGGCGCGACCAGCGCCACTCTTATGTATTTCTTGCCGGGGTTTTCCTGCCCCGGAACCTCCTGCGCCAGGTATCCGCCGGGCAGTACCTTCACTCCTGTCTCGCGCCACAGTTTCACTGCCGCTTCCTCGTCGTCCTCGACCGGGAGCCACAGGAAGAAGCCTGCTTCGGGGCTCACGTAGCCAGGCACGTTGCCCAGGATGCGGTCGGCGATCTGGTATTTCTCGAGGTAGAGCCGACGGTTTTCCTCGACGTGTTCCTCGTCGTTCCAGACGGCGGCGGCAGCCTGCTGCAATGGCAGCGGCAGCGGCGCGCCCGCGTAGTTGCGAAGCTGCTTGATCTCGCGAATCGTGTCAGGGCCGGAAGCCACGAAGCCAGAACGCAGCCCAGGCAGGTTCGAGCGCTTGCTGAGCGAATGGAAGATCACAACGCGGTTGCGGTCGGTGCCGAGCTCCTCGGCCACCTCCATAGCACCCGGCGGCGGCGTGTCGCGGTAGATCTCGGAATAGCATTCGTCGGCGAAGATCAGGAAGTCGTGTTTTTCGGCCAGCGCGATCAGTTTCGCCCAGTAGTCCCGGCTGGCGACAGCGCCCTGCGGGTTCGCCGGAGAGCAGATGTAAGCCGCGACCGTGCGACGCAGTACATCTTCGGGGACGCTCTCGAAGTCGGGCAGATGCCCCGTATCGGCTGTCGCATTCACCATGATCGGATCGGCGGCACCCGAGATCGCGGCGATCATGTAGACTTGGTAGAACGGGTTCGGCATCAGCACGGCGGGCCGTTCGCCGTTCTTGGTCTCGGGGCACAACGCGATGACCGCGTTATAAAGCCCCTCGCGCGTGCCATTGAGCGCCATGACCTCGGTCTCGGGGTCCATCTCAACCCCGTACCGCCGCTTGATCCAGCCCGCGATCGCCTGCTTCAGCTCGGGCGAGCCATCGTTGGGGGGGTATTTGTTAAAGCCTGCGGCGTTCTCGGTGATGACGGCCGTGACCCATGGCGGAAAAGCATGCTTGGGCTCCCCGATGGTCATCTGAATAAGCGGACCTCCGCCCTCGTGCACGTCCAGAAGAGCGCGCAGGCGCGGCCAAGCATGAGCCGGAAGGTTCGAAAACCGCTCTGGGTACACCATCAAAACTGCCTCGGATCGGGATCGTTCACGCCCCGTTTCTTTCAAAGTACCCAAAGCCCCGCCAACCGTCCAGAAAAACCAGAACGCAATCAGGGGTTTGTGGCATTTCCGCCAGTTTCAGCGCAGCGCTTCCTCGGCCGCCGCGCCAAGACGGAGAAGCTTTTCCTCCATATCTGGTGGGCAGACCACCGTCAGACCACAAGAAGGCGTATGGGTCGGCAGGGTCAGCCCGCAGAGGCCCATCAGGTTGCCGATGCGGGTGTTCCGCAGCGCCAGAAGGTTTTCGCTGAGGTAGAAATCGTGATCTTCCTCGAGCCGTTTCAACTCGGGCGGCAGGATCGGCGCGCTTGGCATCAAGACAGCGTCAAAGCCGGCGGTCTTTGAAAGATAGACCTTGCGCAGGGCGTCCAGGCGCGCCCAGTTTGCGACGTAGTCCGGGCCCGAGAAATCCTTTCCCAAGCGGAATCGCATCAGGATTTCCGAGTACATCTTGTCGGGGCTTTCCTCGATCATGTCGCGCCACAAACCGTAGGCCTCCGTGGTGATCAGGCAAGTCGACAGCGTCATGGCCTCGGCCACCTCGGGCACCTCGATTTCCTCGATCTGCGCCCCCGCATCGCGCAGATCGTCCAGCGCCGTATCAAAGGCCGCACGCGGGGCATCACGCACATCGTCAAGCGCCACGGTTTTCAGAACGGCAAAGCGCGTGCCCCTGAGCTCCGCATGACGCAGATCGGGGGCCTTGCGGCCTTCCAGCGTCGCAAGAAGCAGGGCTGCATCTTCGACAGACCGGCACAGCGGCCCAACCGTGTCGAACCTGAGCGCCAGCGGCACGACCCCTTCCAGCGAAAGGCGTCCCGATGTGGTTTTTAGCCCCACAAGATCGTTCCAGGCAGATGGCACACGGACTGATCCGCCCGTATCGGACCCGATTCCAGCAGCGGCGAGATTGAAAGCGACAGATGCCGCCGCACCGGAGGACGAGCCACCGGCAACTGCAGCCTCATCGTTTACGCAGGGCGGTGTGGCAGTGCTGGGGTTGTGACCGAGGCCAGAGAACGCCAATTCGCTCATATGCGTCTTACCGAGGCACACCAGACCGGCGGCGGTGGCATTGGACAGCACCTGTGCGTCACGCTCCGGCACCCGGCCCTCAAGCAGCTTTGTTCCCGCTTCGGTGACGATCCCAGCGGTATCGAAGAGGTCTTTCCAGGAAATCGGCACACCATCGAGTGGTGAGAGGCGGTGGCCGGATGCAGCGCGTTCGGAGGCAGCCTGCGCTTCCGCCAAAGCCCGGTCGGCTGTGACCCGCGCGTAGATGCGGTCGCGAAGCGGATGGGCGCCGATGGCATCGAGATAGGTCCGGCACAGGGCCACCGGGTCGATTTCGCCCCTGCCGATCCCGCGCCCGAGATCCGCCGCGGTCATTGTCAGCCATGCCTGCATGACATCCCCCTTGAACTGGTTCGAGGCGGAAAGTAGCGACGCTTGCGCACATGGACAATCCCTGCCTCACGGCCATATTGAGAGGCATGAAATTCGACACCGATATTGCCATCGTCGGCGGCGGGCTGAACGGCACCGCCCTAGCCCTCGCGCTTGCTCAGACAGGCCAGCGGGTCACGCTGATCGATGCGCTGGCCAGCAAAGTCCGCAAGGACGCGGGCTTTGACGGGCGATCCTATGCGCTTGCATTGGCCTCCACACGTCTGCTGGACGGAATTGGTATCTGGGACGATCTGGTCGAAAACGCCCAGCCGATGCTGGAAATCAAGGTGACGGACGGGCACGCCGGCAGCGGCCCCTCACCGATGTTCATGCACTTCGATCACGCCGAGATCGAGGAAGGACCGATGGGTTACATGGTCGAGGACCGCCATCTGCGGCGCGTGCTGCTCGATGCGGTAGGGCGGACCGATACGATCACCCGGATGGACGGCGAGAGAGTTGTCGACCAACGGGTCGACCCGGCGGGCATCTCCTTGACCCTCGCCTCTGGCAAGGCCTTGCGCGCGCGGCTCGCCGTGGGTGCGGACGGGCGCGGGACAGGCACGGGCCAGCGCGCCGGGATCAAGCGGATCGAATGGGGATATGGGCAAACCGCCCTTGTCTGCGCGATCGAGCACGAATTGCCGCATCACGGCGTTGCGCATCAGTTCTTCATGCCCCCGGGACCGCTGGCCATCCTGCCGCTCAAGGGAAACCGGTCCTCCATCGTCTGGTCCGAGACCACCGAGGAAGCTGCCCGGATCAACGCGCTCTCTGACGACGCCTATCTCGACGTGCTGCGCCCCCGCTTCGGCAGTTTCCTGGGCGAGATCAAGCTTGCCGGTGCGCGCTATATCTATCCTCTCGGTCTATCCCTCGCCCATGAGATGGTCGCACCCCGCGTGGCGCTTTTGGGTGATGCCGCGCACGGGGTACATCCCATCGCCGGACAGGGCCTGAATGCCGGTTTGCGGGACGTCGCCGCCCTCGCCGAGGTCATTGCGGACGCCGCACGGCGCGGTGAGGACGTGGGATCGGATGCCGCACTGGCGTGCTACCAAGAATGGCGGCGGTTCGACAACGTCACGCTGGCGCTGGCGACTGACAGCTTCAACCGCCTGTTCTCGAACGACAATCCGCTTCTGCGGATCGCGCGTGATATCGGCATGGCGGCTGTGAATGCATTACCAGGCTTACGGCGCGGTTTCATTCGCGAGGCTGCTGGTCTGACCGGCGATCTACCCCGGCTGATGCAGGGCAAAGCGCTCTAGTCGAGCTTGCGCGCCTCATCGACCAGCATGACCGGGATGCCATTGCGGATTGGATAGGCAAGGCCCGCGGCCTTCGACACCAGTTCCTGCTTTTCCGCGTCATAGCTCAGCGTCGTCTGCGTGCGTGGGCAGATCAGCGCCTCGAGCATCCGGCGGTCGAATTCGACAACGGTATCGCTCATTGTATGAGGCCTTCGTCCCGGCCGCCGCGCAGCGCGTATTCGATCAGGGTCACCAGTGTCTCGCGCCGTGTCTGCAACGACGGTGCCTCAAGCAGCGCCTGCTTATCCTCGGGGTCGAAATCCAGCATCATCGAAAGCGAATTCAGCAACAGCTCATCCTCCGCCTCCTTCAGCGTGGCCCAGTCCGCAGAAAGGCCGCGCACTTCGAAATAGCGGCCCAGAAGTTCCATGAAGGATTTGCGGCTGAAACCCGGATCGGCTTCCTCGCTGCCCAGATCACGCTCGAAACCTTCCCATTTGACCTCGCACCGGCGATAGGGGGTGAACCCCTCGATCTCAGAGACGACGCGAAACCGCGACACACCGCCAAGGGTAATCATGTAGCGGCCATCCTCGGTCTCGGAAAACTGGGTAATGCGTCCCGCGCAGCCAATGGTGTGCAGGCCATGCCCCTCGCGTCCGGGGACGGCGTTCGGCTGTACCATGCCGATCATCCGCTCCTCGGTCTTGAGCGCATCCTTGATCATCTGCAGATATCGCGGCTCAAAGATATGCAGCGGCAGCCGTGACCGCGGCAGCAGCAACGCCCCGGCCAACGGAAAGATCGCAATTTTATCTGGCAGTTCGGTTGGCGTGATCATGTGAGGGGACGTAGCGCTGCGCGATGATCAGGCAAATATCATCGAGCTCAATTTTCTGCGCCCGTTCAGCACCACGGGATCGTTGGGTTTGAGCGCGTCGAAAATGGTGAAAAGCTGCGTCTTTGCAGCGGCATCGTTCCATTCCCGGTCGCGCTTGAAAACCTCCAGAAGGTGATCCACAGCAGCGGCCGCATCGCCCTTGGCATAAAGAGCCTTTGCAAGGTCGAAACGGGCCTGCAGGTCGTCGGGGTTCTTTTCCACCGCCTCGGTCAGCTCGGCCACCGGACCTGCATTCTCAGCTTGCCGCGCAAGTTCGATCTGCGCATGGGCGGCTTCCAGCTCGGGCGACTTGGAAATCTCGATCGGTGCCCCGTTCAGGAAAGCCTCCGCCTGATCAAGATCACCCATCGCGATATGAGCCCGCACCATACCGCCATAGGCAGCGGCGTGCTTGGGGTCCTCTCCCAAAACGGCGGCAAAGGTCTGCGCCGCATCCGTAACCGCGCCCTCGGCAAGCATCTCTTCTGCAGCGGCGACCGCCTCGGCCAACCCGTCGCTGGGAGATTCGCCGCCCGCCGCCTTGATGACGCGATCAACGAAATTCTTGATCTCGGATTGCGGCAGTGCGCCCTGAAAGCCGTCGATAGGCTGACCCTTGAAAAACGCGTAGACAGTCGGGATCGACTGGATCTGCAGCTGACCCGCGATCATCTGCGCCTCGTCCACGTTGACCTTGACCATCTTCACCGCACCCTTGGCCGCGCGCACCGCGTCCTCAAGCATCGGACCCAGGGTCTTGCAGGGGCCGCACCACGGCGCCCAGAAATCCACAATGATCGGTGTCGTCTGCGACGCCTCGACGACGTCGGCCATGAAGGTTGCCTCAGAGCTGTCCTTGATCAGGTCTGCATCGGGGGCACCGGAGAGGTTCAGTTCCATCTTTCATGTTCCTCGCTATTCGCGTTTGACGCTTATATGAGCGCTTCGGCATCTGAATCAAAGGTCAAAGGTGGCAAATGCCGGGGCATGGTCGCTGGGCTGTTCCCAACCGCGCACCGCGCGCTGGATATGGCTGGAATGCGCCGCGTTCGAAATGTCGGGCGTGGCCCAGATATGGTCCAGCCTGCGGCCCTTGTCCGCCGTATCCCAGTCGGGCGAGCGATAGGACCACCAGCTATAGAGGTTCCCCTCCGGGATATCCTGCCGCGTGATATCGACCCAGCATCCAGCCTCCTGCGCATCTCCCAGCGCCTCGACCTCCACGGGCGTGTGGCTCACGACCTTCAGAAGCTTCTTGTGATCCCAGACGTCATCCTCGCGCGGGGCGATGTTGAGATCACCCACAAGAATGGATTTCTCGGGCCTGTCCCCGTGAAACCAGTCCCGCATTTCGGCAAGGTAATCGAGCTTCTGGCCAAATTTCTCGTTCACCGCGCGGTCCGGTTTATCGCCGCCCGCGGGCACGTAGAAATTATGGATCGTCACGCCATTCTCCAGCCGCGCCGACACGTGCCGCGCGTGACCCAGTGAGGCGAAATCCATGTCCCCCACATCCTCCAGCGGCAGCTTCGACAGGATCGCCACACCGTTGTAGCCCTTCTGTCCCCGCGCAACCACATGGCCATAACCCGCCTCCCGAAACCCCTCCATCGGGATTTTCTCAACCGGGCTCTTGCACTCCTGGAGGCACAGGACGTCCGGACCATGTTCGGCCAGCATGCGCAGCACCAGTGCCTCGCGCAGACGGACCGAGTTGATGTTCCAGGTGGCAAGGGTGAAGGACATGGGGGCTGGCTCCGCGTTTGATACCCGCGGAACCTAACCTCTGTGGCACGCAATCGCCATAGGGGCCGGCGGCACTACTGTCTTCTTCAAAAAAAAGGGCCGGACCAAAAGGCCCGGCCAGTCCAACAGGGAGGTATGTGTCATTACCCGGACACAAACTTCGGGATAGAGGAAGAGCGAAAACTCATGAAAAAATGCGCTCTTGCCGGTAAACTCTGGCGCCGGGGGAAAGTTCCCGACTCATGCAATTAATCTGTACCCGCCGGATTCGGTCACAAGAAGGCGCGCATTTGACGGATCTGGTTCTATTTTCTGGCGAAGCCGGTAAATGTGCGTCTCCAGCGTGTGGGTCGTCACTCCGGCGTTGTACCCCCAGACCTCGTGCAGCAGCACATCGCGGGGCACCACGCCCTCGGTCGAGCGGTAGAGAAACTTCAGGATGTTGGTTTCCTTCTCGGTCAGCCGGACCTTCCGGTCGTCTTCGGTGATCAGCATCTTCATGGACGGCTTGAAAGTATAGGGTCCGAGCTGAAAGACCGCGTCCTCGGACTGCTCGTGCTGGCGTAGCTGTGCGCGAATACGGGCGAGGAGCACTGGAAACTTGAAGGGTTTGGCGACATAGTCGTTCGCCCCGGCATCAAGGCCCAGGATCGTATCGGCATCGCCGTCATGCCCTGTCAGCATCATGATCGGGCTTTTCACCCCCTGCTTGCGCATCAGCCGGCAAAGCTCGCGGCCGTCGGTATCGGGCAGGCCCACGTCGAGGATCACCAGATCATAGATCGCCTCCTTGGCCCGCGCCATCGCGTCGGCACCATTGGCCGCCTCGAAGACATCGAAGTCCTCAGTCATGATAAGCTGCTCGCTCAACGCTTCGCGCAGATCGTCGTCATCATCGACGAGAAGGATTCTCTTGAGCTGTGCCATCGGCTGCCTCCCGTGTTACCTCGCATAGAGATGTGAGCATTGTGTTGCGCGAACAAGGTCTTGGCAGTTTCTCTCACGTCCTCGTGTGTCAATCACGCCGAATTGTTTCAATTCCGCCCCGTCTGACATAGATATCCTTCAACACCCAAGCGGAGTCGTAACAATAGATGAGCTTTGCCCCCGACATATCGGAGCAATTGGCCCGGGCCCGCGCCGATATGCGCATGGGCGTCCCGATTATGATTACTGGGGAGCAAAGCGCACTGGTGATGGCGGCGGAGACCCTGACGGCCGAGCGGCTTGCAGACCTTCTGACCCTCGGTGGCGATCCGGTGCTCACCATCACCGCCCGGCGGGCCGAGACGCTCAAGGCGCGGGTCTACGATGGGGACGTCGCGCGCATCGCCCTGCCGCAAGACGCCACGCCCGGCTGGGTGCAAAGCATCGCCAACCCCGCAGACGACCTGCGCACCCCGATGAAGGGGCCGTTCTCCTGCGCCCGCGGTGGCCCCGTTGACGTCCACCGCGCCGCGTTGCAGCTCGCGAAATCCGCGCGTCTGCTGCCTGCCGTGCTGGTCCTCGGCCTGCCGGATACCGATACGCTGGCCGCGCGCCACCATCTCACCCAAATCGACCTGGCCAAGGCCGCCCCGGTCCTGGGCACGAGAAGCCCGCTTCACCCCGTCGTCCACGCCCGTCTGCCCATGGAAGTGTCAGAGGCCGGTCGGCTCCATGTCTTCCGGCCCGAGGACGGTGGCGAAGAACACTATGCCATCGAGATCGGCAATCCCGACCGGGCGAAACCCGTGCTTGCACGGCTGCATTCCGCCTGTTTCACCGGTGATCTACTGGGCAGCCTCAAGTGCGACTGCGGCCCGCAACTGCGTGCGGCGCTCGCACAGATGGGCGCCGAAGGTCAGGGCGTACTTCTCTATCTCAATCAGGAAGGGCGCGGTATCGGCCTTGCTAACAAGATGCGCGCCTATTCGCTGCAGGATCAGGGCTTTGACACTGTCGAGGCCAATCACCGGCTGGGTTTCGAAGATGACGAACGCGACTTCCGGCTGGGCGCGGATATTCTGAAATCCATGGGTTTTACCGCCGTTCGGTTGCTGACAAATAACCCGCGCAAGGTCGAGATGATGAAGGCCAGCGGCATCGCGGTGGCCGAGCGCGTTCCCTTGCGGGTCGGAGAGAACCGCCACAACGCCGACTACCTCGCGACGAAGGCTGCGAAGTCAGGGCATCTTCTGTGAGCCGCGGTCCTTCGCCCTGGGACATGGTGCTGACCCCGAAGGGCCTGCGCTTCATGCGCCAAACCTATCCCTGCAGCATCGGCAAGGGCGGCCTGAGCAGCCGCAAGCGCGAGGGCGATGGCGCCACGCCGCGCGGCATCCACCGGATCGTCGGCATGCTCTACCGCCCCGACCGGCTGGCACGTCCCGCCGACTGGGCGCTGCCGATCCGGCCAGGCGATCTATGGTCCGATGACCCGGCAGACGAAGACTACAACATGATGGTCCGCGCCCCTTATCCCCATAGTCACGAGCGGCTGCGCCGCGCCGATCCGCTCTATGATCTGATCCTGCTGACCGACTGGAACTGGCCCTACGCAGTGAAGGGCCGCGGCTCCGCCATCTTCGTCCACCAGTGGCGCCGCCCCGGCTATCCGACAGAGGGCTGCATCGCCCTCAGCCGCGCGGACCTGCAGGACATTGCCCCGCGCATCCGCCACCGGACGCGGCTCATCGTTCCCTGATATCGCAGCAATCACGGACCCCGGTCGACTTCCACGGGGACGATACCGGTGTCATCCACCGGCACCCCTTAGTCGTACCTCTGGTCCGGTAAGCCTGAAGCCAACCCCGACCAGCGACCGGAAGGGGCTTGAAGTAAAGCGTCACGCCCGTTGCAGGGACCAAACTAAGAATGTAGTGCGGCGCAGCCGCGCCCTTGGATCAGCCGTAAACGCGCTCACCGAAGATCGCGGAGCCGACACGCACGTGGGTCGCACCCAGGGCGATGGCCCGTTCGAAATCACCGCTCATGCCCATCGACAGGCCCTCAAGCCCGTTGCGCGCGGCGATCTTGGCCAGCAGGGCGAAATGCAGCGCGGGGTCCTCGTCCACCGGGGGGATGCACATCAATCCTTTCACGGGAAGGTCCATGCCGAGGCAATCCGCGATAAATGCATCCGCGTCGGACGGCATCACCCCCGCCTTCTGCTCCTCCTCACCGGTATTGACCTGAATGAACAACTCCGGGCACTGCCCCTCCTCCTGCGCGATCCGCGCGATGGCCTTGGCAAGCTTCGGACGGTCGACCGAGTGTATCGAATCGAAAAGCCCCATGGCCTGCCTTGTTTTGTTCGTCTGCAGCGGCCCGATCAGATGCAGGTCGATCCCTTCGTAACGATCCCGGAACTCGGGCCATTTTCCCGCTGCCTCCTGCACCTTGTTCTCGCCGAAACTCCGGTGGCCCTCCTGAAGGACTGCGTCCACACGTTCGTTGGGCTGAACCTTGCTGACTGCGATCAGCGTGACCGACCCTGCCGGGCGGCCTGCGTCCTTCTCCGCCTTGGCGATCCGGTCCTTGATGTCCTGCAAGCTCATGCGCGTTCCTCCGCTTTGCGGCTTGCATAGCAAGGCGGATGCACAAAAGAAAAGGGGCAGGCCAAAGGCCCGCCCCAAATCGTCTGAATGTGGTTCAACTTAGAAGTTGAAGCGCACACCGAAGTCGACTGCGGTCTCGTCACCCAGCGAACCGCCGGTGGACACACCACCGCGCAGCGAGGTACCGCCGCCCAGGTCGTGGTTGAAGTCGATACCGAAGGAGGTGTCGTCCCACTGGTCAGCGTCTGCAACGTATGCTTCGACGTTGGTTGCTGCGCCGACGTCAACGCGGCCTGCCAGAACGACGTGGTCGCCTGCGGTGCCGTTGTCAGCATATGCCAGGGTCAGAGCGACCGGGCCGACGGTGCCGCCGACGGAAGCTGCGAACTCGGTGTCAGCGTCGCTGTCGGAGTCCTGTGCGCCCAGTGCGATGGTCCAGCCGGAGAACGTGTATGCTGCGTGTGCGGCGATACGGTCGTTGGTGTCGGATGCGGAGATGTGCACCGAGAAGTCGCCTGCGGAGTACAGAACTTCAACACCGTTCGAACCGTCGGAACCCAGACCACCGGAGGAGTATGCGTCGCCGCGGAAGTTGTACGCGGTGTAGTCATAGTTGTGGCCGGTCAGACCAAGGTCGATCGGATACATGCCAGGCATGAATTCCAGAGCGCCGAAGATGTTGCCGACGCCGACTTCCAGGCCGCCGGAACGTGCGAAGTAACGCACACCGTTGAACTGTGCGCGGGTGCCAACGGCTGCGTCACGCTCTTCGCCCTCGAGGCGAACGCGAGCACCGAAAGTAACGCCTGCGTCAGATTCCGCGGTTGCGTCGATCTGCAGACGGAAACGGGACGTCACGTTGGTGTCGCTGTCACCGGTGCCATCGTCGGAGATGTAAAGGATACCAAAGCGACCGTAGCCGCCGAAAGTAACGTCTGCTGCTGCAACGCCGGCGGTCGCAACCAGAGCCGTTGTAGCGAAGAGAACTTTTTTCATGAGTTTTCCCTCGGTTTGAATTCACATGCCCAGACCGGGGAATCCGGAAAGGGTACATGAGGGCTTTTGCATCCTTTGCCCCTCGCTTTGCAAGAAGCACAAATCACGCACCGCCATTGGCCCGTGCAATGGTGCAGCTTTGCCACAGTTTCACCACAGGGGGGTCCCACTCACGGTACAAATAACCATGTGCACAAGGGATTGATGACGGAATCGCCCCGCTACATATGCCTTGCTCAGGCAGCGTCGCTTGGATAGACCAATGGCCAAACAGGCAAAGGAAGGCTGCAATGGTCCGTCACACCGCCCGGAGAATCGGAATCGGCATCATGCTGTTGGGCTTCTTGGGCGCCTGCGGCACCCTCCGCAGCCTTGGCAACGTAGGCAGCGAGGCGACCGCGCGGCCCGACACCTACACCAATGTCAACAACCCCAACAACATCGAGACCGATCCCAACAATACCATCTGGTCGATCTTCAACCGCAAGAGCGCCGAGAATAACGTCGCGGTGAACAAGTACCTTTGGTCGGCCTCCCTCGAAGTGCTCAGCTTCCTGCCGGTGCAATCGGTCGATCCCTTCACAGGTGTTATCGTCACCGGTTACGGCACGCCGCCGGGCGGCGGGCAATCCTACCGCGCCACCGTCCTGATCGACGATCCGGCGCTGGATGCCCGCTCGCTCAACGTGGCCTTGCAGACCCGCGGCGGGCGCGCTGTGAACCGTGCGACGTCCCGTGCGGTCGAGGATGCGATTCTCAGCCGCGCGCGCGAGCTAAGGATCGCAGATAACCGTCTCTAGAGCCCGCTCTCTCCTCATCCTTTCCACGCCGGGCCCTGTGACCAGAACAGCCCGGCGTTTTCAATTCTCAAAGGTCCGACCCGATGTCCCGATACACCCCTGCTGAAATCGAAGCCCGTTGGCAGCAAGCCTGGGAAGAGAACGAAACGTTTAAGGCTGTCCGCACGGCGGACAAGCCCAAGTACTATGTGCTCGAAATGTTTCCCTACCCGTCGGGCCGCATCCACATGGGCCACGTGCGCAACTACACGATGGGCGACGTGATAGCCCGCTATAAGATCGCCACGGGCCACAACGTGTTGCATCCCATGGGCTGGGACGCCTTCGGCATGCCTGCCGAGAACGCCGCCATGGCCATCGGCGGCCACCCCAAGGACTGGACCTATGGCAACATCGCCGACATGCGTGGCCAGATGAAGCCGCTGGGCCTTTCCATCGACTGGTCCCGCGAATTCGCAACCTGTGATCCCGAATACTACGGCCAGCAGCAGGCGCTGTTCCTCGACTTCCTCGAAAAGGATCTCGTCTACCGCAAGAACGCCGTGGTCAACTGGGACCCCGTCGACATGACCGTTCTCGCCAATGAGCAGGTCGAGAACGGGCGCGGCTGGCGTTCCGGTGCGCTGGTGGAACGGCGCGAGCTGACGCAGTGGTTCTTCAAGATTTCCGAACACTCCGAAGAGCTTCTCTCGGCGCTCGACCGGCTCGACAACTGGCCCGCCAAGGTCAAGCTGATGCAGGCGAACTGGATCGGCAAATCGCGCGGCCTCCAATTCGCCTTCTCAACCGTTGATGCGCCTGACGGCCATGACCGGATCGAGGTCTATACCACCCGCCCCGACACGCTGCTGGGCGCGTCCTTTGTCGGCATCTCGCCCGATCACCCGCTCGCAAAGGCGCTTGAGCGGGAAAACGCGGATGTCGCCGCCTTCTGCGCCGAATGCCGTACCGGCGGCACAACCGAGGAAGCGATTGAAACGGCTGAGAAAAAGGGCTTCGACACGGGTATCCGTGTCCGCCATCCCTTCGATACCGCGCATGAGATGCCGGTCTATATCGCCAACTTCATCCTCATGGATTACGGGACAGGCGCGATCTTCGGCTGCCCCGCCCATGACGAGCGCGATTTCGAATTCGCCACCAAGTACGGGCTGCCCATCATCTCGACCTTTCTGCCCGCCGAGGACAGCGCGGAAGAGCTGGACGCGGCCTATGTGCCGCCCAAGACCGAAAAGGTTTTCTACAACCGCGGCTTCGCGGGCGCTCAGTGGCAAACCGGTGAACAGGCCATCGACGCCGCCATCGACTTCTGCGAGCGAGCCGGCGTTGGCCAGGGCGTGACCAAGTACCGTCTGCGCGACTGGGGCCTTTCCCGCCAGCGCTACTGGGGCTGCCCGATCCCGGTTGTGCATTGCGACGCCTGCGGCGTGGTGCCCGAGAAGAAGGAAAACCTGCCCATCGAATTGCCCTACGACGTGACCTTCGACACGCCGGGCAACCCGCTCGACCGCCACCCGACGTGGCGCGACTGCGCCTGCCCCGCCTGCGGCGCGCCAGCCAGGCGCGAGACGGATACGATGGATACCTTTGTCGATTCGTCCTGGTACTTCGCCCGCTTCACCGCGCCCCGCGCCGAGGCACCGACGAACATGGAAGACGCGGCCTACTGGATGAACGTCGATCAATACATCGGCGGCATCGAGCACGCGATTCTTCACCTGCTTTACGCCCGCTTCTTTGCCCGCGCGATGCACATCTGCGGCCACCTGCCAGCGTCGGCGGTCGAACCCTTCGACGCGCTCTTCACGCAGGGCATGGTGACGCACGAAATCTACCTCACCCGGGATGACAAAGGCCGCCCGGTCTATCACCTGCCGGAGGATGTGACCGACGGAAAACTCGCAGATGGTACAAAGGTCGAGATCATTCCTTCCGCCAAGATGTCCAAATCCAAGAAGAACGTGGTCGACCCGCTCAACATCATCTCGAACTACGGCGCCGACACCGCCCGCTGGTTCGTGCTGAGCGATTCGCCCCCCGAGCGTGACGTGGAATGGACCGCCGCCGGGGCCGAGGCCGCGTTCAAGCATCTCTCCCGCGTCTGGAACCTGTCGGACAAGATCGCGCAGATGGACAAGAATGCGGAGGGCGAAGGCGACGAGGACCTCCTGCGCGCCATGCACAAGACGATCCATGACGTCACGATGGGTATCGAGAGTTTTGGCTTCAATGCTGCCATCGCCAAGCTCTATGCCTTCACCGCAACGCTCGGCAAATCCAAGGCAGGTCATGCCGCGCAGCGTCAGGCGATCATGACGCTTGCACAACTCATGTCTCCGATGACACCTCATCTGTCCGAAGACATCTGGGCCGCGCAGGGCGGCGGCGGCATGATCGTGAACGCCCCTTGGCCAAAGGCCGACGAGGCGATGCTGATCGACGACACGATCACCATGCCGATCCAGGTCAACGGCAAGCGGCGCGCGGAAATCAACGTGCCTGCCGACATGGCCAAGGAAGAGGTTGAAAAGATCGCCCTCGCCCACGAAGCTGTCATCCGAACCCTCGACGGTGCCACCCCCAAGAAGGTCATCGTCGTCCCCGGACGGATCGTGAATGTCGTTGCCTAACCGCAGACTGGTACTTCTGGCCCCGCTGGCGCTGGCCGCCTGCGGGTTCAGCCCGGTTTATGGTCCTGGCGGCAATGGACAAATCCTGCAAAACCGCGTGCTGGTGGACCCGCCCGGCTCGCAGGACAGTTATCTTCTGGTGCGCGAACTTGAGGAACGGCTGGGCCGCAGCAGCGATCCCGACTTCGCGCTTTCGATGATTCTCGAGATTTCCGAGGCCCGCCTCGCCATCGACCGCGAGGGGGACACAGGCCGCTTCAACCGCATCGGCAAGGTACAGTACAGCCTGCGCGACCTTGATACAGGGCGTGTCGTGACATCAGGCGTGGTCGAGAACTTCGTCGGCTATTCCGCTACCGGCACCACGGTCGAGACCCTCGCGGGCGAGCTGGACGCACAACAGCGTCTGATGGTCGTGATCGCCGACCAGATCGTCACCCGCCTCTACGCCGCAACGCTCGACCGATGAAGCTGAACACCCGCGACGCAAACGCCTATTTCGCGCGGCCAGATCCGGACAAGACGGGGCTGTTGATCTTTGGCGCGGACGCGATGCGCGTCGCGCTGAAACGGCAGGAATTTCTCAAGGCCCTGCTTGGCCCCAATGCCGAGGAAGAAATGCGTCTGACCCGGATTCCCGCATCCGAACTGCGCCGCGACCCCGCGATGCTGATGGACGCGATCAAGGCCGTCGGTTTCTTCCCCGGCCCCCGCGCAGCCTTTGTCGAAGACGCCAATGACACCGTCGCCAAACCGGTGATGGACGCTTTGGCCGACTGGCAGCCGGGCGATGCGCAGATCATCGTCACAGGCGGCGATCTCAAGAAAACCTCGAAAATCCGCAAGGCCTTCGAGACCCACCCCGCTGCCTATGCCGCCGCGATCTACGACAATCCACCCGACCGGGCCGAGATCGAACGGATGCTGACGGAAGCGAACCTGCAACCGGACGGCGACGCCATGGCTGCGCTGACCGATCTGGCGCGCGCGCTCGATCCCGGCGATTTCCGCCAGACCATCGAGAAGGTCTCGCTCTACAAACTGCACGACGACAGCCCACTGACGACCGATGACATCGCCGCCTGTGCCCCCACCTCGACCGAGGCTGACGTCGACGACATCCTGCACGTCGTGGCCGAAGCCCGCGCGGGCGACATCGGTCCGGTGATGAGCAAGCTGCAGGCGCAGGGTGTGACCGCCGTGACGCTCACGATCATGGCCATCCGCCATTTCCGCACGCTTTACCGTGTTGCGGCCAGCCCCGGCGCCCCGATCTACGGCGTGCGCGACCGGGACCGCGTGGCGCGGCAGGCCAATAGCTGGGGCGCGGCCAAGCTGGAAACCGCGCTTTCCGTGCTGGTCGACACCGACCTCACCCTGCGCTCGGCCGCAAAAACCGCCCCCGGCCTCGCCCTCGTCGAACGCGCCTTCATCCGCCTCGCGATTCTGGGCGCCCAGAGATAACCCACCGAAAGGAACCGCCATGTATACCGTCATCGGAGCCACCAAATCCCGCGCCTTCCGCGTCATGTGGATGCTTGAGGAAATGGGCGAAGACTACATCCAGATCGACGCCGGACCGCGCTCGGAAGAAGCCAAGAAATACAACGCACTTGGCAAGATCCCCGCGCTGGTCGACGGCGAGGACGTGCTGACCGACAGCGTCGCCATCATGACCTACCTCGGCGACAAGCATGGCAAGCTGACCGCCCCGGCAGGTACCCCCGCGCGCGCGCGGCAGGACGCGATGACCTTCTGGCTGATCGACGAGTTTGACGCGATCCTCTGGGCCGCTGCCAAGCACAGCTTTGTCTTGCCCGAGGAAAAGCGCGTGCCAGCCGTCAAGGACGTGCTGAAAGAGGAATTCACCCGCTCGGCGGACGTGCTGGCCGACCGCCTTGAAGGGCCGTTCCTGATGGGGGATCAGATGACCCACGCCGATATTCTCGCCGTGCACTGCATCAACTGGTCCATTGGCGCGGGCTTTCCGCGCGTAAACGACCGCCTGGGCGAATGGGCCAAGTCCATGCGCGAACGCGACGCTTTCAAGGCGGCGCAGGCCAAGCAGCCGGGGTAGGGTGGGGTTCACCCCACCTTACGCACCCATTCCACAGCCCGCAGCCCCGCCCAGCGCCCTGTCGCAAGACAGGCGCTGATCAGGTAGCCGCCCGTCGGTGCCTCCCAGTCCAGCATCTCGCCTGCCGCAAAGACCCCCGGCAGCTTGCGCAGCATCAGCCCCTCGTCGAGTTCCGCAAACGGTACGCCGCCCGCCGTCGAAATCGCCTCGTCCATCGGCCTGAGCCCCGCGTGGCGGATCGGCACCGCCTTCAAGAGGCGCGCCGTGGCCCGCAGCCCGTCCGGCAGCGGCCGCGCCATTTCCTGCAGCAGCGCGATCTGCGCGGGGCTCAGCCTGAGCACCTTGCGCAGATGGTTGGAGAGGCTCGCCTTGCCACGCGGTTTGCTGAGCCGCGCGGTGATCTCCGGCACCGTCAGATCGGGCAGCAGGTCGAGCGTCAGCGGATGCCCCTCCCGCACCCCGCGGGAAACGGCATAGATGCCGCCGCCTTCCAGCCCCCGCATCGACAACGTCGCCTCTCCGCGCGACACACATGGACCGGCATGCCATGCCACACCTTTGATCGGTGCACCGAAATGCTTGGTCATGTGATCCGACCAGTCAACGGCAACCGCCGCATTCGCCGGGGCGAAGGGCGCGATGCTGATCCCCCTCTCGGCGAGCAGCCCTGCCCATTCCCCCGTCGCCCCGAGCCGCGACCAGCTTGCGCCGCCCAGCGCCAGGACTGTCACATCGGCGGAGAGCGTCTGCTGTCCCTCAGTGGTGTCAAACAATAGCGCGCCCTCACGCCACCCCCGCCACGCCCAGCGCGTGCGCACGTCGACGCCAGCGTCGACCAGCCGTCCCATCCAGGCCCTGAGCAACGGCGACGCCTTCATCGCCACCGGAAAGACGCGTCCCGTCGTGCCGGTGAAAACCTCCTGCTCCAACCCCCGCGCCCAGTCTTGGACCGCCCGTGCGTCGAAATCCCGGATCATCGGCGCGAGCGGTCCCGCCGCCTCGGCAAAGGCTTCCATGAACGGCCCCAACGCCTCGTCCTTGGTCAGGTTCAACCCCGACTTCCCGGCCATCAGGAACTTCCGCCCCACCGAGGGCTTCGTCTCGCAGACCGTCACCCGCAGCCCGGACGCGGCCATCACCTCCGCCGCCATCAACCCCGCCGGACCCGCGCCAATGACAACCGCATGGCTCACAGGTTCGCTTTCGGCATCCCGCCTTTGATCTCGACCACCCGCTGCGGATAGGGGATTTCCACGCCGGCATCCTTCAGCGCGTTCCAGATCAGGAAGAGCACGTCCGACGTGTACTTGTTTGGCCCGTCATCCAGCCCGTTGACCCAGAACTCCACAGCAAAATCGATCCCGCTGTCGCCAAACCCCCGCAGTTCGCAATCGGGCGGATAGGGCTTGTCCAGCACGTCCGGATGCGTGGCCACCGCTGCCTCGATCAGCGGCGGGATCATGTTGATATCCGTGTCGTAGCTCACCGAAAACGGGGCCTCGTAGCGGTTTGCCGATCCGGCATCGGAATAGTTCACCACCCGCGTCGTGATGAAATCCTCGTTCGGGACAACGATCCAGCGGCCGTCAAACGTCTCCAGGATCGCCGCCCGCGCCATCATCTTGACGATCTTGCCCTGCTCGCCGCCATCAAGCTCGACGTGGTCGCCGACGGTCGCCTGCCCTTCGACCAGCAGGATCACGCCCGAGATGAAGTTCGACGCGATCTTTTGCAGACCAAAGCCAAGGCCAACGCCGATGGCGCCGCCCAGGACGGCAAGCGTCGTCAGGTCAATCCCGAGAATGTTCATCAAGAGCAGGAAGGCGATGCCGAAGATCGCGAATTCCGCTGTCTTGATCAGCAATTGGCGGATCGAGGGGCGCATCTCCTTTTTCTGCTCGATCAAGGCGGAGGTCTGGCTGTTTGACCACTGGCCCAGCCAAAACAGGAGCGAACCCGCAATGACCCCCCGCACAAGTGTCATAAGCGAAAAGCGGATGTTGCCGACGCCAACAATTGTCTCGCTCAGATACAGGCTCACCACGTCCAGCAGCCCGACCGCGTAGATCGCCATGATCGGCAACAGCAGATACCGGCCCAGCAGCTTAAGAAACGGATCAGTGATGATATCCCGCACCAGCGCCCGCGCGGCGAGGAACAGGAAGACCCGCTTTCCGAAGGCGATCACCGCCCCGCTGTCGAAAAGCGAGCGCACGATGCCCTCGCCGATCCCCGTCAGCGCATAGGCAAGAAGCGGCAGGAGCAACGGAATGAACTGCAGGACGAAACGGCGCGGAGTGGCAAAGATGTTCCGGCTCTCACCCGGATCGATCACCCGCGCCAATGCGGGCAGCAAACGCCGCGCGATCAGCACGGCCAAAAGCCAGGCCAGCACCAGCAGGCCGAACTGCGACCATGCCTCGGGGCTCAGAAGCCAGCTGCGCGCCAGTTCCCATCCCTGCACCACATAGCCAAAGGCCTGCTGCACGATTTCCGGCTGTTGGGAAAGATCGAGCTGCATGTGCCTGCCTTGCCTTTGTCCGCCATTGCCGCATTCTCTTGCCCGTCCCGCCCCGCTTGTTCAAGGTTTTTGCCGATGTCGGACCCGATCTGCCCGCTCTGCCGCCGCCCGATCCCGCCGGGCGTGCCGCAAAGCCTGCATCATCTGGTCCCCAAGCTGAAAGGCGGCAAGGGCGGGCCGACCGTGCTGATGCACCACATCTGCCATCGCGAAATCCACGCGACACTGAGCGAGGCGGAACTCGCCCGTGACTACGCCACGCCCGAAACGCTCCGATCGCATCCGCGGCTCGCAAAATTCGCGGCCTGGGTGGCCAAGCGCCCGCCGGGGTTTCACTCGAAGGTGCCGGGTAAACGCCGAAAGCGGTAAGGGCATTGGACGCCGCCGGGCATGGCCATGCCGTCACGCGGAGCCGGAACCGGCGTCTCTGCTTGCGATATCCAGAACGACGATCCCCGTCTTTTGCCCTTTCTCGACATAACGGAACGCCTCGACAATCTCGGAAAGCCGGTAACACCGGTCAAAGACTCCCCGAAATCTTCCCTTGGCCATCAACCCGGCAAGCTCTCGCAGAAATCCCGGCGCATCCTCGGGAAAGGGCACGCCCACCCGGCGGCTTCCGGTCAGGCCGAACCATGCCCCGAGAAAAATGTTCGACCAATATGGGCCAAGATCGGTTGCGGCGAATATCCCGCCCTTCTTGAGAAGCGGTCGGCACGCGAACCAAGAGGTCTTGCCCACCGCGTCGAAGACAAGATCGAAGGTCTCGCCGATCGCCGTGAACTCCTCAGCCTCGTAGTTCACCACCCGATCTGCCCCTAGGGAATGCGCCAGCGCGATGTGCCTTTCACCAACCACCGCCGTCACCTGAGCCCCGCGCATCTTGGCCAATTGCACAGCCGCCGTACCGATCGCGCCCGAGGCACCGTAGATCAGGCACCGCTGTCCCGCCTCCAGCCTTTTTGT
The DNA here is from genome assembly GCF_040811725.1 of Sulfitobacter sediminis. NCBI lineage: Bacteria > Pseudomonadati > Pseudomonadota > Alphaproteobacteria > Rhodobacterales > Roseobacteraceae > Sulfitobacter > Sulfitobacter sediminis. Next base: position 122,010 of record NZ_JBFNXX010000006.1, read on the forward strand.
GGTGGAATGGGCGTACCACGCGCCCTCCCCGACGGCCGCCTTGTCGAAGGCCAACCCATCCGGGATGCGCGCGATGGCCGCATCCGCAGGCAGGCAAACGTACTCCGCATGGCCGCCAAAGCGCTCGGGAAGAAGCCCGAAGACGCGCTCCCCGACCGTGAACCGCGCCACATCCGCACCCAGCGCGTCGATCACGCCCGCGAAATCCATGCCGAGGATGTGCATCTTGGGGCGCAGCAATCCGGTCATGGCACGGACAAAGAAGGGATGTCCACGCAGGGTGGCGGTGTCCGTGCGGTTCACCGTTCCCGCGCAAACCCGCACGCGAACCTCTCCCGCCCCGGGATTTGGCTTTGGAACGTCGCGCAGCCTGATGGTGCCAGGAGGACCGTAGCGGTCGATCGTCGCCGCGCGCATGGTGTCGGAACCTGCCATGGTTCCAGCATATCAGGCGGCCCGGAAATTCCGACCCCTCCACGCTAGAAGATGGCGATTGAGGTACATCAAACGGCAAATGGGCCTTCTCGGCTACCCTGACGCCAGCCAGAGGAGGACCCCATGCAAAACCGAATTCTCGTTCCCGTCGATCTGGAAAACGTGGACAAGCTGAAAAAGGCGCTCGACGTTTCGGCCAAGATCGCCAGCGACAGCGGCGCGACGCTGGTCTACGCGGGTGTTGTCGATGCCGTGCCAACCACCACCGCCCGGACCGAGGGAGAGCGCGCCGCAGACCGTCTCAGGGCCTTTTCCGAGGAACAGGCCCGCGCCCATGGCATCAAGACAACCGAACACGTCGCCCTGCGCGGCGATCTGCATCTCAACGTCGGGCCGGACGTGATCAAGGCCGCCGAAGAGGCCAAGTGCGACCTAATCGTCATGGCCAGCCATCTGCCGGGGCTGAAGGAACACTTCATCTCGTCCAATGCCGGGTATGTCGCCGCCCATGCGCCGATGTCGGTCTACGTGGTGCGTTGATCAAATAGCTCGCCTCGGTAACGGTAACGTACCGCCGCTGACCGTCTGGGGATTGTCCTAGAGGAGACTAAGGACCGCGATAAATCCGGATTGCCAAGGGCTTTTGCATCACCCAGTCTTCCAAGGTGATCTATGTTCTGGCATACCCCGAGTTCTCCGCCGACACGGCCCGGCGGATCGCGCATTTCCGCGCCCTCCACGAACCCGCCCGGGCCAGACTTGTTGCGGCGCATATCACCTTGGTTTTCGGTCTTTCAAAGAGCTCTTCGCAGGACGTTCTGGCCAGATGCGAGAAGACCGCCCCGCGTTTCTCTCCGATCCCGGTCGAGTTCACGGAGACCAGACTGGGACACGATCCGTTCGAGGATACCTACAAACTCTTCCTCATGTGCGAGACCGGCAGGGAAAGCCTGACCGCGCTTCACGACCTGCTATATGACGGACCGCAGCGGGCGGAGTTGAGCCCCGACATCCCTTATGAGCCACACATGACCGTCGCGACGCATGAGGACCGGCGTGCAATCGCGAAGCTGGACACCTCCGCCCTCGGCGCCTTTCCGATTTGCGCAACGATACGCGAGCTCACCGTTGTCAGACGCGATGCGGGTATGCTTCAACGTGTCGGCGTCTGCACACTTGGGCGATAGCTCGCGTACCCCGTTAGTCGCGCTCCAGGCCGCTTGACAGTGCCTTGCCCAACACCGACCCTGCCGCGCAACGAGAACGAACCGAGGCACGCCATGCGCATCCTGATCACGCTTACCGCCCTGACGCTGCTCGCCGCCTGTGACGTCCCCTTCGTGCCGCTGGTGTGATCAGGTCAGCGCCGCCACCGGAGCTTCTGGAGTAACACCGCACATCTCCTTGATGGCATTGGCGATCTCAGGACGGGCCGCGACGGTCAGCTCGGTCAGCATCCGGGCATGGTCCACCAGTTCGTCCCCTTCGACGATCCGGTCGATCAGGCCAAAGCGCAGCGCCTCTTCCGCGTCGATCCGCTGGCCGCCCATCAGGATCAGCTTGGTGCGCGCGGGCCCGATCAGCGCCGCCATGCGCGCCGGGTCCGACGGCTGCGGCAGAAAGCCCAGTTTCATCACCGGGTAGAAGAATTTCGCCCCTGGCACCGCGATGCGCAGATCACAGGCCAATGCCATGCCCATCGCCCCGCCCGCAAGCGTGCCGTTAAGCGCTGCAATCGTAAGCCCCGGCAGGGCGACGATGGTCCCCGACAGCCTTTCCCAGACGTCCGACCGCGCAAGACCCGCGCGCGCCTCGTCAAGGTCCGCCCCGGCACTGAATACCTTGCCCTTGCCAGTCAGGATCACCGCCCGCGCCGACCGCGCGCTTTCCATGATATCGGCCAGCTCGCTCAGCATGTCGTGGGTCAGCGAATTGGCCTTGTCCGGCCGGTTGAGCGTGACGGTCCAGACCTCGCCTTCCTTCTCGAGATCGATCATGTCAGCCCAACCGCACGGCGGATGTCCTCGTCCCTCAGCGACACTTCCTGACCTTTGAATGCGTCGGCGTCCGGGCCGCACATCCACAGCAGGCATTTCGCCGGCCAGTCGGCGGGAATGTGATCGGACCAGTCAAGTTGGCTGACCGGGTTGATGCCCGACGCCTTGATCTCGCGCTGCATCTGCGTAGCAACCGTGCCGGGTGACAGGCCCATGGCGCGGATGCCGTTTGACGCCTCTTCCTTGTCCAGACATCGGGTCAGCATGTGCACCCCGGCCTTCGAGGCACAGTAGTGGCTCCAGGCTTCGACCGGGCCGTGGGCCGCGCCCGAGGAGATGGTCAGGACGGTCCCGCCCCCCTGATGCCGCATCACCGGCACCGCCGCACGCATGCCGTAGAATACCCCCTTGAGGTTCGCGTCGATCACCTGGCTCCAGTCGGCGGGATCGGCCTCCGCCAAGTGCGAAATCGGCTCGATCACACCTGCGTTGTTGATCAGAACGTCAAGGCTGCCGAAAGCACCCACGGTGGTCTCGACCGCCGCCGAGACCTCGGCATAGCGGGCCACGTTGCAGGGAATGGCAATGGCCTGCTGACCGATCTCGCCCGCCAGTTCCGCGATGGCCTCTTGCGAGCGGGCCAGCAGCGCCACCTGCGCGCCAGCCTGCGCGAATACCCGCGCGGCCTCGGCCCCGATCCCCCGGCTAGCCCCGGTGATCATCACCGTCTTGCCCTGCATGTCCATCTGCCGATCTCCTACGAAAAGCCCTGTTTTTGCATCTGTTCACAGCGTTGTGGTAGTCTGCCGCCGACTGCGGGTCCACCCCTGTTGCATTGACTTGACGCCGCACCGGCTTTGTCGGACGGTATTTCCACGTTGCCAAAAAGGACTTTGTTCATGATCCCGATTTCCCCCCGCGCGCTTGGCCTTGCCCTGCCGATCTCGCTGTTTTCCTCCGTGGCTTTCGCCGATCTGACCCCTGCCCAGGTCTGGGGCGATTGGCGCAGCTATCTCGAAGGAATGGGCTACCAGATCACCGCGACCGAGGCGGAGAGCGGCGGCTCGCTTACCGTCAGCGATATCAACCTCAGCTTTGCCCTGCCCGAGGACGGCGACATGTCCATGGGACTTGGCACGATCCGCTTCGACCAGAACCGCGACGGGACCGTTGCCATCGTGATGCCGGATACCATGCCGATCACAATGCAGGGCCGCGACAGCGGCCCGGGGGCCGAAGAGACCACGATGACCATGATCTATACACAGACCGGTCACGCGCTCACGGCCAGCGGCGATCCGAACGAGATGACCTATCTTTATACAGCGGACGCGGTTGCCCTGAACCTCGACAGCCTTCAGGTCGGCGACGAGGTCATTGGCCGTGACAGGGCGCGCATCGCGGTGAACGCCAGCAACATCGACGCAACGACCACGATGACCATCGGCGACGCCCGCGGCTATACGCAGTCGGGCAGTATCGACGGTGCCAACTACGACATCTTCTTTATCGACCCGGAAAATCCCGCCATGCAGGCCGCGATCACGGGCAATGTCAGCGGTGTGACGATGAACGGCACCGGCACCATCCCGCGCGACTTGCCCAATGCCGCGGATATGTCGCAGATGCTGGCCGCCGGCTTCGACGTGACTGGTTCTTTCGCCTACACCGGTGGCGCCTCGAACTTCGACATCAAGGACCCGGAGAACGGCGACTATGTGATGGCCACCACCTCCTCGGGCGGTCAGCTTTCGGTCGATATGGGAAGTGACGGATTGGCCTACGCGGGCTCCCAGCAGAACGTGAACATGGGTGTGACCGTTGCGGGCATGCCCTTCCCCTTCGAGATTGCGATGGCGCAATCCGGCTTCAACCTCGCCATGCCGGTGAGCGCGTCTGAAGAACCACAGGATTTCGCCCTCGGGCTGAACTTCGGCGATTTCACCATGTCCGACATGATCTGGAGCACGTTCGATCCTGCCGGTCAGTTGCCGCGCGATCCGGCGACGGTGATCCTCGACCTCGCGGGCAAGGCGAAACTGCTGGTCGACTGGATGAACCCCGAAGCCGCCGCGCAGATGTCTGGCCCTCCGGGTGCGCTTGAGGAATTGACCCTGAACAATCTCGTTGTCGATGCCGCAGGCGCGCGGCTTGAAGGGGCGGGCGCCGTGACGTTCGATGGCACTGGGCCCAGCATGATGCCGGGCATGGCCAACCCCGTGGGCGAGGTGAACATGTCGCTGGCGGGCGGCAATGCCCTGCTGGACAAGCTTGTAGCCATGGGTCTGCTGCCACAGGATCAGGCCATGGGCGCACGCATGATGATGGGGCTGTTCGCGGTGCCGGGCGACGCGCCCGACACGCTCAAATCCAACATCCAGTTCACCCAGGATGGACAGATACTCGCCAACGGTCAGCGCATCCGCTGATTGCCCCACAAGGCTAGATCACGAGGGCGCCCGTCGGGCGCCCTTTTTTCGCGCTACACTTGTTCTCGGACAAGTGTGAGGTTACGTCTCCGGTAATTCCCGAAGGAGCCAACACATGTCCCAGCCCCTCGACGTGCTGACCAGATCGCTTTTGCAGGCTGCCGCCAAGGCCGGGGCCGATGCGGCGGACGCGCGCGCGGTGCAATCGACCTCGATTTCCGTCGACGTGCGCGGCGGCACGCTGGAACAGGCGGAACGGTCCGAGGGCGTCGATATCGGCTTGCGCGTCTTCGTAGGCCAGCGTTCGGCGACCGTTTCGGCCTCAGACACCTCCGACCGCACGGTCGAGGAGATGGCGCAACGCGCCGTCGCCATGGCCCGCGAGGCGCCGGAGGACCCGCACGCTGGCCTTGCCAGCCCGGACCAGTTGGCAAAAGACTGGGATCTGGCTGCGCTTGAACTCTTCGACGAAACCCCCGAGCCATTACCCGAAAGCCTGCAAGAGGACGCTGCCCGTGCCGAAGCGGCGGCGCTTGCTGTTAAGGGTGTCAGCCAGGTGCAATCGGCCAGCGGCGGCTACGGCGCGCACGAGGTCTTCTGCGCCATGTCCAACGGGTTCGAGGGCGGTTATCGCCGCAGCGACCGTGGTATCAGCTGCGTCGCCATCGCGGGCAGCGGCACCGGAATGGAGCGCGACTACGACGGGGACAGCCGGATTTTCCAGTCCGACCTGCGCACCCCCGAGGAGATCGGCCAGAAGGCGGGCGAACGCGCCATCGAACGCCTTGGCGCCCGCAAGCCGCCCACCGGTAGCTATCCCGTGCTTTTAGACGAACGTATTGCCTCGACCCTCATCGGCCATCTGCTTTCCGCCGTGAACGGGAGCGCCGTTGCGCGCGGCGCGTCCTTCCTGCGCGACGCGATGGGCGAAGCGGTCCTCCCCGATCACCTGTCGCTGCTCGAGGACCCGCACCGCCCCCGGGCCAGCGGCTCGCGCCCCTTCGATGCGGAAGGGCTGCCAACACAAAAGCGCATGATCATCGAGAATGGTGTCCTCAAGGGCTGGACGCTCGATCTTGCCAACGCCCGCAAGCTGGGTCTTGCCCCGACAGGCAATGCCGCGCGCAGCACCTCATCCGGCCCCTCGCCAACGAACTGGAACGTCGCCCTGACGCAAGGAACGCACAGCCGCGAAGATCTGATCCGCGACATGGGCACCGGCCTTCTGGTCACCTCCATGATCGGCAGCACGATCAACCCGAACACAGGGGATTATTCGCGCGGCGCATCCGGCTTCTGGGTGGAGAACGGCGAGATAACCCAAGCCGTCAACGAATGCACCATCGCGGGCAACCTGCGCGAGATGCTTCGCGCCATCGTGCCCGCCAATGACGCCCGCACCCACCTTAGCCGTGTAGTACCTTCGCTTCTCGTACCGGGGATGACCCTTGCCGGCGCATGACCTGCCCCTCCTGATCGACGCCGCGCGAATTGCCGGACGGGTCGCGACCAGTTTCGTGGGCAAGACCGCCCAGCGCTGGGACAAGCCCGACGGCGCAGGCCCGGTGACCGAAGCGGACATCGCCGTCAACGATCTGCTGTCCTCCACCCTGCGCAAGGCCCGCCCGGACTACGGCTGGCTTTCTGAAGAATCCGAGGACACCGGCGAACGCCTTGGCAGGGACCGGGTCTTCATCGTGGATCCCATCGACGGCACGCGCAGCTTTGTCGAGGGCTCCGGCACCTGGGCCCATTCCATCGCCGTCGCCGAGAATGGCATCGTGACCGCCGCCGTGGTCTACCTGCCAATGCGCGACAAGCTTTACGCCGCGGCCAGCGGTCAGGGGGCGACACTGAACGGCGCGCCGATCCGTACATCGCGCAAGAAGTCGCTCCACGAGGCCACTGTCCTTGCCGCACGCCCCGCGCTGGTCGCGCACCATTGGAAGGGGCGCGAAACGCCCACCTTCAAACGCAGCTACCGCCCCTCGCTGGCCTATCGCCTCGCACTGGTGGCGGAAGGGCGCTTCGAGGCGATGATGACACTGCGCGACAGCTGGGAATGGGACATCGCCGCAGGCGCGCTGATTGCCGCCGAGGCGGGCGGCTGCGCGCACGACCGAACAGGCAAGCCCCTGCGCTTCAACAACGCCGATCCGCGCCTCAACGGGGTGGTCGCGGGCGGTGGTCCTGTCTGCGCGGCGCTGATCGACGCCCTTGCGTGACCGCGCCCATCTGGATACCCAAAAGGCATCTCGCCCCAGCTAGCGAAGGAAATGACATGACCCAACGCCTGCACCTCGTCTACGGTGGCGAACTGGTCGATCCCGGCGACACCGTGTTCCGCGATGTCGAGGATATCCATATCGTGGGCATCTATCCAGACTATGCCTCGGCCTATGACGCCTGGAAAAGCGAGGCGCAGCGCACGGTGGACAACGCCCACATGCGCTATTTCATCGCCCATCTGCATCGCCTGCAAGAGCAGGAAGTGGCTGAGGCCCAAAACCGGGAAAAGGACTGATCTCCCATGGCACGGTCGCTGGGGCTTGCTGCCTACCGGGCACTGACCCGCCGGGCCGAGCTGCCGCAGGATAAACCGCCCGCTTCGCGCCCGAAGGGGGAACTGGTCTGGCTGCACGCGGGCGAGATCAAGAACCTTCTCGCCGTCCGTGACCTCGCCGTGCGGCTGGTCGCGGCGCGGAGCGGTCTGAACGTGTTGGTCACCTTGCCCCATGACGACGGCATCGCGTCGAGCCTCGGCACCGCAGATCGGCATGGCCCGATATTGCAGATCGTCGCGCCAAGCGAGCATCCCGCGGCCGTAGCGGCCTTTCTGGATCATTGGCTACCAAACGCAGGCGTATGGATTTGGGGCGATCTGCGTCCCAACCTGATTCTCGAAGCGACCGACCGTGGCTGTGCGCTCTATTTCATCGACGCCGATGTCGGGGGGCTCGACAAGCGCCAGAACCGATGGCTGCCCGACCTGACCCGGCAGGTACTGTCTCGGTTCTCAAAAGTGTTTGCGCGATCCGCTGCAGGACACAGGAAGCTGGTGCAACTGGGGCTCTCCCGCGAGACGCTTGAACAGACCACGCCCCTGCTGGCCGGAGGTCAGGCGCTGCCCTGTTCGGAGTCTGATCTGACGGAACTTTCCGCGGCCATGGGGGGGCGGCCAGCCTGGTTCGCCGCGCGCGCCCTGCCCAAGGAAATTCCCGTCATCCTGTCGGCGCATGCCCGTGCGTCGCGGCTGTCACATCGCCTGCTGCTGATCCTGCAACCCGCTTCCGCCAGCCAGCTTGACGACGTGCTCATGCAGACAGCCGAAATGAACCTCAACACGGCCCGCTGGGCCGAAGGCCAATTCCCCGACGAAAACACCCAGGTGCTCATCAGCGAAGACACCGAAGACAGGGGCCTCTTCTTTCGTCTTGCCCCGGTGTCCTTTCTGGGATCGACCCTCGTTCAGGGCGAGGACGGCTGCGACCCGCTGGATGCGGCGGCACTCGGTTCAGCTATTCTCTATGGCCCGCGCGTCCGGCACTACGTCGCATCCTATTCGCGCCTTGCCGCCGCAGGAGCCGCGCGGATCGTGAACGACGCCGACGCGCTTGGCGCCGCGGTCTCCTCTTTGATCGCGCCGGATCATGCGGCGGCGATGGCCCATGCGGGATGGGACGTGATCAGCCAGGGCGCGGCGCTGACCGACCGGGTGGTCGATCTCGTTCAGGATACGCTCGACCATGAAATGAGCCGCCCATGACACGCGCCCCCGCCTTCTGGGATCTGCCGAATCCCGACTGGCGCGCGCAACTGCTGCGCCCGCTGGGCGCGCTCTATGCGCGGGCGACCGCGCGGCGGTTGGCGGCTGGTCCGCGCGAAAGCCTCGATGTCCCGGTGATCTGCGTGGGCAACATCAACGCCGGCGGTACCGGCAAAACGCCGACAGTGATCGCCGTGGTCGATCACCTGCGCGGCCTCTACCACGAACCGCACATCGTCTCTCGCGGCTACGGCGGCACGCTGGAAGGGCCGGTGCGCGTCGATCCCGCCCGCCACAGCGCAGCGCAGGTCGGGGACGAACCCCTGCTGCTCGCTGCCTTCGCCGAAGTCTGGGTGGCCCGCGACCGCGCCGCGGGCGCCCGTGCCGCGCAGGAGGCCGGTGCCAGCGTCATCGTCCTGGACGACGGTTTCCAGAACCCAGCCCTAGCCTACGATCTTGCCATCGTCGTGGTAGATGCGGAGAAGGGCTTCGGTAACGGACTTTGCCTGCCCGCAGGTCCCCTGCGCGAACCCGTCGCCACAGGTCTCGCCCGCGCCGATCTGCTCCTGTCGATCGGAGACAGCGCCGCGCAGGCGCATTTCGATGCGACCGCCCTGCCTAAGGGCCTGCTCCGCGTACGCGCGTCACTTGAACCGCTGCAAACCGGCATGGACTGGACGGACACCCGCGCACTGGCCTTCGCGGGCATCGGCCATCCCGAGAAATTCTTCGCCACCTTGCGCAGGTTGGGTGCGACGATCCTGCATGCCGAGGCGCTGGATGATCATCAACCGCTGACGCCCGCGCTGATGGCCCGGCTGGAAGCAGACGCCATGGCCCGTGCCGCGCAACTGGTCACGACAGAGAAAGACGCCGTGCGCCTGCCCGCCAGTTTCCGAACCAAGGTCATCACCCTGCCGGTGCGGCTGAAGCTACCGGATGAAAACGCGCTCTTCGAGAAACTCGCCACGCTCCCGAAACCCGCGTAGGCCTGAAACTTCGGAAGTCCCGCTCAGTCGTCCTCGCCCAGCTTGGGCGCAGGCCGGTGCAAGGCCAGCTCCGCATCCGAAAACCGGAAGGGCGAGCGTAGTCCCGGCACACCGTCAAGCTCGATCTGCATGCCCCGCGCCACGACCTGAGGATCGGCCATCACATCGTCGAGGTTGTTGATCGGCCCTGCTGGCACGCCCTGCGCCTCGCATGCCGCCAAGAGCTCATCCCGCGTGCGCTGCCCCGTCGCCCCGTTCAAACGCCGGATCATCTCCGGCCGGTTTGCCACCCTGTCGGCGTTCTTGTCATAGGCGGGATCTGTCGCCATGTCGTCGAGACCGAGCAGTCGGCACAGCCGCTGGAACTGCCCGTCGTTGCCGGTCGCGATGATGATGTGCCCGTCGCTTGTCTCGAAAACCTCATAAGGCGTGAGGTTCGGATGCGCGTTCCCCATCCGCGTGGGCGCCTTCCCGGTTGTCAGGTAATTCATCGCCTGATTGCCCATGATCGACACAGCGCAATCAAGCAAGGCCATGTCGATATGCTGCCCGCGCCCCGTCCGGCTGCGCTGGTGCACCGCCGCGAGAATCGCGGTCGAGGCATAGATGCCGGTAAAGATATCGGTGATCGCCATCCCCGACTTTTGTGGCTGGCGGTCGGGCTCCCCGGTGATCGACATGATCCCGCACATGCCCTGGATGATGAAATCATAGCCTGCGCGATGTGCATACGGTCCCGTATGGCCAAAGCCGGTGATCGAGCAATAAATCAACTGCGGGAATTCGTCCTTCAGGCTCTCGTAATCCAGACCGTACTTTGCCAGTCCACCAGTCTTGAAATTCTCGATCAGAATGTCGGCGTCTTTCAAGAGCTCCTTGAGCCGCGCAACACCTTCCTCGGTGCGGAAGTCGATCGTGACGCTCGCCTTGCCCCGGTTGGTGGAATGGAAATACGAGGCCGATACATCCCCGTCCCGCTCCACGAAGGGCGGCCCCCATTGGCGGGTATCGTCGCCTGCGGGACTTTCCACCTTGATCACTTCGCAACCCAGGTCCGACAGTGTCTGACCGGCCCAGGGGCCGGCCAGAATACGCGCCATTTCGACGACCTTCAGTCCTTCGAGCGGTCCAGCCATCAGCCTGCCAGCGCCGCGTCGATCAGTTCCTTCATCTCCGGATATGGCATGTTGGAATGCTTCTGGCCGTCGATGACAAAGCTCGGGGTCGAGGTGATGCCATCCGCATCGGCATTCTGCTGATACCAGGTATACAGCGTCTCGGCCATCCTGGCGTCCTGCAGACATGCGTCCAGCGTCTCGTTCTCGATGCCGGCCAGCCGTCCGATCTTGCGCAGCTCTTCGACGATAGCCGCAGGCTCACCCGCGCGTGCCCATTCGGACTGGCCCTTGTAGATCAGCTCGGCAATCCCGAAATACCGCGCCTCGCCCCCGCAGCGGGCCACCATTGATGCCCAGAGACCCGGGCGATCGAAATAGACCTCGCGGTAGACGAACTTGATCTTGCCGGTGTCGATGTAGTCGGCCTTGAGCTGCTTGTACGCCCCGTTGTGGAAGGTCGCGCAATGCGGACAGGTGAACGACGCGTATTCGATCACCGTCACCGGCGCGTCCGCATTGCCCTGCACCATGTCCTGAATGGTTGACGTGTCGATGTCCCCGGAAGACGTCTGCGCGATGGCCCCGCCGGGCATCTGGTCGATCCTTGTGGCATTGCCGCCGCCCATCTGGCTGGTCAGCGCCCAGCCACCAAGGCCAAGGACGGCAAAGCCACCGAGAATCAGGTTTCTGCGTTGCATGTCATGTTCCTCTGTCTGCTTTTCAGCTTTCGGTCTTCTTCAATATGTTCTCGCCCAGACGTGCAAGGGCATCCCGCAGCCCTTCGTCCGAAACCGGCGCTGTGGCCTCTGCCGCCTTTTGCCGCAGAGCAGGGTTCGGCATGGGTTTCTCATCGCCCTTCCCCTTGTGGCCAAAGGCAACCTTGCCTTCGGCGAAACCCTTTGCCGCCGTCTGGGTGATCCGCACCCGCGCGATGGCGTTATAGCCGTAGACCGCGTTCACCCTCTCACGCAGTTTTTCCTTCTGCATCTCGAGCATCGGCGCATTGGCCCCGGTGGTCAGCAGCGTCAGCGTTGCCCCCATGCCGCCCCGGCCATACCCGATCTCGACCGGCTGGGCGATGGCGGCGATGTCCTGCCCGGCGATCTCGGTCCATTGGGTCAAGAGGCGCGACTGGGCAAATCCACGGCTCTCCGACGCCTGCCTGATCTGCGCCGACAGCAGGCTGTCCGTGCGCTTGAACCCTTTTGTGGTGGTACGCCGTGACGGCATGACTATCTTTCCCCGGAACGCCCCCTGTAACATAGCGTTTCGCCCCGCTATCACCAGCCTGCGCAGCATACCGAGAGCATAAACATTGCGTGACACAACCTCACAGGACGCCCTGCCCGCCCTTCTGCTGGAGTGGTACGACGTGCATGCCCGCGAGATGCCCTGGCGGGTAGGCCCCGCCGCACGGAAGGCGGGGGAGCGTCCCGACCCCTACCGCGTTTGGATGAGCGAAATCATGCTCCAGCAGACCACCGTGGCCACGGTGCGCGACTACTTCCAGCGCTTCGTGACCCGCTGGCCCAGCGTGCGCGACCTCGCTGCGGCGGAGGATGCGGACGTCATGGGCGAATGGGCGGGCCTCGGTTACTACGCCCGCGCGCGGAACCTGCTGAAATGCGCCCGCGCGGTGGTCTCCGAGCACGACGGAGAATTCCCCGCCGATCACGCAGCCCTCCTGAAACTCCCCGGCATTGGCCCCTATACCGCTGCCGCTGTCTCCTCCATCGCCTTCGATCTGCCCCACACGGTGCTCGACGGGAACGTCGAGCGTGTCATGGCGCGGCTCCATGACATTCACACGCCGCTGCCTGCCGCCAAGCCCGAACTGATGACAAAAGCCGAGGCGCTGACGCCCGAAACCCGCCCCGGCGATTATGCCCAGGCGGTGATGGACCTTGGCGCCACGATCTGTTCGCCCAAATCTCCCGCCTGCGGCATCTGCCCCTGGCGCCATCCCTGCGCCGCGCGGGCGGCAGGCACCCAAAACGAGCTGCCTATGAAATCCCCGAAGAAAGCCAAGCCCGTGCGCCATGGCACCGTCTATCTTGCCCAACGTGCGGACGGAGCATGGCTGCTCGAAACCCGCCCCGAGAAGGGGCTGTTGGGCGGGATGCTCGGCTGGCCCGGCTCGGACTGGATCGACACGGCACAGGAGCGACCCCAAGGCCCGCCGCCCCTGCCCGCCGACTGGACCGAAATACCGGGCGAAGTGCGCCACACCTTCACCCATTTCCACCTCATGCTGACCGTGCTGACCGCTCAGGTACCCCAAGAAAGCGAACCGGCCCGGGGCAGCTTTGTCCGAAGACAGGACTTTCGCCCCTCCGACTTGCCCACGGTGATGCGCAAGGCTTTCGATCTTGTGACCAACTGACCCAATGTCGCCGCTTTGTCGAAAGCGCCGATCGCGTTATGGTGGTTTAAGAAATCAGCTCCGAGGACCGAAACATGTCGATGCAGAGCACTGTAGCACCCAGTGAAGTCGCGCGCCTGTCGCGTGCGCTCCCCTTTTGGTTGTCATTGGCATTGATTCCGCTGGCGTGGATCGGCGCCTTTACCGGCGGATGGGTGATTGCGCTGGTCCCGCTGAGCACCTGGTTCCTCTACTCGCTTCTCGACGCCGCGCTTGGCCTCAATCTCGAGAACGCGGACCTCGGCGCAACCGAGTCCGATCTGTTCTGGTACCGTCTTGTCACGCTTGTCTGGGTACCGGTTCAGGCGCTGACCCTTTTCGGGCTCCTGTGGTACGTGCCGCAGGCCGAGCATCTCTCGACAATCGAGCGGGTCTTTATCTTCTTCGGGATGGGGGTGCTGTCGGGCACCGTGGGCATCAACTACTCCCATGAACTCATGCATCAGAAAAACCGCATCGAACGCTGGCTCGCGGATTTCCTTCTTGCCATGGTGCTCTACTCGCACTTCCGGTCGGAACACCTGCTGGTTCATCACCGCTACGTCGGCACCCCGCGTGACCCTGCAACCGCGCGGTACAACGAAGGGTTCCACCGCTTCTATCCGCGCGTGCTGCACCAGTCGCTCAGCTCCGCCTTCAGGGCCGAGGCCGAGATGTTGAAACGAAAGGGGCTGCACTGGACCCATTTGTCAAACCCCTTCTTCAAGTATTGGGCATTGCAAGCCGCGTGCCTCGCGCTGGCTCTGGCCCTCGGTGGCTGGTCGGGGCTCGCGCTCTTTCTCATACAGGCCGGTGTCGCGATCTGGCAGCTCGAACTCGTCAACTACATCGAACATTACGGGCTGACACGGAAGTACCTCGGCGACGGACGCTATGAACACGTCCAGCCGCGCCATTCTTGGAACGCCGCGCACAAGGCCTCCAACTGGCTCCTGATCAATCTCCAGCGCCATTCGGATCACCACTACAAGCCCGACCGCCGCTTCCCGGTGTTGCAGACCTATGGGCCCGACGAGGCACCTCAGCTGCCTTTCGGCTACCCTGTCATGACCATGGCCGCCATGTTCCCCCCCCTTTGGCGACGGATCATGAACGCCCGTGTCCGACAGTGGCGACGCACACATTACCCAGAGATTGCGGAGTGGTCCGACTACAACAAGCTTCGCACCCCGATGCCGCGCTAGGAAACTCATCCAAAATTAAGCCTTTGCTGCCATCAAGAGCCCGTCAAATGGACGGGGCATCCAAGAATGGCACAGCAGATTGCGGAGCAGGCGGCCCGCTGCCTGATCGTTGAAGACAGCGCGTTTGACCGCGAAAAACTCTCCCGCGTGATGCGCAAGACCCGTCAGGGCCTCAAGATCGAACAGGTCTCCACCCTGCGCGCCGCGCGCCGTGCGCTGGAACGGGCGGGCACCGCGCTGATCCTGCTGGACAACAACCTGCCCGACGGGCTGGGTGCCGATTTCGCGCAGGAATTGGCAAGCGATCCTGACCTCTGCAAGATTCCCGTCATCATGGTCAGCGACTGGCCCTCCCCCTTCATGTGGGAAAAGGCCGCCTCGGCGGGCGTGGCCTACGTTCTCAGTAAGACAGAATTCGATGGCCGCTACGTGCGCGCCGCCCTGGAGGGCAAACGCGCAAGGCAGTTAAATTGAACACAGACACGGCATCGTGAGGGCCTGATCCCGCCTACAGCCAAGCTGCCGGATTTACAGGTCTCCTACGCCGCCCTAGTCTGAACCTGCCCGCTTTTCCCAGCCCGAGGACGCTCCCCTGCCCCTGCGCTCCCGCCTCTTCCATCCGCTTCTCGCCCTTTTCCTTGTGTTCACCACATGGGCGACGACCGCATCCGCGCAGACACAGGTGACCGAGGTCGATCTCGAACTGGTGCTCCTTGTCGATGTCTCGCGTTCAATGACAGAGAACGAACTTGAGATACAAAGGCGCGGATACGCCGAGGCGCTGATGTCAGAAGAGGTCTTTCAGGCCGTACAATCCGGCCTTCTGCAGACCCTCGCGCTCACCTACGTCGAATGGGCGGGGACGCAACAGATCATCGTGGACTGGAGCCTGATCCAGACGCGCGAGGACCTCGACGCCTTCGCGGAACAGCTGACCACACGTTTCGACCCCGCACTGCGGCGCACCTCAATCTCGGGCGCACTCGACTACGCGGCGACGTTGATCAAGAACAACAGCTACGCAGGGCTGCGGCGGGTGATCGACATATCGGGCGACGGCCCGAACAATCTTGGGCCCCTGGTCACCCGCGCCCGTGACCGCACGCTCGCCAAGGGTATCACCATCAACGGACTGCCGCTGATGACCGATGAAGGCAGCAGCACTTTCTTCCATCTCGACCGGCTGGACCTTTACTATACCAGCTGTGTGATCGGCGGTCCCGGTGCCTTTGTGATACCTGTCTATGACTGGCCGGACTTTGCGACTGCCGTCAAACGCAAGCTCGTCCTGGAAATCGCGGGACTGCCCGCCCAGCCGCAACTGATCAGGGCGCAGTCATCGCGCCGCGATCCGACCGACTGTATGGTAGGCGAAAAAATCTGGCGCGACTTCCGGGAGAACAGTTTTTGGGACCCATGATGTTTCCCGCGGCCGCCTAGTGATGCGGGTCCCTGCCTTGTGCAATGGCCAGATGATGAACCTGATGATGCGCGCCCACTGTCATCACACCAAAAAATCCAAGCGCCTTCACGCGTGCCAAACCGCTCGCATCGCCGGGCACGATGACCATCTCTGCGCCGTTCACGGTGATCTCTGTCGTAACCTCCCAACCGGTCTCCTCCGCGAGCATGCCACCGTGTGCGCTCACCATTCGCTGCACAGACCCGGCCACATCGCCCTCACCCGTTACGACAAAGCGCACCCTGTCAGGTTCGACCAGGGTATCGGCCTGTGCCGACATTGTCAGGCGGTCCATGTCCAGAAGATGCGCGCGCAGACCATCCATGTCCACCTTGCTCCAGTCCGTATCCGGATCGTTACTCAGCAAGGTCACGACCTCCGACAGCGCAGCAAACGCATCCTGACCTGTTTCTCTGGGGGCAGATAGGTTTCCAGGGCTTTGGTGCTGTCCATGCTGCACCCCTTGATGATGTTCGGAATGGCCCGAATGATGCCCACTCTGATGTTGGGCATGTTGCGCGGCTGCGCCCGATGAAACGAGCAGCGCCGCGATAAGTGAAACTGTGCGAAACATGATGAATGACCTCCATTTGAAGCAAAAGGATAGCGCAGAGACCGAACCTGATATATGATTTCGATCATATGATCAGCGATCTTCTCGGCCAGATTTCCCCCACAGCCCTGCTCAATATCAGGATGCAAAAAGACGACCATCTTTTTCGGCAGGGCGACCCGACGCGCGGTCTCTTTCGGGTCGAGACCGGCCAGGTCAACCTGCAGCGCATCACTCCAGAGGGCCACATCATCACCCTGCACCGTGCGAGCGCCGGGACGCTCTTTGCCGAGGCGTCGCTGTTCTCGGACAGCTACCATTGCGATGCGGTCTGCGTCCGGCCGGGGGCAGTGCTACGTCTCGACAAGAAGCATATCCTCGACCGTCTCGCTTCGGATCAGGGCTTTTCCCTCGCTTTTAATAGGTTACTTGCCCAGCAGGTTCAGGGCTACCGACAGACGATCGAACTCACTTCCATCCGTTCCGCCCGCGACCGCACCTTCGCGGCGATCTCACTCGGCTATCTTTCCGGCTCAGTCACCGAAATGGCCCATCGGATCGGCCTCACGCACGAGGCATGCTACCGCGCACTGCGGGAACTTTGTGACACAGGTCTGCTTATTCGAACCGGTCGGGGGCGCTATGAAATCGCAATCAAGCCAAACAAAAAAAGGCCCCGCCACAAGGGCGGGGCATAGGTAAGTGCCCTTGAAGGCGAACCTTCATCTGGAAGGCCGCAGGCACCGGCGGTGTTCGGAAAAACTATGTATTCATTTCAGCGCGAATCTGCTGGCGCAGGATGTCGATGGGCACCTTCTTACCCTCTCGCTTGAAGCACCAGTAGGTCCAGCCATTACAGCTCGGCGCCTTCTCATAGGCTGCGCCGACCTGGTGGATGGAGCCCTTGACGTCAGACCCGATCAACGTGCCATCGGCACGGACCTTGGCCTTGAAACGCCCGTTCATGGAATAAAGCTCCTCGCCCGGCCGCAGCATCCCCCGCTCGACCAGCTGGCCGAAGGGCACGCGCGGCTCGGCACGCTTTGATACGCTCGTCTCAAGCGCCTCCTTGTCGAACTTGCGCACCTTGGAAATCCGCTTCTCTGCCACCTTGCGATAGGCTTCCTCGCGCTCGATCCCGATGAAATCGCGGCCCAGCATCTTGGCAACGGCACCGGTTGTCCCGGTACCGAAGAACGGATCAAGGATCACATCGCCGGGATTGGTCGATCCCACCAGCACCCTGTGCAACAGGCTTTCAGGCTTTTGCGTCGGGTGCGCCTTGTCGCCCTTTTCGTCCTTCAGCCGCTCATGTCCCGTGCAGATCGGCAGCACCCAGTCCGAGCGCATCTGGATACCTTCGTTCAGCGCCTTCAGCGCCTCGTAATTGAAGGTGTATTTGGCATTCTCGTCCTTGCCCGCCCAGATCATCGTCTCATGGGCATTGGTAAACCGCTTGCCCCGGAAATTCGGCATCGGGTTCGACTTGCGCCACACCACGTCATTCAGAATCCAGAAGCCCGCATCCTGCAACGCGGCACCCACGCGGAAGATGTTGTGATAGCTGCCTATGACCCAGATCGCCCCGTTCGGCTTCAATAGCCGCCGCGCGGCCTTGAGCCAGGCACGGGTGAAATCATCATAGGCCTTGAAGCTCGCAAACTGATCCCACTCGTCATCCACCGCATCGACGCGGGAATTGTCCGGGCGCACCAGATCGCCACGCAATTGCAGGTTATAGGGCGGATCGGCAAAGATCAGGTCAACGCTCGCCTCGGGCAGCGCGTTCATCACTTCGATGCAATCACCGTCAAGAATAGTATTCAAAGGAAGCGCCGCGGCGCTCTTCGTCATGGTCGTCATTATGTCTGCCTCTGTCCCCGGCACATTTTGTGCTCGTTGGTTGGGACTGAGGATGAGTCAAAGGCGATTCGCGGTCAATTTCTTTTTTGAATCAATCGGTTAAGAAAAAACCTTGTCACAACATATTGTGTACGGGTTTGAACGAACGTCTATGGTGTGGGGTCACCCCAAGATTTCGAAGCGCCTCCATGTGGCTTTTTGATCCATATCCCATGTTCGTCTCCCAGCCGTAGCCGGGATGCTGTTGCGCGAGGGACAACATGACACAATCTCGACAAATTTTCGCCACGATTGAGGCCGCCGCGATGCTTTGCGACCGCCCGTCGCCCTTGATCACTGCCTCCGCCGGAAGCGTCAGATCACGCGGCAGCATGTTGCCGTCGATCAGCGCATAGTCGGAAGGCACCTTCAGTCCCTCTAGCGCCCGCATCATCGCCAGATGACTTGCCCGCAGGATGTTCAGATTGTCGATCTCCTCGACGCTCGCATGGGCGATACTGACCTCCGCCATCTGCATGATCTCTTCATGCAACCTCTCGCGCGCCCGCTTGGTCAGCTTCTTGGAATCGTTCAGCCCTTCGGGAATGCGGGCGGGGTCAAGCACAACCGCTGCCGCCGTCACCGGCCCGGCAAGCGGCCCCCGCCCCACCTCGTCAACGCCCGCGATGCGCAGATACCCACGCGCCTGCAGGGCGTGCTCCAAACTGAAATCCGGTCCCATGGCCCCTGCAGACCGCAAAGCCTGTCCAAGCGCAAACGAAAAAAGGGAGGATGCCCGAACATCCTCCCAAGGTTTCCAGGCAGCGGGGGCACCGCCCGGATCAGGCACGGGTGTTATCCCCGCGCCAAACGGTAGCCCTGATCGCGCAGGCAGCGTGCCTCGTACCCGCGGCGGTCACCATTGGGCGTTCTGAAGACATATTCACACTGGCGCGGCAGACGGTCGGCGAAGGCATAGTTGCGCTGCAGGCACCGGGCCGGGAACATGCGCACCTTGCCGCGCCGGGTATCGAAACTGCGGAAACACTCCTGCGGCAGAAGCTTGCGATTCACCCGCTGCGGCAGCGGGCGCGGTTCGAAATGGTGATAGGCGGGGGGCGTGTACCTGGGTGTGTGGTGCTGCACCTTGGGTCCATGCTTGTCGTAGACCGGCGCATGGTATTCCTGCCGACGCTCTTTCTTGCGCTCGTTCCGGTCGTGGATCAGCTTGCCCACCACGGCAAGGCCGAGAATCGTGGCGATGGCGCGCGCGGTCTCGCGCTCGCCCGCGCTGGCAGGGACTGCCCCAAGGGCGGTCAGGGCGATCGAGGCGGCGGCGATGGTGGCGATGAACTTGCGATGCATGGCGTGATCCTTTCGGTTGCGGCGTTGATGCCATCAACATCGGACCACCCCTGAGAGACAGGCAATAACACCCCCCTGTTATCCGATAGCAGCCCTGCCAGACCCCGGCAGATATTGAATAACCCGCGGCAAAGGCGCATGAATTTGGCATGAAACACGCACGCCTCTTCACCGCCGCCGCACTGACGCTCATGCTGGCCCTCCCCGCCCAGGCGGCGGGCTGTTTCGCCGACTACAAGGCCAAACAGGACAATCCCCTGCGCCTCCATTACGGTGTGGCGCAGATCAACGGCCCCTGCGACGCGCGCAGCGCCGCCGCCGAACTGGCCCCGCGCCTCGCCGCCCAGGGCTGGACCCTTCTCAACGTCGTCTCCGTTTTCGGAGAGGACGGACTTGCCTCAAGGAAAGACAGTGCCGGACCAAATTACCTCCGCTTCTGATATCCGCCGCTTCGTCGGCTTCGGCATCGCCGCCATCGCCGCCCTGCTTGTCACCGGGGCGGTTGTCCTGTTCTGGACGCTGCCTGACGCCAATCTCTTCAACGAACGGGTCACGCGCATATTCGTCGAAAATGACGACCTCACCTCAGGGGCCGAGATCAAGCTCCTGGAGATCCTCGCCCAATCCGGCACGGCCTTTTCCGACACGCTCGCCAGCTACCGCATGGTGATCTTCGTGCTGCTGGTTTTTTCCGCCGCCATGCTGATCGCGGCGCTTGTCTTCGTGATCATGCTCATCACCTTCAACCGCCGCATGGCCCAGATCGAACGTGCGGGCATTCAGGTGAACTCGCTGCTGATCAGCCGCGAGGAAAACACCGTCTATCTCAATAACCTCGGCTTCAAGCTCACAGCCGCCGCGATGGAAACCATGTCGGTTCTGGCCGAGGCACGGATGGATGACGACGTGCTTTCAGGTGCGGAGATCGAGGGCGTCATATCGGGCCGCAATGCCGCCGACTGCGATGAGGCCGCAGGCGCCACCCGCATCAAGCGCCTGCGCGACACGCTCGGCAATCAGATCGTCAGCGAGCTGCTGGTCAAGAACATTGCGCGGCGCGGCTATATGCTGGCCATCGACAAGGACGTGATCAAGGTCATCTGATCCGGACCGAGCCTCAGGTTTTCCGCCCCGACAACCCGGCTTGCCCTTCTCGCGCCCCCACACGGGCTTCATCTTTCCAATACAACTCATCCACCCTCTCCACCCCGCACATCGGGCGCCTCCGACGCGCCATGCCACCGGCCCGCCCCATGACGCCCGCGGTCCCCGCGATGCGAAACCCGCCTCCCTCTGGTCAAGGGCAGGGAACCGCGTCTAGGGTGCAGCGACTCACGCAAAGGAAAACGTCGATGCCCGCCCCCACGAACCCGTTCAAGAAAGCCCTCAAGGAGGGCAAGACACAGATCGGCTGCTGGGTCAGCCTCGCGAACCCGTACACGACCGAGATGATGGGCACTGCCGGGTTCGACTGGCTGCTCATCGACAACGAACACTCTCCCAACGACCTGCGCTCGACCATGCAGCAGCTTCAGGTACTGGAAGCCAGCGACAGCCATGTCATCGTGCGTGTGCCACTGGGCGAGACCTGGATCATCAAGCAGATGCTAGACGCGGGCGCACAATCCATCCTCGTGCCCATGGTCGAATCCGCCGAACAGGCCCGCGAACTCGTGCGCGACGTCACTTATCCCCCGAAGGGTCGCCGCGGTGTCGGATACTCGCTCGCACGCGCCTCGCGCTTTTCCGGCATCCCGGACTACGGCCAGACGGCAGATGCCGAGATCTGCCTGCTGGTGCAGGTGGAAAACCGCGCCGGTCTCGCCGCGCTCGACGAGATCCTCGCCGTCGAGGGCATCGACGGCGTCTTTATCGGCCCCGCCGATCTTGCCGCAGATATGGGCCACATGGGCGACATGCACCATCCCGACGTCCAGAAAGCCATCATGGACGCGATCCGCCGTATCCGCGCGGCAGGCAAGGCCCCAGGCATCCTGGCGACCCAGGAAGGGATGACAAAAGACGCGTTCGATGCGGGCGCGCAATTCGTCGCGGTCGGCGCCGATTCCCTGCTGCTGGTGGGTGCTGCCCGGGCGCTGGCGCAGAAATGGATGGGCTGAAACAACCGTGAACACCGGCATTCTGGTTCTGGGGCTGGCCTATGTGCTCAGTCAGTTCTTCCGCGCTTTCCTTGCGGTGCTGTCCGAAATCCTCAAGGCAGATATCGGCGCCACACCCGACGACCTCGCCTTCGCCTCGGGCCTTTGGTTCCTGACCTTCGCCGCCTGCCAGATCCCCATCGGTGCCGCGCTGGACAGCATCGGACCGCGCCGCACGGCAGGATGGCTCCTGCTCCTCGGCGGCGCGGGCGGGGCGGCGGTCTTTGCCACGGCAGATGCGGCCTGGCAGATCAGCCTGGCCATGGGCATGATCGGCGTCGGCTGCGCACCGGTGCTGATGGCCTCCTACTACATCTTCGCGCGCGACCATCCGCCCGCGCAATTCGGCGTTCTCGCCTCGGTCATGGTAGGGCTTGGCTCGCTCGGCAATCTGGTCGCCTCCTACCCGATGGCCCTGGCCGCCGAAACCTTCGGCTGGCGCGCGTCCCTCTGGGGGCTGTCGGCGCTCTCCGCCCTGGTCGCCTTCGGCGCCCTCGCCCTGGTCCGGGACCCCGCGAAGGTCGACGGTGAAAACCGCGGCTCCCTGCTCGAGCTGTTCCGCATCCGCGCGCTCTGGTTCATCTTTTCGCTGATGGGGGCCAGCTACGCCTTTCCGGGTGCCGCACGTGGTCTCTGGATCGGTCCCTATCTCGCGGATGTCTTTGATACCGACACCGCGACAATCGGTCAGGCAAGCCTGCTGATGGGCCTCGCCATGGTACTGGGCGCATTGGCCTACGGTGCTGCGGACAGGGCCAGCCCCTCGCGCAAGTGGCTGATCGCAGGCGGCACCGGCCTGACGCTGGCCGCCGCGCTGACGCTGATCGTCCTGCCCGCCGCAAACTACGGGCTGAGCGTTACGGCCCTTTGCGCGGTGGGTTTCTTTGGCGCCACCTACCCGGTGATCATGGCGCACGGGCGCAGTTTCCTGCCGCCGCAACTGATCGGGCGTGGCGTGACCATGCTGAACCTTTTCAGCATCGGCGGCGTCGGCGTGGCGCAATTCCTGTCCGGCCGCGTCTACCGCGCAGCACTGCCCGCCGAGACCGCATCCGCCCCATATGTGGCCGTCTTCGTGCTGTTCACCGCGGCCCTCGCCGTCGGTTTCGCGATCTACCTGTTCAGCCGGGATCAGAAGGCCTGAGACGCTTTCATCTTCCGCGCAGCCTGCGTGTAACCACCCGCAGCACCGTCGATGAAGTGCACATGATCGTCCGTCAGGATCGAGGGCACGATACAGGTCATCATCGCTTCATCCTGCGTGAAAACACCGTAGCCCATGAGCCCCTCTTCCGCCGCGGCCGACAGAATTGCTTCGATCTCGGCCTGCGTGTCCGGATCGCAGTCCAGCGTCATCTTCAGCCCGTCGTCGAGCTTGCGGAAATCGGCATTCTCGCCCACGACGCGGGCATAGCGGCGGGCATCGAAGCCACCCGGCCGAAGACCGGTGCGAATCAGGAACCAGGCGATAAGCGATTCGAAAAGCGCCTTCGCCCACGCCCGGCTCAGCGAGCCCTGCCCCCGCGCCGCATGCGCCTCGAGCCGCGCCCCCCGAGGGGGCCAGTCCGCTCCCGGTCCGGATACCGGCGCGGGGTGTCCGCCCCGCTCAAGCTGCTGGGTCAGGGTGACGATCCGTTCGTAGACCCGCGACACCTTCTCCGGCTGCGCCCCCGGCAGCGGCGCCGCAAGCAGGGTCAGGATGGTGCCGTTGCGCGCGGGCATATGAGACCAGCGGCAGGACAGCCCCGTCAGGTCCGGCAGGCTGCCCTCCGGCGCGGGATCGAGCGTTCCTTCGCCCGCCTTCATCCGGCTTTCGGCCCAGTTCAGACCGCCACCGTCGAACATGGCGTAATCCACGCCATCGGAAACCTTCAGCCGTGCCACCCGCACATCATGTCCGGCCGCGCGGACATCCGAGACGGAAAACAGCGCCACGCGCAGCAAGATCCCGAATTCCGTCTCGGCCCAGCGCGCCACTTTCGGCAAGACGTCGCGCGCGATCTCCACCTCACCGGGGGCCACAGCAAACCCCGCGCCGTCCCCGCCAAAGACAAATGGAAAGGCATGACCCTTTAGCGCGTTGATCATCGCCGAGATCACGGCGGCACCCACCATGTTCACGGTCTTGTACTGGCCAGCCTCGATCAGGGCCGTGGAATCGATGATGTCGGCAACACCGATCCACCAGGTTTCGGGCAGGGAGGCAAAGCGCGCGCGCTCGGTCAGCGCACCGAAACTGTCGACAAGCGGCAGGCCTTCGTAGAATCCGTCCTCGTCCGACACGCCAGTCCCCCGCATCCCTGAAGTCCTTCCTACACCCGCAAGGCCCGCCGGGCCAGCAACGCCGCACATGCCCTTTCCCTTGCCCCACAGGTGCGCTAAAGGGCCCGCACCACCCCATGCAGATTGGAGAATTCAGATGGGTTATCGCGTCGCCGTCGTGGGCGCCACTGGCAATGTGGGCCGCGAAATGCTGAACATCCTGGCCGAGCGCCAGTTTCCCGTGGACGAAGTGGTCGCTCTGGCCAGCCGCCGTTCGCTGGGCACGGAGGTCAGCTTTGGGGACACGACACTCAAATGCAAGGACCTCGAGGCTTTCGATTTCAAAGGCTGGGACCTCTCGCTCTGGGCCGTGGGTTCCGAAGCGACCAAGAAATATGCGCCTGCCGCCGCGAAGGCCGGTTGCGTCGTGATCGACAACTCCTCGCTCTACCGCTACGACAGCGACATCCCGCTGATCGTGCCCGAGGTGAACCCCCAGGCGATCCACCAGGTCAAGAACCGCAACATCATCGCCAATCCCAACTGCTCCACCGCGCAGATGGTCGTGGCGCTAAAGCCCCTGCACGACCGCGCGACCATCAAGCGGGTGGTGGTCTCGACTTACCAGTCGGTTTCCGGCGCGGGCAAGGAGGGCATCGACGAGCTCTGGAACCAGACCAAGTCGATCTACAACCCCACCGATGACAAGCCCGCCAAGAAATTCACCAAGCAGATCGCCTTCAACGTGATCCCGCATATCGACGTCTTCATGGAGGACGGCCAGACCAAGGAAGAATGGAAGATGGTCGCCGAGACAAAAAAGATTGTCGATCCCAAGATCAAGGTCACCGCGACCTGCGTGCGCGTCCCGGTCTTCGTGGGCCACTCCGAGGCCGTGAACATCGAGTTCGAAGACCACCTCGACGAGGACGAGGCCCGCGATATCCTGCGCGAGGCTCCGGGTGTGATGGTCATCGACAAGCGCGAGGACGGTGGCTACGTCACGCCGGTGGAATGCGTGGGCGACTTCGCCACCTTCATCAGCCGCATCCGCCAGGACAGCACGATCGACAACGGGTTGAACCTCTGGTGCGTCAGCGACAACCTGCGCAAGGGGGCAGCACTGAACGCCGTTCAGATTGCGGAGCTTCTGGGGCGCGAAGTCCTAAAAAAAGGCTGAACGAACGGCGTCACACCAAGCACAAACCCCGGCCAACCGCCGGGGTTTGTCCTTTCATCGACGCGCACATCCACCCTCGATCCGCTGGTTTCGGAGCCGCCCTTGCGTGCGGCCGGTCGGACGGGACGATGGCCGGTTGCCAAGGGAAATCCACGAGGGACCCCTTCAGGGGATACGTTGATTTCCCTTGGAAAGCGGACAGCGTCCTGTCAGGCAGGCGGCGCGCAAGGGTGGGGCCGAAACCTCGCTGGTTTTGGTGAGCCCGCAGCGCCTCCATGATCAGTCCATTTCGATCACCTCAAACGGCTCTTGCGGCACAGGCTTCGCCCAATCCGCCCCATGCGGATGCCCCGGCATCGGTCCACCGAACCTCTTGACCAAAGCGAGATACCGGTACCCTACCGTCGCCGTGTTGCAGACATGCCGCCCCTGCGACAGCGCATAGATGGCCAGCTCCGTCCCCATCGGCCGCAACTCGTACTTCCGTCGGGCCAGCCGCGCGATTAGGCTGTCCCAGTCGGTCGCCGTCTTGAATACCGGCTCCAACGCCCGCTGAATCCGTCCCTTCTCTGTCGAGGTCAGCGGCTTCACATCCGAAGCTGCCCGCGCAAGACCCAAGCCAAGATCCCCCTGTGGATGTCCTGGCATGCCCTCGCGAAAACGTTCCACCAGGGAGCGGTAGGCAAAACCCAGTTCCGATCCCTTGCACACCCGTGTCCCGCGGGACGCCTTGACCAGCACCAAACCGCCGCCAGACGGGACAAGCTCGTACCCATGCCGCCGCAGTCACGCCGCCAGTTCTTCCTAGCCTGCCGCCTCCGCCATGTCCCGGGCGAGGAGCGCCTGCAAGGCAGCGAGGAGCCCCTCGTCAGCCACCTGCCGCGCCTTGGGATCAAGCCGCCGCCACCTCTTTCGCCAAAAGAAAGCGCACCATATGTTCCACGGTCACCGCGTCACCCGCAGCGACCCGTGCCGCATCGCGCAACAGCTTTTCCGGCAATCTCAGCGTCACGGTCTCCATCCCGGAACCGTGAGCGCGAATCGGTTAACGGGACCTTAAAACCGTTCCGCCCTGAGAACCTCGCAGTCGACCACGGAAACCACGCCGATGTGCCGTTCCACAACCGCAAAGGCCCCATCAAGCAGCGCATCCAACCGCTCAGGCTTGATGATGCAGACCACCTGCACCATGCCGCTCGCCCGGCTGATCTGGCCCGACCGGTTCCAGGCCCCCGACCGCCCGGAGCCGCCCAGGACCGGCAGAACCGTATAGCCCGTCACGCCCGCCTTCTTAAGCGCATCGGTCAGGCGCGATTCCATCACCGCCTCGATGGTGATTTCCACGCGTTTTGCCTTGTGTGTCTGCATGGATCAGCCTCCACTCGCCACTTGCGCTACCGCTACATAAAGCGGGATGCCAAGGGTCAGGTTGAACGGAAAGGTCACGCCAAGCGAGAGCGTGAGATAGAGGGACGGGTTCGCCTCAGGCAGGGCCACGCGCATCGCGGCGGGCACCGCGATGTAGGAGGCAGAGGCCGACAGCACCATGAAAAGCGCCACGCCACCCACAGACAGCCCCAGCATTAGCCCAAAGCCCAGCCCGCAGACCGACCCGATCAGCGGCATCACCACACCGAAGGCCAGAACGCCGGGACGCAGGATGCGCCCGCCCTCGCGCAGGCCCCGGCCCGCGACCAGACCCATGTCGAGCAGGAAGAGGCAAAGCGCGCCCTTGAACGGTGACACGATGAAGGGTGCGATTTCCCGCAGGCCGTCCTCACCCGTGGCCCAACCGATGATAAAGGACCCGATGAGCAACACGATGGAGCCGTTCAGCATGATTTCCCGCATCAGGGCACCGTCCATGCCCCTATCGGAACCTGAACCACCCCGCGCGACCAGCCACAGTGCCGACAGAATCGCTGGTGCTTCCATCGCCGCCGCGACGGCGACCATGTAGCCTTCGGAGCCGATCCCCTGGCTTTCCAGCACCGAGGTCGCGGCGACAAAGGTGACAATCGAGATCGAGCCGTAATGCGCCGCGACCGCCGCTGCATCCAGCCGGTCCATCCGCGTCATGACCCTCAGCAGCGCAAAGGCGATCAGCGGCAGGCCGGCGGACAGGATCACCCCCGACAGAAGTGCCAGTCCAAGCGTCCCGTCGATGCCATGCGCGGCCACGCTGACCCCGCCCTTGAAACCAATGGCGAAAAGCAGGTAGATCGACAGCCCCTTGGCCACAGCCTCCGGAATGCTCAGGTCTGACCGCGCCAGCGATGCCGCCACACCCAGCACGAAGGAAAGGATGATCGGCGAGATCAGGTTCTCCCCGGCGAGCGAAAGAAGTTGGTCCATGCGCAGGCCTGCCTAGACAGGGTGAAAGGAATCGGTCTGCGGGTTGTAATGTTCCAACTCGCCTTCGCCGATGTCATTCCAGAGCCCGTGCAGCGTCAGCGTACCCGCGCTGACCGCTTCCTCGATCCAGGGAAAGGTCATCAGGTTCTCGAGCGAGGTAACGATGGCCTGTTTCTCCATCGCGTGCTGTTGCGCGTCCTCGTCCGCGATATCCGCCACACGGTCGTAGCGCGGGCGCAGGATATCCATCCAGCGGCCCACGAAACTGCCCTTCGCTTCGAGGTCCGGGGCCTTGCCCTTGCACATGTCGATGCAGCCCTTGATTCCGCCGCAATGCGAATGACCCATGACGATGAGGTTCGACACCTTCAGCACCCGCACGGCGTATTCCACCGCCGCCGAGGTGCCGTGATGGTCGCCATCGGGCGCGTAGGGCGGCACGAGGTTCGCGATGTTGCGATGAATGAACAACTCACCCTGGTCCGCGCCAAACATCGGGATCACGTTGACCCGGCTGTCGCAGCAGGCGATGACCATGGCGCGCGGGTGCTGACCTTCGGTCGCAAGGCGCTTGTAGAACGACTTGTTGTCGGCATATCCCGTGGCCTTCCAGCCATGGTACCGCTGCACCAGATAATTCGGCAGAGGCCGCACCCTGTACATCTTGTCCCTCGCACTCCGTTGCGTTGCGGGGCAGGGGTAACGCAAATTTCTGGCGGTTTCGAGAGAAAAGACCGCTCCCCTTCAACCATTTCATCACCCTGCCCGGCCATTGTGCGCACGGGCCGTGGGGGTGGATCAAGGGGTGCAGGTGCATGCAGGTGCTGCAAATCAATCCGGTGGAACGCGTGGTGCTCGACCAGGATCGGCTGGGCGCGCTCTATTCCCAGCTCGGTGCTTCGGGGGCCGAGGATGTCGTCTGCCGCGCGCTGGAAGAACTGGCGCTCAGGCTCTCGCAGGCGGAACGGATGTTCCGGGAAGGAGCCTGGAGCGACCTGCGCAAGAACACCCGCTCGCTCATCGCCATCGCCGAGCAGATCGGCATGTCGGCACTCGGCCAGGTGGCCGCCGACGTGACCTGCTGCATCGACCGGGGCGATGCCACGGCAACCGCAGCCACCCTGTCGCGGCTGATCCGGGTCGGCGAACGGTCACTCACGGCGGTCTGGGACATTCAGGACTTCTCGATCTGAGCAGTTGCGGGTCCCGGCGAAACCGCTAGGCTGCGGGCAGTTTTCCCAGCCTATCAGGTCATCTCATGCCCCCTGCCTTCGCCCCCGCTTCCGAAGATGCCATCCCCCTGCACGTGGTCGCCGAAGATCGTCTCGCCGACTGGCTCGCGGAGCAGTCCGAAACCGCGCGCAGCTGGATCACCGCCTTGGGTTTCACCGGTGCCCTCGGTCAGTCGGTCGCGGTACCAGACGCAAACGGGCGCCCGGCACTGGCCGCCGTCGGCCATGGCACCGCCGCCAGCCGCAAACGTGCGCGCTTCCACCTCGCTGCCGCCGCGCCCAAACTGCCCAAGGGAAGCTACCGGCTGGCACAGCCGGTCGACGGTCTGGAAAGCGAGGCGCTGGGATGGCTGCTCGCAGGCTACCGCTTCGACCGCTACCGCAAGCAGACCCCGCTGGTCGCAGGCCTTGTGGCGCCGGACGGGATCGACGCGGCCCGGATCGAGGCGATTGCGGCGGGCGAGGTGCTGACCCGTGACCTGATCAACACACCCGCATCGGACATGGGGCCGCCGGACCTCGAGAAAGCTGCCCGCGATCTGGCCAAGGAACACGGTGCTGCCATCGAGGTGATCACCGGCGACGCGCTGCTCGACCAGAACCTGCCGATGATCCACACCGTGGGCCGCGCCGCCAACCGCGCGCCACGCCTCATCGACCTGCGCTGGGGCGACAGCGGGCCAAAACTGACGCTTGTTGGCAAGGGCGTCTGCTTCGACACGGGCGGGCTCAACCTCAAGCCCGCGGCCTCCATGGGCCTGATGAAGAAGGACATGGGCGGGGCCGCCGCCGTGCTGGGCCTTGCCAATATGATCATGGCGACCGGGCTCAAGCTGCGCTTGCGGGTGCTGATCCCGGCGGTCGAGAACGCGGTATCCGGCAATGCCTTCCGCCCGCAGGACATCCTGATCTCGCGCAAGGGACTGACGGTCGAGATCAATAACACCGACGCCGAGGGGCGGCTGGTGCTGGCCGATGCGCTGGCGCTCGCGGACGAAGACAAGCCCGATCAGATCATCTCCATGGCCACGCTCACCGGTGCCGCGCGCGTGGCCGTCGGCCCGGACCTTGCGCCCTACTACAGCGACGACGACGCATTCGTCGCCGCGCTGGAAAAGGCGGCAGCGGCGCAGGCCGATCCGGTCTGGCGCATGCCCTTCCACGACCCTTACGAGGCGATGATCGAACCGGGCATCGCCGACCTCGACAACGCGCCCAAGGGCGGGTTTGCAGGGTCGATCACCGCCGCGCTCTTCCTGCGCCGCTTCGTGACGGAGAGCGCCTATGCGCATTTCGACATCTACGGCTGGCAGCCCACGGATGCCCCCGCCCGACCCAAAGGTGGCGTGGGCCAGGGCACGCGCGCGCTCTACGCCGCCCTCGGACCGCTGCTGAAACTGTGAGCGACCCCCGCCTCACACCGGACCCGGCGCGTGTCGTCCGCCGCGACCCGGCACAGATCGCCGTTCCGCTGACCGATCTCTGCCGCACACCCGAGGGCCCGCGTGACCGTCAGTTCCTCTACGGTGACGCGGTCACGGTCTTCTCGGAGGCAGACGGCTGGTCCTACATCCAGGCGGAAAAGGACGGCTACTGCGGCCATATCCGCAGCGGCGACCTTGGCCCCTTGGCTGCACCGACCCACCGCGTCAGCGCCCCCGCCACCCACGCCTATGCGCGCCCCGACATCAAGTCACCCGACCGCCTCGGCCTCAGCCACGGCAGTCGCATCACGGTTTCGGAAACCCTAGGCACCTTCGCGCGCACATCACTCGGCTACATCCCGAGCGTCCACCTTACCCCCGTCACCGAGCTCGCCGCCGACCCCGCTGCCATCGCCGCGCTTTACCTCGGCACGCCCTATCTCTGGGGCGGCAATTCCCGCTGGGGCATCGACTGTTCGGGCCTTGTCCAGGCCGCGCTGCTCACCTGCGGCATCCCCTGCCCCGGCGACAGTGATCTGCAGGCGAGCCTCGGCCAGAACGCCACCGGTCCCTACCGCCGTAACGACCTGCTCTTCTGGAAAGGCCACGTGGCCCTCGTCACCGACGCTGACACGCTGATCCACGCAAACGCGCATACGATGTCAACCTGCTATGAACCCATTGTCGACGCCATCGACCGCATCCAGGCCAGCGGTGACGGCCCAATCTCAGCCCACCGTCGCATTGCCTCGCTTTCTGGCTAGATCAATTGCCCGCCCATTGCCCGGCAGTCGCCGATTGCCTCGATAAGAGGGGGGGGGCAGAGACCGCTTCCCGGCGTAGTACCCGCTACTCGACAGCCCGAATGAGCTTTCTCTCCAGCACCCGCAGAACCGCTTTCAACTCATGCCCTCGGCGCAAGACCTGTCCGTTGGTGCCGATCACCGCGTACATCCCCTGCTTGCTGCGTAGCTTGGGGCGCTTCTCGATGCGGTACAGCGGCATTTCCGCCGTGCGGCGAAAGACCGAGAACACCGCGACTTCCCGCAGGCACGATATACCGTAGTCCCGCCATTCGCCCGCCGCCACCATGCGGCCG
Organism: Sulfitobacter sediminis; assembly: GCF_040811725.1. Classification (NCBI taxonomy): domain Bacteria; kingdom Pseudomonadati; phylum Pseudomonadota; class Alphaproteobacteria; order Rhodobacterales; family Roseobacteraceae; genus Sulfitobacter; species Sulfitobacter sediminis. The sequence goes on from NZ_JBFNXX010000006.1 coordinate 153,283, forward strand.
TAAAGCGACAGGATCACCGAAAGCTCGGTGCGGTGGAACGCCACCTGCTCGGGCGGGCGCTCGAAGGGTGTGACGGACGGAGGGATGTGCATCGTCATGGCCTCACAGTTGCGCCCTTGCACGCGCAAATCAAGTGTGGATGCGCATGATGCGTATTGAAAGCGTTACAAGATAGTGTAAACGTCCCGATTTATGAAACATGAAAGCCAGAGGCCATGACACCGGACGAGCGCGCGCGCAGATGCGCAGAGGTGATGTTCGCCGCCGACCGGGCCTCGCCCGGGCTCGGCATGGCGGTCCAGAGTGTGGCTCCGGGAAGGGCCGTTCTGACCATGTCCGTCAGGGACGATATGCTGAACGGGCATCATATCTGCCACGGCGGCTTCATCTTCGCCCTGGCCGACAGCGCCTTTGCCTTTGCCTGCAACACCTACAACCAGAACACCGTCGCGCAGCAGAACCAGATCACGTATCTTTCCCCCGGCAAGGGGGGCGAGGTGCTGACGGCGTCCGCGCAAGAGGTCTCCCGCACGGGCCGTTCGGGCGTCTATGATGTCACGGTGACTGGCGAAGACGGCCGCACGATTGCCCTCTTCCGGGGTCTGTCGCGGACGATCAAGGGACAGCATTTTCCAGAAGAGGACACCGCCACATGAAGGATCTCACACCGCCCAAGGACAACCTCGACCCCATCGAGATCGCCAGCCGGGACGAGATCGCGGCGCTTCAGCTTGAGCGCATGAAATGGTCCCTGCGCCACGCCTACGAAAACGTGCCCTTCTACAGGCAAAGCTTCGACGCCGCAGGCGTACACCCGGACGACCTGCAGAACCTCTCCGACCTCGCGAAGTTCCCCTTCACGGTTAAGACCGACCTGCGCGACAACTATCCCTTCAAGATGTTCGCCGTGCCCCGCGAAAAGGTCGCCCGCATCCATGCCTCCTCGGGCACTACCGGCCAGCCCACCGTGGTGGGCTATACCAAAACGGACCTCCAGAACTGGGCCACCGTCGTCGCCCGCAGCCTGCGCGCCGCCGGTCTGCGCCCCGGCGACATGCTCCACAACGCCTACGGCTACGGTCTCTTCACTGGCGGTCTCGGCATCCATCTCGGCGCGGACGAACTCGGGCTCACCACCTACCCGATCTCCGGCGGCATGACCCCCCGGCAGGTGCGTCTGATCGAGGATTTCAAACCCAAGGGCATCACCGTCACCCCCTCCTACGCGCTCTCCATCCTCGACGAATTCGCCAAGCAGGGTCTCGACCCGCGCGACAGTTCTCTCGAGGTTGGCATCTTCGGCGCCGAACCCTGGACCAACGCCATGCGGCAGGAGATCGAGCAAGCCTTCGACATGCACGCCGTTGACATCTACGGCCTTTCCGAAGTCATGGGCCCCGGCGTGTCCATGGAATGCGTGGAATCGAAAGACGGCCTCCACATCTGGGAAGATCACTTCTACCCCGAGATCATCAATCCTGAGACGGGCGAGCCCGTCGCCGAAGGCGAACAGGGCGAGCTGGTCTTCACCTCGCTCACCAAGGAAGCCTTCCCCATCATCCGCTACCGCACCCGCGACCTCACCCGCCTCTTGCCGGGCACCGCCCGCACCATGCGCCGCATGGAAAAGGTCACCGGTCGCTCCGACGACATGATCATCCTGCGCGGCGTCAACGTCTTCCCCACCCAGATCGAGGAAGCCCTGATGGCGACCGAAGGCCTCGCCCCGCATTTCCAGATCGAGCTTTCGCGCCCGGACCGCATGGACCAGATGCGCGTCCTCTGCGAATGCGCCGACGCAAGCGTCACGGTCGACGTGAGAGAAGGCGCCGCCAAAGCGCTCTCGGCCCGGATCAAGCAGACGGTTGGGATCAGCGTGAAGGTCGAGGTTCATGACGTCGGCGGTGTCGCCCGTTCCGAAGGCAAGGCGGTACGCATCGTCGACAAACGCCCCAAGACCTGAAGCGCATCGGACGCGCGCCATCCTTTCGTAGCATCTGGTGCGGGCGTGGTGCAGGAGTTGTATTGGAAAGATGAAGACGGGGGACAGCGCACCACCCAAGCTTCATCTTTCAAATACAACTCATACCCGCTCACAGCCTGCGCGAAGCATGTTATCTGCGCGCACATGACACCATCAGAAATCCCGCGCAGACACGATAACAATGGGCCAACCCAGCCGATGAGGTCCCGCAAGGGGCACGAAGAGGCGCCTCACCCGCAGGTGATCGCCCCAATCGTCCCGCTGTCGTCCAGTACCGCGTTCAGCCGCTCCGGTTGGTGATCCATCGTGATGGCATCGGTGATGTGATAGATCCGCTTCGGCTGCGGCAGAACATCCGCCGCCGCGCGCGGCTGACCCAGCAGGTACTGGTACGCCGCCGCGTTGCAGGTATCGGGCCCCGGTGTCAGCGGCAGCACCCGCGGCCCGCCACACCCGGCCAATGCCAGCACGCCCAGAATCATCAAAAACCTCATTTGCACGCGTCCTCGACACCATATCGCGCCATGAACATCTCGACCGCACCCTCGACCACCCTGTCGATCTCGGCATCGCTGACGTTCTTGCTCACCCCGAAGATCAGCCGCGTCCAGATATCGGCCTTGCACAACTCGCCGAACTGGTCGGCGGCCAGCACGTAGTCGTCGATTTGCAGCTCCCCCCGCGCGACAGCTTCGCTGAAATACTGAGCCATCTCGGCCCGCATCACCGCGGGACCCGACGCATAGAAACGCTGCCCGATCTCGGGAAAACGGTCGCTCTCGGCCACGCAAATCCGAAAAATCTGCTGCCCGAAGGTCGAGGTGATGAAGCGCAGGAAATGATGGCCCGCCTGGGACAGAACCTCGCGCGGCGGGGCAGCCATGTCGATGCTGTCTAGCGCTTCCTGGCTTTGCCGGGCGCATTCAGCGTTGGCCACCTCCATGAACAAAAGTCGTTTGTCGGGGAAATAGCTGTAGAGCGTCGCCTTGGACACCGCCGCCGCCCGCGCGATGTCATCCACGCTCGCCCCCTCGAAGCCATCGACCATGAACACCTGCCGCGCGCCTTCCAGCACCTGGTCATACTTGCGGCCCTTGCGGATCTTCTGGGCGGTGGCGGTCATAGAGGCTCCAACATTCGTCAAGCAGGATATAAACCGTTTCGTTCAGTTCCAAGACATTATTACACTGACGCAACAGGATGCCGGTTGCGATACCGCAATCCAATGCTTAGAATCGTTCTAAGTAACTAGAGGTGAGCAATGCGATTTTCACTCAACAGAAAGCGGTTCCGCGACCTGAACGAACAAGAGGTGCTGGCACTTGCGATCTCGTCCGAAGAGGACGACGCGCAGATTTATCGCATGTACGCTGAACGCCTGCGCGCGGAATTTCCCAAGAGTGCTGCTGTCTTCGACGGCATGGCCGCAGAAGAGGACCAGCACCGCAAGCGCCTCATCGACCTGCACCAGAAGCGCTTTGGTGAAACTATTCCCCTGATCCGGCGCGAACATGTCTCGGGCTACTATGCCCGCCGCCCCGTCTGGCTGATCGAGAACCTCGGCCTCGACCGCATCCGCGCCGAGGCCGCCGCGATGGAGGCGGATGCCGAACGCTTCTACCTCGCCGCCGCCGCCAGGACCTCAGACGCAGAGACCCGCAAACTTCTGGGCGACCTCGCCGCCGCCGAGGCGGGCCACCAAAGCACCGCCGACGACCTCGCAGCAACCCACCTTGACGGCGACGCGCAGGCGGAGGAAGATAGCCGCGCGCACCGTCAGTTCATCCTGACCTGGGTTCAGCCCGGTCTTGCCGGCCTGATGGACGGCTCCGTTTCGACCCTCGCACCCATCTTCGCCACCGCCTTTGCCACGCAGGACACATGGACCACCTTCCTCGTGGGCCTCGCCGCCTCCGTGGGCGCGGGCATCTCCATGGGCTTCACCGAAGCCGCCTCCGATGATGGCGAACTCTCCGGCCGGGGCTCCCCGGTGAAACGCGGCTTCGCCTCGGGCATCATGACCACCGTCGGCGGTCTGGGCCACGCCCTGCCCTACCTGATCCCGGATTTCTGGACCGCGACGATCACCGCCATCATCGTCGTCTTCGTGGAACTCTGGGCCATCGCCTGGATCCAGAACAAGTACATGGACACCCCCTTCTTCCGCGCCACGCTGCAAGTGGTGCTGGGCGGCGCGCTCGTCTTTGCGGCGGGCGTGCTGATCGGATCGGGATAGCGGCTTGCCCCGGCGCATGGGACTGGCTAATCCTGTCCCATGCTGCCGATCTTTCTGAAAACGCTGCCTTTCTTTGCGCTGATCGGCCTTGGCTACTGGGCGGGCCGGTCGCGTTTCTTCAGCGCCGAAGCCACCGCCTATCTCACCAAGTTCGTCTTCTACTTCGCCCTCTCCGCGATGCTCTTCCGCTTTTCCGCAAACCTGTCGCTGGCCGAGGTCTGGGACACCCGGCTCGTCGTAGCCTACCTCTGGGGCACCGCCTTCGTCTACGGCATCGCCACCCTCGTCGGCTTCCTGCGCGGCCTCGACGTGCAGACCACGGCGGTCGAGGCGCAATGCGCCGTGATCGGCAATGCGGGCTTTCTCGGCGTCCCAATGCTGACCCTGCTGCTCGGGCCAGAGGCCATCGGCCCCATCATCCTCGCCCTTTCCACCGACCTCATCGTCTTCTCCAGCCTGATCGTGATCCTGATCACCGTTGCCCGCGACGGCCAGCCCTCCCTGCGCATCTTCCTCTCTATCGCACTGGGCCTTCTCAAGAACCCGATGATTGTCGCCATCACGCTGGGCTTCCTCTGGTCCAGCCTCGCCATCCCCATCCCCGCACCGATGAACGAATTCCTCGCCATCCTCGGCGGCGCCGCCACGCCCGGCGCGCTCTTCGCCATCGGTGCATCGCTGGCCCTCACCCAGCCCGACCGCCTGCCCATCGCGGGCTGGCTTACCTTCTGCAAACTGGTGCTGCATCCTCTCTTCGTTGGCTTCGCTGCGCTCTTCCTTTTTGTCGTCGATCCTTTCAAGGCAGGCGTGGTCATCGCCGCCGCCGCCTTGCCCGTCGCCGGGAATGTCTACATGCTGGCACAGCACTACGGCGTTGCCCCGGCCCGCGTCTCCACCGCGATCCTGATGTCGACCGCGATCAGCATCGTCAGCGTCAGCCTCGTGGTCGGCTGGGTCTCTGCCTTCTGAACGGCCCGAAATGGAAAGGACCAGATGATGAAAACAATTTCCGAGAACGCCTGCTTCGGCGGCACCCAGGGAGTCTACGCCCACGCCTCCGACGCCTGCAGCTGCGAGATGACCTTTGGCCTGTTCCTGCCCGAAGAGGCCAAGGACGGCCCCGTCCCGGTGCTCTGGTATCTCTCCGGCCTGACCTGCACGCATGAGAACGCCATGACCAAGGCGGGCGCACAGGGCTGGGCGGCCGAGCACGGCATCGCGCTCGTCTTCCCAGACACCTCCCCGCGCGGCGACGACGTGGCCGATGACGAAGCCTATGACCTCGGCAAAGGCGCGGGCTTCTACGTGAACGCCACGCAGGACCCGTGGAAGCAGCATTTCCAGATGTGGGACTATATCTCCGAGGAACTGCCGCGCATCCTCACCGCCAATTTCGCCATCGACGAGGAACGCCAGGGCATTACCGGCCATTCCATGGGCGGCCACGGCGCGCTGACCCTCGCGATGACCCTGCCCGAACGCTTCCTCTCCGTCTCCGCCTTCGCCCCCATCGCGCACCCGACGCAAAGCGACTGGGGCCGCAAGCAACTCTCTGCCTACCTCGGCGACGACGAAAGCAAATGGACAGCCCACGACGCCACCCTGCTGATGCGCGAAAAAGGCTTCGACGGCCCCATCCTCATCGACCAGGGCGCCTCCGACCAGTTCCTCGACCTGCTGAAACCCGAAGCCCTCGCCGAAGCCATCGCCGCCCGCCGTCAGCAAGCGACCTTCCGCATGCAACCGGGCTACGATCACAGCTACTTCTTCGTCTCCACCTTCATGGAGGACCACGTGGCCTTCCACGCCGAAGCGCTCTACGCCGGATGACCGCGCTCTACATCGATGCCGACGCCTGCCCGGTCAAAGCAGAGGCCGAACGCGTGGCCACCCGCCACCGCGTCCGGATGTACGTGGTCTCCAACGGCGGGCTGCGCCCCTCGCAGAACCCGCTGGTCGAGACCGTCATCGTCCCCGACGGCCCCGATGTCGCCGACATGTGGATCGCGGAGCGCGCAGGCCCCGGCGACGTGGTGATCACGGGCGACATTCCCCTGGCCGCGAAATGCGTCGAGGCCGGTGCGCAGGTCCTCAAACACAACGGCGAGGCGCTGACCCAGGCCAACATCGGCAACGTCCTCGCCACCCGCGACCTGATGGCAGACCTGCGCGCAGCCGACCCGTTCCGCCAGGGCGGCGGCAAGGGCTTTACCAAGGCCGACCGCTCCCGCTTTCTCGACGCACTGGAACGCGCGTTGCGCGCAGCGGCAAAGGTCCGGCCATGACGCCCCAGGCCGTCGTCTTCGACATCGGCAACGTGCTGATAGAATGGCAGCCCGAGCGCTTTTTCGACAGTGTCATCGGCGAGGCGCGCCGCCGCGCCATGTTTGCCGCCGTGGATCTCCACGCCATGAACGACCGTGTGGACCGGGGCGAACCCTTCCGCGATGTCATTCAAGAGACCGCCGCCGCCACCCCGGGATGGCACGCGGAAATCCTGCTCTGGCACGACCGCTGGCTCGACATGGCCAGCCCCGAGGTGCCCCGTTCCGTCCGCCTGATGGCCGCACTGCAACGCCGGGGTATCCCTGTCTTCTCGCTCACCAACTTCGGACGGGAAACCTATGCGCTCGCCGAGACCCGCTATCCTTTCCTGAAACAATTCGACCGCGACTTCATCTCGGGCCACATCGGCGCGATCAAACCGGACCCTGCCATCTACGCGACACTCGAAGACGGCAGCGGCCTGTCCGGCCCGTCGCTCCTCTTTACCGATGACCGGCCCGACAACATCGCCGCCGCCGCGCAACGCGGCTGGCAGACCCACCACTTCACCGGACCCGAAGGCTGGGCGGCGCGCCTCGTTTCCGCCGGTCTCCTGACGGAAAGCGAGGCAGAATGACCGATATCCCCATGATCCCCTTTGCCGAAGGTGAGGCTCTGCTCGACTGGATCGGCCTCACGGACGCGCTCGCCGCGGGCCACGATCTGCCGAAAGCCGAAATCGGCGACACTTTCCTCTACCGGGGCGACGACACGCTCCTGAGCCGCGCCGCCTGGATCGACGGACTGGGCATCGCGGTGAAGTCCGCCACCGTTTTTCCCGGCAATCCCTCGAAAGGCGCACCGATGATCAACGGCGGCCTCAACCTATACGACGATGCGGACGGCACGCTCTCGGCCATCGTCGACTTCCACCTCGTCACCAAGTGGAAGACCGCCGGCGACAGCCTCCTGGCGGCCCGTCGCCTGGCCCGGCCCGACAGCCGAGATATCCTTATCGTCGGCGCGGGCAACCAGGGCCGCGCCCTCCATGCCGCATATTCCGCCGCCTTCCCCGACGCCCGCTTCACCCTCTGGAACCGCACCCGCGCCAACGCCGAGGCGATGGCCGATGAAATCCCCGGACTGCAGATCGCCGACGATCTGGAAAACGCCGTCCGCGCAGCCGACATCGTCACCTGCGCCACCATGTCCACCGACCCATTGATCCGGGGCGACTGGCTGCGCCCCGGCCAGCACATCGACCTGATCGGCGCCTACCGGCCAGACATGCGCGAGGTGGACGACACCGCGCTGCTGCGCGCCCGTGTCTTCGTCGACAGTTTCGACACGACCGTGGGCCACATCGGCGAAATCGACATCCCCCTCAAGGCTGGCACGATCCCGCGCGACCACCTGATTGCCGATTACTACGCGCTCGACCGCTTCACCCGCGCAGGCGATACCGAGATCACCCTCTTCAAGAACGGCGGCGGCGCACACCTCGACCTGATGACCGCGCTCTACATCCTCGACCGCTGGAGGAACGGCTGAAAACCCTACCACCGGCCCACGGCAGACACCTCGTCCTCCGGGCTGGAGCCGCCTTCGCTTGAGCACGTGAGAGCGGGAGGACAGCCGGTTGCCAAAAGAATTCGCCGAGGGAACCGGCTCTGCCGGGAGACGGCTAATTCTCTTGGGAAGCGGATGGCCTTCTGCCATGAACGGGATCAAGCGAAGGTGGGTCCGGCCCCTCCGGGATGGTGAGCCTGAAGCCTGAACGCCAGCCACCCCAAACCCCGTGCCCCCAGCGCGTCACCGCGAAGAGGCTTCGCCGATGAGCACCGCCGCGACGGTCAGTCGCCGAACCGCGGGGGCAGAAGACCCACCTGAAACCACCTGAGATAGCTCACGATCGAGAACACCGGCCGTCCCGTTGCATGGGCAATGTCCGGTGCGTAGGGCGGCATGTTCGTGCATTCGAGCAGGACCGCGCCGACCTCTGGATGCGCGCGCACCAGTCCTTCCGCCACTGCCACCATCTCGGCCCGCGCCGCCGGGACGTCAAGGCTCTCACGGTTGTTCAGGATCGCATCCGCAAAGCCTGTGCCCTCCATCCCCGCGATGGGTGCGTCCGGCGCCACGCCAGCAGCCTCCAGATGCTGCGCCGTCAGGCTGGTCTTGGAGATGGTCAAGATGCCGACGCATGCCCCCGGCGGCAGGTTCGCGGATATCTGGGCAAATTGCTCCAGTGCCGAGGCGGCAACGGGCACGCCCAGCGCATCGGCCAGCCGTGGTCGGATCGGCGCAAGGAAGCCGCAGGTCGTGGCGATCCCGGTACACCCCTCGGCGACCAGCTCCTTTCCCTTCGCAACGAAGGCATCAACAAAAGGCGAGATGTCCTCGCAGACGATGGCCTGCGGCGTGGCCCCCGCCACAACGCCGAAGCGCACCGGAAAGGGCCAGGTCGCGGCATTGCCCACATCCCCCGGCACCCGTGGAAAACGGGTGTCGAGCATCAGGATGCCCAACCGCGCCTTCTTCGTGTTCCCTGCCTCATGCACCATGCAAAATCATTGCCACCGCAATAGCTTTAGGCAACCCCACTCCTTACGATGACAATTTATAAACATTTCGTTGATGTTTTTGTTATTCGTGCAATGATGCCGGAGAAGAATCACCCAAGGTGATCGGAATCAGGGAAGGAAGTCGTCCATGACCCGCCATGTCGTCGCGATCGGCGCAGGTATCGTCGGCGTCTCGGCCGCCATCTGGCTGCGGCGGGCGGGTGTTGAGGTGACCATCGTGGACCGCGGCAAGCCCGGCACCGGCACCTCGCACGGCAACGCGGGCGTTCTGGCATCCTGCGCCATGGTCCCGGTCACCGGTCCCGGCCTCATCGCCAAGGCACCGGGCATGCTGATGGACCGCGACTACCCGCTGTTTCTGCGCTGGAGCTACCTGCCTCGGCTGCTGCCCTGGCTGCGCAAGTACCTTGCGCATGCCAATGACACGGACACGAGGCGTATTGCGCAGGGACTTATCCCGATTGTCACCGATAGCGTAGAGCAGCACAAAAGCCTCTGCGACGACCTCGGCCTTGGGTCCTGGGTGAACGAGAGCGATTATTGCTTCGCCTACCGTGACCGCTCGGTCTTTGACAGCGAAAGCTACACCTGGGCCATCCGCCGCGCGGCGGGCTTTGTCCCCGAGATCATCGAGGGGCCAGCGGTGCGGGAATACGAACCCGCACTCGGTCCCGACATCAGTTGCATGGCAATCCTCAAGCACCACGGCTTCATCCGCAGCCCCGGTGGCTACGTGCAGGCCCTCGCGCGTGCTTTCGAGGACATGGGCGGCACGCTGATGGAGGCCGAGGTCAAGGACTTCGACCTCTCGGGCGGCAAGTTGCGCGCGGTTCAGACCAGCCAGGGCAGCATCGCCTGCGACAGCGTGGTGCTGGCCACCGGCGTCTGGTCGAAACCAATGATGCAGAAGCTCGGGCTCAACATCCCGCTGGAAACCGAGCGCGGCTATCACATCGTCTTCGAGAACGCGACGGGCGGACCGTCGCGCCCGATCATGGTCGCCTCGGGCAAGTTCGTCGCGACACCGATGGATCAGGGCGTACGCTGCGCCGGTATCGTGGAATTCGGCGGGCTGGACGCAGGTCCGTCCAAGGCACCTTTCTCGCTGTTGCGCCGACAGGCTGCCAAGGCCTTCCCGAACATGACCGCCACCAATGAAATCGAATGGCTGGGGCACAGGCCCGCCCCCAGCGATAGCCTCCCCCTGATCGGACAGATCGGGCAGACCGGGGTCTACACGGCCTTCGGACATCATCACATCGGGCTGACCGGTGGGCCGAAAACGGGCCGTCTGGTGGCCGGATTGATCACCGGGGCGCAGGTCAACACCGACCTTGCCCCCTATCACCCGCAGCGCTTTTCCTGAGCGCTGCACAACAACCAACCGGGAGAAAAAAGAAGATGAAAACGACACAGAAACTGATGGCAGGCGCGGCGGCAATTGCCATCGCCGTGACCGGCGCGCTGCCCGCCATGGCAGCCGAGAAGTGGGATATGCCCATGGCCTATTCCGCCTCCAACTTCCATTCCGAAAACGGCGTTGCCTTTGCCGACTGCGTGCGCGAAGGCACCGGCGGCGAGATCGACATCACCGTGCATCCGGGCGGTTCGCTCTTTGCCGGTGCGGACATCAAGCGCGCGATCCAGACCGGGCAGGTCCAGATCGGCGAGCGTCTGCTGTCGGGCCATCAGAACGAGAACGCCATCTTCGGCTTCGACAGCGTGCCGTTCCTTGCGCCGTCCTTCGATGACAGCTCCAAGCTGTTCGAGGCGGCCAAACCGAAGCTGGAAGAAGTCCTGGCCGAGCAGAACCTGACCATGCTCTATGCCGTGCCATGGCCGCCACAGGGTCTCTACTTCAAGAAGGAAGTGAACAGCGTCGAGGACATGAAGGGCGTCAAGTTCCGCTCCTACAACAACGCCACCTCGCGTCTGGCCGAGCTGACCGGCATGCTGCCCGTGACGATCGAGGCGGCGGAAATCTCTCAGGCTTTCGCCACCGGCGTGGCCGAGTCGATGATCTCTTCCGGCGCCACCGGCTATGACCGCAAGGTCTGGGAAAGCCTGACGCATTTCTACGAGGTCGATGCATGGCTGCCCTACAACTACGTCATGGTGAACAACGATGTCTGGGCCGGTGTCTCCGACGCGAACAAGGCCGCCATCACCACCTGCGCCGAGGAAGCCGCCGCGCGCGGCCTGCAAGCCTCCAAGGACTACACCCAGTTCACCATGGACGGCCTGCGTGACGGCGGTATGACCGTACAGCCCGCAGGCGATCAGCTGATGGGCGAACTGCGCGAGATCGGCGCGACCATGACCACCGAATGGCTTGAAGCGGCGGGCGAGGACGGCAAGGCCATCGTCGATGGCTTCAAGGCGATGCAGTAAGAAGTCCGGGCGGCCCCTCCCGGGGGCCGCCCTTGTTTGCAGGCTGGGGGGTTGGCATGGGTGCCGTTCGCAAGTTCTTTGATTTTCTTTACGTCCTGGCCGGGGTGCTCGCCGCGCTTTGCCTGATCGCGATCCTGTCGCTGATCGTGGCACAGATGATCGCCCGCTGGACAGGCGAGATCTTTCCCGGCGCCCCGAACTACGCGGGCTATGCCATGGCCGCAGCCTCTTTCCTCGCCTTTGCCAATGCGCTGAAACGTGGCGCGCATATCCGCGTGTCGATCCTGCTCAACGCGGTGCCACCCGGCCCGAAACGCCTGCTCGAAATCTGGTGCTTCGCGCTGGCTGCCGCCATCGCCTGGTATTTCACCTATTACGCCTACTGGTTTGTCTACTGGTCGTGGAAGTTCAAGGAAGTCAGCCAGGGACAGGACGCCATCCACCTCTGGATTCCGCAATCCGTAATGGTGCTGGGCGGCGGCCTGATGGCCATCGCGCTGACCGACAACCTCATCCAGGTCGTGATAAAGGGCGAGCACCGCATCGTGCGCGACCTCGTCGACCAGTCGCACGGGGAGTGACGCCATGACCGAGATTTACGCGATCATCCTTTTTCTCTTCGTCCTGTTCCTGCTTCTGGGCACCGGTGTCTGGGTCGGTCTTGCCCTGATGGGCGTGGCCTGGGTCGGGATGGAGCTGTTCACGACGCGCCCCGTGGGTGACACGATGATCACCACCGTTTGGGCCTCGTCCTCAAGCTGGACCCTCACCGCCCTGCCGCTCTTCATCTGGATGGGCGAAATCCTCTACCGCACGCGGCTGAGCGAGGACATGTTCAAGGGTCTCTCGCCCTGGCTTGCCCGGCTGCCCGGCGGGTTGGTGCATACCAATATCGTGGCCTGCACCGTCTTTGCAGCTGTCTCGGGTTCCTCCGCTGCGACGCTGACGACCGTGGGCAAGATGTCGATCCCGGAACTGCGGGCGCGCAAGTACCCGGAAAACATGGTGATCGGGACGCTGGCGGGGGCGGCGACGCTCGGGCTGATGATCCCGCCATCGCTGGCGTTGATCGTCTACGGCGTGACGGTAAACGAAAGCATCACCAAGCTATTCTTTGCGGGGGTCTTCCCCGGCCTCGTGCTGGCGGGCCTCTTCATGGCCTATGTCGCGATTGTCAGCGTCACCTCCAAGACCTGGAATCCCACGGTCGAGAAGGGCATGAGCTTTGGCGAGAAACTCTCCAACTCGCGCTTTCTGATCCCGGTCTTTGCGCTGATCACGGTGGTGATCGGGTCGATGTACGCGGGCCTTGCCACGGCGACCGAGGCCGCGGCCATCGGCGTGATCGGCGCGCTGGTGCTGGCGCTGGTACAGGGGTCGCTGAACTGGACCAGCTTCCGCGAAAGCCTGATGGGGGCGACGCGGACCTCAGCGATGATCGCGCTGATCCTTGCGGGTGCTGCCTTTCTCAAGCTGTCGATGGGGTTCACCGGCCTGCCCCGCGCACTGGCGGACGGCATTGCAGCGATGGAGCTTGCCCGCTTCGAGCTTCTGATGATGCTGCTGGTCTTCTACATCATTCTCGGCATGTTCCTTGACGGGATTTCGGCCATCGTGCTGACCATGGCCATCGTGGAGCCGATGGTGCGCGAGGCGGGGATCGACCTGATCTGGTTCGGCATCTTCGTGGTTGTCGTCGTCGAAATGGCGCAGATCACGCCGCCCATCGGCTTCAACCTGTTCGTGCTGCAAGGCATGACGGATCACGAGATGGGCTATATCACCAAGGCCGCGCTGCCGATGTTCGCGATCATGGTGCTGATGGTTTTTGTCCTGATCTGGTTCCCCGAGATCGCCACCTGGCTGCCCGACAACTTGCGCAGCGGACCGAGCTAAGACGCATGTATGATCAATCGCATCCTTTGGCTTGCATCGACACACGCACGGCTCTGCCTGATCCTCGGGCTCGCAGCCGGGGTGGCCCTGCCCGCCGTCGCCGCGACGCTGATGCCCTTTCTCCCGCAGATGGTGGCGGCGCTGCTCACCGTGACGGCACTGCGCATCGGCCACCGCGCCGCGCTGGGCGCGACAAGGGATCTGCGCTGGGGCATCGTCGCCGTGGCGGTGCTGCAGATGTTGCTGCCCCTCGTCTTGCTTGGCGCGCTGACGCTGGCCGGGTTGGAAAATACGCCAGCCGCCCTTGCCATCGTGCTCGCCTCCTCGGCACCCGCGATCACGGGCAGTGTCAACCTCGCCCTGATGATGCGGCTCGATGGCGGGCGGATGATGCAGATGCTGGTCCTCGGCACTGCCGCCTTTCCCCTGACCGTTCTGCCGGTACTGGCGCTGCTGTCGCAGCTTGGTCCGGCGCAGCAGGTGATTATGGCAGCGCTGAAACTGCTGATCGTGATCTTCCTCGCCACCGGCCTGGGCTTTGCCCTGCGCGCCTGGCTGTTCCCAAAACCGACCGAAGGACAGGTCAAGGCGCTCGACGGGCTGTCGGTGCTGGCCTTCTCGGTCATCGTCGTGGGGCTCATGGCCGCCCTGAACCCCGCCTTGCGCAGCGATCCCCTTGGCGTGCTCCACTGGACGGCGCTCGCCTTCGCGATCAGCTATCTCTTGCAACTCTTCGCCCTGCTGATCCTGCGCAAGGGGTCCCTGCGCCCCATGGCGGGCCCCCTGGCCATCGGTGCGGGCAACCGCAACATCGCGATCTTTCTGGTGGCCCTGCCGCCCGACGTCATCGCCCCGCTCATGATCTTCATCGGCTGCTGGCAACTGCCGATGTATCTGACCCCCATGCTGCTGCCACAGCTCTACAGATGGGCGCTTGCGCATGACTGACTGGCCCAGAATCAATACCGTCGGCCTGTCGGGCGTGCTCGTCACCTTCGCCGGGGCCATGTCGGAACCCGCGAACCGCGCCGCCCTGGCCTTCCGCGCGGCGGTGGACAACGAGGACTGGCCCGAGGTGACCGAAACCAGCACCTCGCTGGTCTCCACCTTCCTGCAGGTGGACCTGTCATCCACACCCGCCGAAGCGATGAAGGACCGCCTTGAGGCGCTCCTGAAGAGCTGCGACTGGTTCTCCGCGCCGCTGCCCTCGGGCCGCAAGCTGTGGCATGTGCCCACGGTCTACGGCACCGATCTGGGCCCGCAGTTGGAAGAGGCCGCGCAGGTGGCAGGCGTCGATCCAGACGCGGCGATCAGGGAGATATCGACCTCCCGCGTGCGCGTGCTGACCATCGGTTTCGCCCCCGGCCAGCCCTACATGGGCGAGCTGAGCGAGACATGGAACATCCCCCGCCAGCAGGGCCTGACGAAATCCGTGCCCGCGGGCGCGCTGGTCATCGCGATCCGGCAGTTGATCGTCTTCACCAACGACACGCCCACCGGCTGGCGGCACATCGGCCAGACACATTTCAAGACCTTCCGCCCCAATGAGGCCGAGCCCTTCACCCTCGCCCCGGGGGACGAACTGACCTTCCCCGCGATCAGCCGCGCTGAATACGACGAGATCGGGCGCAAGGACACCTCCGGTCTAGGCGGCGCCACCCAGGAGGTGCTGGCATGAGCGCGCGGTTGACCATCCAGCAGGCAGGCCCGGCGATGAGCCTGCAGGATCAGGGCCGCCCCGGCTACCGCGCAGAGGGGCTGACCGTGGGCGGGGCTGCCGACCGCGTGGCATTGTTTGAGGGCGCCGCTCTTCTGGGGCAAAGCCCCGATTGCGCGGCGATCGAGATGGCAGGCAGCGGCGGCACCTTCGTGTCGGATACGGATGTCCGCATCGCCCTCACGGGGGCCGAGATGACCGCCAAGATCGACGGGGAAGTCGTGATCTGGAACGCCAGCCATTTGCTGCACGCGGGGGCCAAGCTGACCATCGGCGGCGCGCGCAACGGCAGCTACGGGTACCTGCACGTGGGTGGCGGCTTTGACACGCCCCTCGTGATGGGCGCGCGTGGCAGCCACCTCGCGGGAGGCATCGGCGGTCTCTTGCAAACGGGCGACACCCTGCCCGTCGGCCCCGACAAGGGCCGCGAGGTCTCGATGACCCTGCCCAAGCCCGACCGCTTCGGCGGCGGCAAGATCCGCGTCGTGGCCTCCATGCAGACAGGGGCCTTCACGCCCGAAACCATCCAGCGCTTTGTCAGCACGACTTTCCGCCGCGACGCCCGGGCGAACCGCATGGGCGTGCGGATGGATTTCGACGGCGACGGTTTCGCCACCGAGGAGCAGCTTTCCATCGTTTCCGAGGTCGTCGTGCCGGGCGACGTGCAAATCTCGGGCGACGGCGCGCCCTACGTGCTGATGTTCGAATGCCAGACCACCGGCGGCTATCCCCGGATCGGTGCGGTGCTGCCCTGCGATCTGCCGCGCGTGGCGCAGGCACAGGCGGGCGCGGCGCTGCAATTCGAATTCGTCGAGATGGAAGAGGCCGTCGCCGCACAGGCCCGACACCTTGCCGAACTGAAGGCGCTGCCGGGCAAGGTCACGCCGCTGGTCCGCGACCCGGCGCGCATCCGCGACCTGCTCAGCTACCAATTGGTCGGCGGCGCCGTCTCGGCCACCGCCGACCCCTTTGAAGAGGAGATATGACATGCCAACCGTCGATCTGAATGCCGACATGGGTGAAAGCTTTGGCGCCTGGAAGATGGGCGATGATGCGTCGCTGCTGAAAATCGTGACCTCGGCCAATATCGCCTGCGGCGGCCACGCAGGCGATCCGGACGTGATGGCCAGAACGATGAAGCTGGCCCATGAGAATGGCGTCGGCATCGGCGCGCATCCCGGGTTCATGGACATCGCGGGATTTGGCCGCAACCGGATGCACGTCCCGATAGCCACTCTGCAGAACCAGGTGCGCTATCAAGTCGCCGCCTCTGTCGGCATGGCCCGCAGCGTCGGTGCCGAGGTGCGGCATCTGAAACTGCACGGCGCGATGGCCAACATGGCCTCGGAGGACACGGCCATGGCCCGCGCCCTCTACGAGGCGGCGCTGAGCGTGGCACCGGACCTGATCGTCATGGTGCTGGCCGCCACCGCCCAGCAAGAGGCGGTCAAGGAGCTTGGCTGCGCATGGGCCGGAGAGATATTCGCCGACCGCGCCTACAACGACGACGCCACGCTGGTCGACCGGTCCCTGCCCGGCGCGGTGATCCATGACGCAGCGCTGGCCGGCAGGCGCATGGTCGATATGGTCAAGGCGGGCGCGATCATCACCGAGAGCGGCAAGCGGATCGAGACGCGCATCGACACCATCTGCCTGCACGGCGACACACCCGAAGCGGTGCAGATCGCCGCGTCGGTCCGCAAGGAACTGGAATCGGCGGGCATCGGGCTGGCCAAGTTCTAAGGGCTGGGGAATTCGTTACTTAAGGGTTTACGGAGGCCTTCGCCGCTGATTCCACAGGGTATTATGAGCCTGTCCCCGCGGGGACAGGCGCAAGCGCGGACCATTTCCTCAGCTTGACACGTAGCCCGCGACCACCTGCAACAGCTTGTAGGCCGTCCGCGCGTCGCTGCCCACCACGTCCAGAAATTCCTCCGCGCCGATGCGCAGGCAGGCCAGGTCTGTCTTGGCCCGCATGTCGAGCGCGCGCGGCACGTTGCGGATCACGCCCAGCTCACCGACCAGCTTGCCGGGGCCCGAGGTGGTGATCAGCACATCGTCGCCCTCCTTCTGCGGCAAGAGCAGATCGGCCTCGCCCTCGACGACAAGGAACGCACCCGTCGTCGGATCGTCGTCCTTGTGAAAGACGTACTCGCCTGCCTTCGCCTGATACCAGCGCGCGCCGAAGGCCAGCAGGCGCAATTGCTTGCGTTCCAGCCCCGAAAAAAGCTCTGTCTGTTCCAGCGCGCGCAGCTTGCGCGCAAGATCGGCGCTGACGGTGCCATCCTCATCGGCGGAAATTTCGGCGGCCACGCTGGACATCCTCCCCTGTGAAAGCACGAATTGCGCGTCGAACCGGGCATCCTCTGGAAAACTGGGTTCGAGGCAGATGATCGTCGCGCGGGGCAGCAGGGCGCGCAACTTGTCATGCAGGCTGTGCCGGGCCGCATCGTCATAGCTCATCAACACGTTGTCGAGGATCAGCACCTGCGGCCGCTTGATCGTCGCGCGGCTGATGGCCAGCGTCTCGGTCAGCAGCGTCGGCAGGTTGGTGCCCCCAAGGCTGAGCTGCATGTCGAAAATCAGGTCGAGCACCAGCCCATCGAGGTTCGCCTCGTAAAGCGCATCGACCACGATCTGGCGCAGGGCATCGGCGTTCTTGCCCGCCGTCTCGGCAATCTTCCCGAAAAGCGCGTTCTCCAGAACCGTGAGCCCGGCGACCGGCGCGTCGGCCGAGATCGGACTGAAGACTTCGGAGAGGGACGCTTGAAGCGCCTCGCGGTGTGCGACCCTGATCTCGAGCACGCGCTCGATGATGTCCTGCGGGAAATCCGCCCCGAGCCGTTCGGCGGAAATCGCGAAGGTCACCGCCAGAAGGCTCGCCTTGTCCGAGGCGTTAAGCGGCGCGCCGTCGCGCTGTTTGTCACGCAGGTCCATGGCCGCCTCGAAGGTATCGGGGTCGATCCCAAGCTTGCGGAACAGCGGATGATCTGTGCCATCGACGCCGAAGATCTTGCGCAGCAGGTCCACCATGTCCGTGGCGAGCTGCAAGAGGTCGTCTTCCAGACCGAGTTCCTGCAAAAGCGCCATGAAGGCGGTCTGTTCCTCGATCAGTGCCGCCGTAACCTTGGTCCGCGGGGTGGCAAAGATCAGGTTCTCGGCCACCGGCAGCGCCGGGTTGTAGCGCGTCTCGTCAAAGGAATGGACATGTTCGGAGAGTCCGTCCTCGCGCACTTTCTGCGTGATGGTGTCCCGCAGGGACACCAGCGCCAGAGCCAGATCGCCGTGGCTGTCGGCGTCGAAACGCTGATCGATCCCGCGCGCAAAGAGCGCGCGATCGATCTCCATGCCCTTGATCAGCGCGACCCACCAGGCACGCAGCGCCGCTTCGCTGCTGGCATCGGCGAACTCCGGGTCGATCCAGCGGACATGCGGCAGGTCCGTGCTGTTGCCCGCCTTTGCGCTTTCCTGAACGGCACCGGACGGGTCATCCCCCTCTTCGGGCTGAAGCTTCAGCGGCAACGAGACGTTGTCGCCGTAGCTGCCAAGGAACATCACCGGGCGGGAGGACGCATACCCGATCCGCTTGGCGATCACCCCCTGGTGCAGCCCCGACAGTGCCTTCCCCGCGATGCTGACACTGCCCGAAGCCGGGATCAGCTCGCGCAACAGAACCTCGGAGAGCGCGCGGCGGTCCTCGTCGCTAGGCGCTGCGATGGCCACGCAGGTCGCGGGCGCGAAGGTGACGTTGATGTCCTCCAGCACCATGTTTCCGTCGGCATCCAAAACGCTGATGTTCTCAAGCACCACATCTCCGTCCAGCGGGGGTATCTCGCCCGGATCGGTCTCGAACAGGTCGCGGTCGACCATGCCGCTTGGCGCGAAACGCTCGGTGATCGTTTCCCACCGCAGGGACATATCAGCGGCCTGGTTGTAATAGGCCAGAAGCTCTTTCCACGGGCTCGACAGGTCCTTGTAGGCCGCAAGCGCCGCAACCAGTGCGCCCACCGTCACCTGGCCCGTGATCGTGAGATAACCGCCGATGGAGTAAAAGAAGAACGGCGTCAGCTGGCCGATGAAGTTGTTGAGAAACTTCATGAAGAACTTCTTCTGGAAAATCTCGAACCGGATCGCAAAAAGCTTGCCCAGCCTGTCGGATACCAGCGCCATGCGGTAGCGCCAGCCGCCGTTGGTGCGCAGCGTGCTGGCCCCTGCCGCACCCTCTCCGATCTCGGCGGCCAGCGCGCGGATCTCGATCACCCGCTTCTTGTTCAGCAGGTTGATCTGGCGCTGCAGCTTGGGGATCAGCCAGGCCTGCAGCGGAATGAGCGCACAGGCTGCAAGGCCGAAGGCCACGCTTTGCAGGAACAGAAAGCCGAGTATCGTCAGCATCTGCCCGGCCTGCAGCACCGGTTGGGCGACCGCATCGCCCATCAGCCCGCCCATGGGCTCGGATTCCGAGGTGACCATGCTGACCAGCTCGCCCTGGCTGGTGCGCTCGAAATATGGGGCCGGGAAACGCAGGATGCGCGCGATCAGCGTGTAGCGTAGCCGCCGCAAAAGCCGTTCGGCCAGTACGCCCTTCATGGTGTTTATGCGCATCTTCATCATGCCGTGGGCCAGCACCGAAAGCAGGAAAAGCCCGCAGAGTAGCATCAGGAACCCGATCTGGCTCAGTTCGAATCCGAAAACCGACACCGTGTCCGAGCTGGCCCCGATCGCATCGTTGATGATGCGCTTGGGCAGTTCAAGCGTGAGGTAAAGGAGCGGAAAAAGCGTCAGCGTGACGGCCAGAAGGATCAACTGATCGCGCTTGGAGTATTTCCAGATGAAGGAGAAAAGCGAGCGTTCTATGAGGGGTATCCAATGCAGAGGATGAAATGATGCCCCTCAGGCTTAGCAATTCCCATGCTTCGAAATCAAATGGTTTGCTTGGCACGGGCGATGGTCTAGTCTCCACCGAAAGGAGAGTGACCGTGACCGCAGCCCTTCAGACAGCCCTTGTCCTGATCGCGCTGCTGCTGGTCAAACACCTTTTCGCCGACTTCTTATTTCAGACCCAGCGCATGCTTTCGGGCCGTGACGAGTACGTCCATGTGGGCCGGGCACAGCATGCGGCGATCCATGGCGCGTTTTCTTTCGGGGTGTTTGTCGTCCTGGGGGCGCCGCTGGTCTTTTCGCTGGTGATTTGCCTGGCCGAGACAGTCCTGCATTACCACATCGACTGGGCCAAGGGCCGCCACGCAGCGCGCTGCCAGCACAGCCCGACGGATGCGGGCTATTGGCGCGCCTTCGGCTTCGATCAGTTCCTGCACCAGCTCACCTATGTGGCGATGGTCTGGGCCTGGGCATTCTACACGCTCTGAGGGCTGGCCACAGGGGTGCGGCTTTGCCCCATTACAAGCCAATAGTAATGCGAATTTTCGTCAAATTTTGATATTTCACTGAATTTCAATGATTTAGGTGAATGGTCCGGCCAATCCGGTGACATCGGCGGCCCCGCTGCCCTGGTGTCGCTTCCATAGTCATTGCCCGCGTATCGAGGTACTCAATCCATGCCCACCATGACGCTTTCCGTTCTGCAAGCGACCGGGCTCTTCGTCTCTCCCGACATCTTCGGGGCGAATGTCCGTTTCTCGGCGACCGAGGCCGGTTTGCCAACAGCAGCGTTCGGCAGCGCCACCGATGCGCTTGGCGTCCAGAATGTCCGCTTCGGCGGGGACGAGGCCGATCTGAACCCCCTGCGTTTCAACGAGAACGGCGGCCTGCCTGTCGATGGGGTGAATTCGATCAATATTGTCGATATGCCCGGCGGCAACCTGCGGGCCGATCTGGTCAATTTCCTCGAATGGTGCGCCGCAAGCCAGCGCGGCGGCCAGCCAGTGACAGCGACGCTGATCATCCCGACCAATAATCTCGAAACGGTGGAGTACGACGAATTCGCAATCGAGATCGAGGCCTTTGTGCAGGCGGTCATGCGGGAATACGGTACGGTGATCAGCGCCTTCCAGATCGGCAGCACTTTCGACCGGTCGGGCGACGCGGCCTATGGCGCGAGGGCCTCCATGGCCGCCGAGGCAGTTCAAAGCGGAATGCGCGCCGCCGGCTATGCGCCGGAAATCCAGCCCGATATCCTGGTCCAGATGGCCGACGAACGGGCCATCGCGCAATTGAGCGATGAGGCCATGGCGGCCATCGACGGGGTCACGGGCAAGTATTTCTCGACCGGCACAGGTGCCCAGCTTTTCGGTACCGATCCGGCCCTCGACACGGTCGCACGCAATTTCGAGCTTTGGTCCGATGCGTTGAACAAGGATCTCGATCTGCATATCACCGACTGGAAAGTAAGCCAGTTCGCCATACCGCAGCACGGTCTGGTCGCTGGCTCCAGCCTGATCAAGCAGCTTGAGAACATGGTCGCCATCGGGGCGGACAGCGCCCATGTCTCATCGCTCGATTCCCCGTCTCCCTCCGCCCTGACGCTCGACAGCGACGGCGGCGCGATGCTCGACGCACAGGGGCGGCTCGTGAATTCCGCCGCCGGTGCGGTGTTCGACCTGATGTCGGAGACGCTGTCAGGTGCCGAACTGATCGAGACCCGCTTCGACAATGCCCCCGACGGCATCGAGGTCTCGGCATACCAGGCACGGGGCGAGGTGGTGTTCTTCATTTCGTCGCGCACACTGGAACCCACCGAATTCACGCTCGACCTCGGCTCCGCGCTGTCAGACGCGGGCCGTATCGTATCGGTCAAGATGTCGCTCGATCTCGCCTCGACCGACGGGGTGCAGGGCAGTTCGGGCGATGCGGCATCGCGTGTTACGATCGGCGGTCAACCCTACTTCTACAACGAAGATGATGCAGACGTGATCCTGACAGACGATCTGTTCCGCGACGCCAGTCAGATCGACCTGACGCTCAACCCCTTCGAGGTGGTTCAGCTGCGCGTCGAACTGGATGCGGATTATCGTCCGCCCGTGGATGATGGCGGTGACGCCCCTGTGCCGGACGACGACACGCCCAAGGACGATGGTGACAAGCCGAAGGATGATGGCGGGGACAAACCAAAGGGTGATGATGGCGGCAATGGTGGTGGCGACGGCGCACCGCTGACCAGCGGCGGCAAGCATTACATTCTCGGCACCGAGAACGACGATCTGATCCTGCTCGACAAGGGCGTCGTCTATATCGACAGTGGCGAGGGGCTGGACACGGTTTTCGTGGATGCCCTGAAAGAAGACCTGACCTTCAAGATCGACGGTTTCGGCAAACCGGTGATGACCGCGCCCGGCTACGCTCAGGAAGTGACGCTGGCCAACGTCGAACGGATCGATCTGAGCGACGGGGCGCTGGCGCTCGACACGCAGGGCAACTCGGGACAGGCTTACCGCCTCTACCAGGCCAGCTTCGACCGGAGGCCGGATCAGCCGGGCCTCGAGTTCTGGATCGACCAGCTGGACGAGGGAGACATGTCGCTTGTCGAGGTCGCGACCCTTTTCCTCAGCTCGGCGGAATTCGAACAGGCTTACGGGCGCAACGATGCCCTGAGCGACGAGGCCTTCCTGACGCTGCTCTATCAGAACGTGCTAGACCGGAACCCCGACGCGGCAGGCTTTGCCTTCTGGCGCGAGCAGCAGGAGAACGACCTGTCCCGCGCCGAGATGCTGGTCTATTTCTCCGAGAGCGAGGAAAACCAGGCCAATGTCGCAGGCGCGATCGGCGACGGCATCTGGTACGCCTGATCACGGTTACACGATCCACAACTGAAAACAGCAAGCGGGCAGGCGCGTTGACGCGCCTGTTCGTGTAGGCAGTGACAAGCGCTGAAGTAGCCATAGCGCTCGCAACCAGTCGCGCCGCCGGCCATCTTCATGCTATTTTGCAGAAAAACCCGGACATCCCGAAACCACGGCCTTCAAAGACGGACCCTTCAGGCTCTCTCTGCAGAATGGCATTTGCCACGCCAAAGATATGGTCGGCGACCGGTCAGTAGTGTCGGGAGTATCACAGTGGTGAGCCGTGCAGGATTCGAACCTGAGACCCACTGATTAAAAGTCAAAAGTAAGTTGCAATCAATTACTCACACAACCTAACACCAGCAGGATAATCGATCCATATTTTTCAGATATTTATGGACGTTGATAGCCAATGTTAGTATCTTGTGGTAACGATCCCTAACACCTAAAACCGTTACCCTATTGTTACCCTGAGGGGTTCTTTGAACGTGGCGCGCGCCTTCACAGTCAAATCTATTGAAAACCTGAAGCCTGACCCTTCCAAACGCTTGGAGGTACCTGATCCCGGCCTAACGGGCCTGTATCTCGTGGTTCAGCCAAGCGGAGCGAAATCATGGGCTGTGCGTTATCGACATGCGGGCCAGCCGCGAAAATTGACACTAGGCAGGCACCCCGCTCTTTCGCTCTCAGACGCCCGCTTGAACGCGTCAGAGGTCTTACAAGCCGTTGAGTATGGAAGAGACCCTGCCGCAGAGAAGAAGCGGCTCAAGGCAAGCAAGGCGCAAGAAACTGAACGCAGCACTATTGGAAGCTTGGTCGAGCAGTTCGATCGGCGACATCTATCTAATCTCAGAAGAGGCGATGAGACCCGACGAATGCTCGATCGTTTCGTTGTTGAGGCTTGGGAGCCCCGAGAAATACATTCCATCACTAAGGGAGACATAATCGACCTGCTGGATAGCATTGTCGACTCTGGCCGCAAGACAACAGCCAACAGGGTCAGGTCTTACCTTTCTAAGTTCTTTAATTGGTGTACGGAGCGCGGGATCATCGATCATTCGCCAATGATCGGAGTAAGGGCGCCAACAAAAGAGAGGGCGCGCGATCGCGTCCTGACAGACGACGAGATTAGGTGGTTTTGGGCCTCGTGTGAAAGGGTCGGCCCGCCATGGGAAGCGCCTGCCAAATTGATGCTGCTGACCGGTCAGCGTCGATCTGAGGTTATCGATATGACCGAAGCGGAAATCGCTGGCGACATATGGCGCCTATCGGCTGAGAGGACAAAGAACGGCAGAGCGCATGAAGTACCTCTATCAGGACCTTCAAGAGACGTCCTAGACGGAGTACTGCGCATATGCGGCGCTCGCGGATACCTGCACACGACCACCGGCAACAAGCCAGTCAGTGGGTTAAGCAAAGCCCGGAACCACCTCGCGAGACAAATGGAAGAGGTTGCGTTCGAAGAAGTCGGTGAATCGATCGAGATACCGCACTGGACGTTCCACGATCTACGGAGGACGGCAGCCACAGGTATGGCCCGGCTAGGTATTCCAGTTCGCGTGACCGAAGCCGTCCTCAACCATGTTAGCGGGACAGGTGGCGGGATCGTGGCGGTTTACCAGCGTCACGACTTCGCGGATGAGAAACGTGAGGCGCTCGAAAAATGGGCTGAATTTGTGACCGCTTTGGTTGGCGACGCCTAGCCGCTACATTTGCTGTACGAGCTGGAGCCAGTTCCCTTAGCCCTGTCTCAAGAAGGTCTATCTGTTATCCTTCGAACCATAGAGAAGTCGGAAACCTGCTTTGACGCCTTCAAGCTGTGCAGGTGTCTTCGCCACCTCAGGCGAAGCTAGACGGGCACATCTGAAGGCAGAAGAGCCACAGTCGCGCTATTGATCGGCATCTGGTCTTTGGAACCTCAAACTTTACCTGCGGCACCCTTATCTCCATACTTTCATGCAGTTGTTGCTAGCTACTGGGGCGAGGAAGCATCGGATGAAGCGCCAACTGGCCGCCGTTCTGGCGGCCGACATATGCGATTACTCCCGCCTGATGGGAGAAGACTCCGAGGCAATGCTACGAGCCTTGAGGCGGCTCCGGGCTGAGGTTTTCGGGCCAAACATTGCTTCGCATCATGGCCGGATTGTCAAAAGCATGGGCGACGGTTGGATCGTTCTCTTCTCATCTGCCGTTGACGCTGTTTCCAGCGCCATGCGTGTGCAGGATCGCTTGGCGGAAGGCGGACATCCAGATGAGCCTGAAATCAGAATGCGCGTAGGGGTGCATCTTGGCGATGTTGTGGAGGAAGAGGACGACGTTTTCGGAGACGGGGTGAACGTCGCTGCGAGACTAGAGCAAGCAGCAGCACCCGGATCGGTGGCCGTGTCAGAAGCAGTCTATGGAAGTCTCGACGGCACGCTCCGGCCCTCTTTCGACGATGGCGGCACGTGGGAACTGAAGAACATCGAGCGCCCTGTGCATGTCTGGGTCAGAGGCGAAATACCAAAGGCCACAACAGCCTCGCGCACGAATTCCGATGGCCTTAAGATTGCAGTTGCCCCGGTCGCAACCGCCGATGATCGACACGAGGTTCAAGAACTGGCACATGCGATAACAGGGGATGTAACCACGTACCTTGACGCAACGATGTGGATGTCGGCGGTTGTCTCGCAGTCGGAAGGGGATGCGAAATATCTTCTACAGTCATTCCTGCGAAGCTCCGGCGATCGGTTGCGGCTAGACGTGCAGCTTATCGGCGCAGGCGACAAGGTTTGGCTCAAAACCAAATTTGATGGCACCCTGACAGATATCTTTGACTGGCAAGATACGGTTTCGGAAGAGCTGTCGGGGCAGGTACTGCGGACGATTTTTGACGCGGAGCAGTCTCGGCTAGACGCTATCGCTGATTCCGAACTGACTGCCGCAGATCATGCACTTCAATCAGCTATGGCTTTAGAGCTCTGTGACCCGCAGAGCTTAGAGAGAACTCTCGCTCACACTGCAAGCGCTTTGGAAATTGAACCTGACAGAGCAGATGCAATCAGCATGGGGCTGATCGCGTTCCAGTCCTGCGCATCCGTCGGGTATTCGGATTTATGCTATCGGTACAGAAAGCACGCTATCGAATGGTTGAAGGCCGCGGAAAAACAGAGCGTCCAATACCCCTCATTGCAAATACCGGTTGCATTTGCCGCTCGTTTGGAAGGCAGCGTGAGCGCTCTTGAATATCGTAGGGTGATAGAGACAGTGCTTCGAATGTCTTCGTTGGATTATGTAACACTTACCTTTTGCGGATGGGGTTTCCTCTTTCTTGGTTTGCCAGAGCCTGCGATGGATTGTTTGCGCCGAGCATTGAAGCTCGGACAACATACGCCTTGGCGACTAATCATACTTGGCGGTCTCGGGCAGGCGCATCTCCAACTCGGTCAATTTAGAAAGGCGATTGAAGTCTGCAATGAGGGGTTGGCATTGAGCACACGTTATTCTGCTTTGTATCGGCAGGCCGCCGCCGCTTACGCGCAGCTTGGAGAAATGGAGAAAGCTCAAGCTGCGATCGCTGAAGTCCTGAAGCAGATGCCAGAAGATACAATATCCGCTGTCCGAACACGTAGCGGGTACCAAGAAAACCCCGCCACTCGACTATATTTCGATGGCCTCAGGATGGCCGGTTTGCCAGAGTGACATTCTGCTGCTTGAGCCGTACTCTCTTCCTGTGATCACGCTCTGATTGCAAAGCAAGAATATAACAGAAACCACCGTTTTTGAGACGCCACCTTCTGGACGGAACATGCATAGGTTGTGTTGACGAGCTGCGATATGATCAGCCTCTAACCCTGAGCGGTAAATGGGAGTTCAACGAATTGCAGTGGACATACTGTCCTTGACCGCCGAGGGTGAGAATACATGGAAATGATATTTGTGAAGTCGGCTTCAGTGGAAAAATTCGAAAACTGTGAAGGCGGCTGCACCTGTGGCCACGTACGTTATCGGGTAAGTTCCGAACCGATGATCGTCCATTGCTGCCATTGCAGTTGGTGTCAGCGTCAAAGCGGAAGTGCATTTGCTGTAAATGCATTGATAGAAGCGGATCGCGTGGAACTCACTTCTGGAGCAGTCGAAGAAATCACTGTTCCGTCTCCCAGCAAGAAGGGGCAGACTATTGCTCGCTGCCCGAATTGTCGGGTGGCAGTCTGGAGTAATTATCACATGGGAGGCCTGAAAGATCGCGTTAGATTCATACGCGTTGGGTCGTTGGATGACCCGAACCTGATGCCACCAGACGTACACATCTTCACGTCGACAAAGCAGAACTGGGTAATCCTTCCGCCCATGGATAAGGCAGCGGAACAATTCTATGACGTCAATACAACTTGGTCACCTGATAGCCTTGAGCGCTTGGACGCTTTGTTTGCTGCGGCGGGTATTGAGAAGCCTCAGCGGTAACTATGTCCGGCGGCCGAATAGCGCTCAATGCTGGTGCGGCTATTTCTGTTAGAAGGAGGAAGCGAAGCGAACAGGGTTACCGGACGAAGAACAACCTTGCTCGCCTATAGATTGCGTGCTCTGATTGAGCCGGAAACCACCGTTTTTGAAGTTCCACCAACAAGGAAACACATCCAAGGGTTGTGAGCTGCGGTCGCGCTCTTGATCGGCGTCGGCTCCCGCAGACCCCATAACTTTACCTGCCTTATGCTAGCCTCCATACTTTCAGGCAGCCGATGCTGGCTACTAGAGCGGGGAAGCATCTGATGAAGCGCCAACTGGCCGCGGTTTTGGCGGCTGACATATGCGACTACTCCCGTCTGATGGGAGAAGACTCTGAGGCAATGTTACGGGCCTTGAGGCGGCTCCGCGCCGAGGTTTTCGGGCCGAACATTGCCTCGCATCATGGCCGGATTGTCAAAAGCATGGGCGACGGTTGGATCGTTCTCTTCTCATCTGCCGTTGACGCTGTTTCCAGCGCCATGCGTGTGCAGGATCGCTTGGCGGAAGGCGGACATCCAGATGAGCCTGAAATCAGAATGCGCGTTGGGGTGCATTTGGGCGATGTGGTGGAGGAGGAGAACGATGTTTTCGGAGACGGTGTGAACGTTGCGGCGAGACTAGAGCAGGCGGCAGCACCCGGATCAGTAACCGTGTCAGAAGCAGTCTACGGAAGCCTTGACGGTACGCTCCGGCCGTCTTTCGACGACGGTGGCGCATGGGAACTGAAGAACATCGAGCGCCCTGTGCATGTCTGGGTCAGAGGCGAAACACAAAGGTCGATAATAGCCTCACGCACCAAGTCGGATGGTCTCAAGATTACAGTTGCGCCGGTCGCAACCACCGACGACCGTTACGAAGTTCAAGAACTGGCGCATGCGATTACCGGGGATGTAACTACGTACCTTGACGCAACGATTTGGATGTCGGCGATTGTCTCGCAGTCGAAAGGGGATGCAGAATATCTTCTCCAGCTATCTCTGCGAAGCTCAGGCGATCGGTTGCGGCTCGACGTGCAACTTACAGACGCGGCTAACAAGGTTTGGTTGAAAACCAAATTCGACGGCAGCCTGACAGACATTTTTGACTGGCAAGATTCAGTCTCAGAAGAGCTGTCTGGGCAGGTTTTGCGTACGATCTTTGACGCGGAGCAGTCTCGGCTCTCCTCTACCTCTGAGGCTGAACTGACTGCGTCAGATCGTACGCTTCAAGCAGCTCTGGCACTTGAACTTTTGGACCCGCAGAGCTTAGAGAAGTCCCTTTCTTACGTTGTCGCGGCGTTGAAAATTGAACGTGATAGACCAGATGCCTTAATGCTGGGATTGATAGCCTATGGCTGCAGCCAATCCGCTGGGTATTCAGGCTTGTGCGCACGCTACGAGGGGCATGCAAAGGAATGGTCCCAAGCCTCGCAAAGACTGTTTGATGTAGAGCCACGCTTCGAACTCAATCGGATTGCCGGTCCAAGATTCGACGGTACAACCGAACCGCATGAACAGCGCAGAGTTCTTGAAAAGCTTCTTCGCGCGGCATCTTGGGACTATGTGAATCTTTGCTTCTGCGGCTGGGAGTTTGTCTTTCTTGGTCTGCCGGAACCAGCTTTGGATTGTTTGCACAGAGCTCTAAAGCTAGGGCGGCACTCTCCGTGGCGGTTAGCCGTCCTCGGAGGTCTTGGGATAGCCTACATCCAATCGGGTCAATTCAAGAAAGCAATTGAGGTGTGCAATGAGGGGCTGGCAGTGAGCGCGGGCTACATTACCCTGTATCGCGTAACCGCCGCGGCATACGCACAACTTGGAGAAAGGGACAAAGCTCTAGCTGCTATTGCCGAGGTGCTCAAGCAGATGCCAGAAGATACAATATCCGGCGTTCGAGCGCGCAGCGGTTACCAAGACACTCCGGGAACCCGGCTCTACTTCGAAGGCCTCAAAATGGCTGGTTTGCCAGAGTGACAAAGGTACAATTTAGAACCAAGTTACCACCTGCGTCCCAGAGATGGGAAACTAGGGCTTAAGTCCGCAGGCAGCGCAGGTGTCTTCGCCGCCTCCGGCGAAACTGACTTGAACGTGGCTCTGCCGCTGGTCCGCCACGTAGGCTTCATGTGTCTCGGCAACGTTCATGCTGCTTAGGGGTGCGTATGGAGCTGAGCGGGTGGTCTCAGCGCTTCCCATAGGCCTTGAGGCATAGGGCCGCGTTCATCAACGCCACCAACGCCGACCCCAGCCGGGGGCACCCCCTCTTTGGGAGGAAACGCCCCTATCAAAGACATGCGGTGCGGCGCGAACGGGCTGTATGGTTCTTTCGTTTCAACTGAAGCGCGACAACATCGCCGATGCAGCAGGTCTAGAAAAGGCCGCAAGCCCCGCCAAACCGGTCATCTGACAAGAAGTCTCAGATGTCTTCGAGGAGCCCAGAGTTACCGTTTCGAACTCTTGGTGAGCACGGTCGAAACGGTACGCGTTTTTCGGCTTCTTGTGAGGGCGATCGCGCCCAATACCAAGGCACAGGCGATAGCCTGGGTCGTGGTGACCGCTTCGCCAAAAGCAAGATAACCGACAGCAAACATAGTGGGCAATTCAATGCTACCGACCACCGCAGTTTGGGACGCGCCAATCACTGGCGAGCAAACTGTGTATATGAGCTGCGGGACAAGCGCTGTGACAAGCCCAATTCCAACAATCAACAGCCAGTCGGACCGCTCGCGCGGGAGCAAATCCGCTACTTCGGATCTCAGAACAAGTGGCGCAAGACCAAGGATAGACCCAAGTGAAACCGAAGCTATGCGCGCGAGGGGTGCGATCCGGGACAGCCTGTACACCAGTACACAAATTCCGAAACCAAACCCGAATGGGGCCAGGAGGGAGATCAGCAACATAGTTACGTACTCAATGGGTACAGAGGCTGGAGATCCCGCAATGATTGCCGCCAGCACGATAAGACCGGAGGCGAACAAAGCGCGCCGTGTTGGGGCATCGGCAAACAAGGCCCATGCTATTACGAGAGTGAACACGGGGTAGGTCATGTAAAGTACCCCCACAGTCGACGCAGGCAATTTCTCCAACGCCGTCACGTATCCAATCCATCCCAGTCCCATCACCGCTCCGGCGGATACACCCCAGGTTATCTCTCGCCACGCATTTCGGTGGATGACGAGAACTGGAAGCAGCGTAATTGCCGCAACAATGTAGCGATAGAATGCGACTGCATAAGGCGCGACGCCCTGCTCAGTCAGCCCACGGCTGAAATAAGGCACCAGTCCAAAACAGATTGATGCGAAAAGAACCCCAAGAACTGCGACGGCATAAGGGATAGTTGGCCGAGCTTGTATCGAGGTCGTCGTCATACATTGGAGCTACCATGCGATTGACGTAGTGTCTCCAGATATTTGGCGAACGGCGATTTCGTCCCGCAATCTGTAAATTTGGCCTCGCCCGGATTTCGCGCTTGCAGCGAATGGCAGGTTCGACGGACCGTAGCGCAACGACACCTGGCAACTGTCAATGGCCGGTCTGGGCCGTTCACGTCTGGAATGGGAGAAAGACCGAACGACCGAAAAGTCCCGCATCTGAGACGTCGAACGCACTCGCAGCGAATGGCCGACGTTGGTAAAAGCAGTCGTTGCAGCGCAAAAAGGACGTTGCCGCGGCGCGAGCCTGTCATGATTGACTGGATACGATGAGTTACCGGTCATGCGACCATTTTGCTCGGATGTCTCAGGAGAGCCCAAAACTGACTAGGCAGCACACCCATTAATTCTTGTTTAATCGTGCAGATTTGTGATTCAATCTCGAGCAAACATTGGGCGGGAGAAGACAAATGGCACGATCAGACAAGAGCGATCTGGAATGGGAGTTCATCAAAGCTGTCTTGCCTAACAAAACGAGTGGCAAGAAGCGTGTTGATGACCGCCGCGTGATCAACGGCATTTTCTACGTCCTGCGCACCGGCATACCGTGGGCTGACCTGCCCAGCGAATACGGCCCGCCGACAACGGTCTACAACCGCTTCAACCGGTGGAGCTATGCGGGCCACTGGGACCGGATCATGGACGCCATCGCCGACGCGCATAACGTGGACACAGTGATGGTCGACGGGACCAGCGTGCGCGCGCATCATTCCGCCACGACTCTCAAAAAAAGACCCGCGCCGCTGTTTAGGTCGCTCACGGGGCGGATTAGGGACGAAAATACATGCACTTACCAATCAGGATGGGCTGCCGATCCGATATGAATTAACGCCCGGCCAAGCCCATGACGCGCCGCCGTGCAAGACATTACTGGACAATTTGCAGCCGGGCCAACATGTGCTCGCGGACAAAGCATATGACGCAGGCTGGATCAGAGACTTGATCTGGGAACAGGGCGCTATCGACGTGATCCCTCCCAAGGCCAACCGCAAACTGCCCGCCGAATTTGATGCTGAAATCTACCGGGAACGCAACAAAATCGAGCGTTTCTTTGGCAGGCTGAAAGCCTCGTTCCGCCGTATCGCAACCCGATACGAGAAGACGTCACGCAATTTCCTGTCGATGATCAAACTGGCATCGGTCAGGCTCTGGATCGAGTTTTATGAGTCGGCTGCCTAGTGAGATCTAGGTACGCCAGTAAGGACAGGCCAGCTGCGGCCTATCTCACGACGAGAGCAAGATCACGAGTAGATATAAGCGCATAATGTGCTCATGGCACCTTGATAAACCACCTGTGGAGCACGAACGGGCTGGCATTAGGTCACATGCACTCAAATCATCTTTCGGGCACACCAAGCTGTCGGAGAAATACCGATAGCCTTTCCAGCGCCCCTGCCGAGAAAACCATCGCCTTCTTGAAACGCTCGACGGTCAGGTCCGGAAACTCCGCGAAAAGGATCTCGGCCGATTTTTTCGCGTCAGTTTTCCTGCCGGCCGCCAATAGCACCGGCGCCAGATTCCGGTGAATCCAATAGGCCGTGGGGTTTTCGATGATGGCCCGTTCGAAATACTCAGCCGACTCTGCGTAGTTCTCCGCGACCTGGTACGCACTGGCGATCCCGACATAGTTGTTGAAGTTCATCGGGTCGACGGGGCTGAGCCGGATGGCGTGTTCGAAATGAGGGATGGCAGCGGTTGGACGATCTGAATAGACCTCCAGCCAGCCGAGGCGCGAGTGCGTCCAGGCCGAGTTCTCGTCCAACGTGATCGCGCGTTGCAACAATACCCGCGCCACGCCGAAATTCCTCGCAAACGTTTGGACAGTGCCGAGAACGGCGAGGATCAGGGGGTCCTCGGATGAAAGGCTGGCGGCCCTTTCCGCGTATTGCAGGGCCTTGGTCTTGGCACTCTCAATATCTTCGATCCAGTTGTAGACCGAGTGTTGAGCCCAACACCACGCTGCTAGGGCCAGCGCCAAGGGATAATCGGGGTCGATATCCAGCGCTTTGTTCAGCAGATCCAGAGCTGTCGCAGAGCGGTTCTTGTCCAACATCCAGACATGTTGCATGGCCCGGAGCGTGAAGTCATAGGCGCCGAGGCTTTCGGGCGGTTTACGGATTACGCGCGCAATCTCGGCTCTCTGGATCGACGGAAGGATCGCCCCGGCGACTTGTTCCGTGATGCGGTCCTGAAGTTCGAAAACTTCGTCTTCCGTACCATCGTAGCGTTCTGCCCAAAGGTGGTTGCCCGTCGCCGTCTCGATCAACTGAACTGTTATGCGCAGCCGACCTGGCGCGCGCTGCACAGAGCCTTCCAGCAGATAGGCAACGCCGAGCTCCCGTCCGATCTGACCGACGTTCTTGGGCACACCCTTGTAGGCAAAGGCCGAGTTTCGGGCGATAACGAAGAAGGAACGGATACGGGACAGCGCGGCGGTGAGAGCTTCAACGACCCCGTCGGCAAAATATTCCTGAGCCGGGTCGCCCGACATGTTGTCGAAGGGCAGGACCACGACCGATGGCTTATCCGGCAAATCAGGCGCTGCGAGGGTTTCGCCCGCCGCCTCCGCCGCGTCCGGTGGCCAGACATAGACCCGTACAGGCTGGGCGATATTCTTAAGCTGGCGCGCACCAGCATTGACAAAACGCTCTGAGATTTTGCCTTGAACCTGCTCGTGGGCGCCTGAACTCAATACGATAGCACCGGGCGGGCATATCTCTTGCAGCCGCGCTGCGATGTTGACCCCGTCACCGTAAATATCGGTACCTTCTCGGATGACGTCACCCAGATTCAGTCCGACGCGCAGCCGGATGCAATCAACGCCAGGCAGCCCGGGAGCAAACCGTTCCATTGCTTGCTGCACGGCGAGCGCTGCGTTGGTCGCGTCTATGATGCTGCCGAAAATCATGATCGCGCCATCGCCCATCACCTTGACCACGCGCCCGCGATAGGCGGCAACCTGCGGTGAGATAACCGTTCTGCGCAGACGTTTCAGTACCTCCAGCGTTCCCTCTTCGTCCAATCCCATGAGTCGCGAGTAGCCAACCACGTCAATGACAAGGATCGCCGCAAGTTGTCTGTGGGGCCGTCCGTCCATCGAGATCACCTCCCTTGGCCGATCGCAGCTTCTCGCACCTCCGCCCAAGCCGTGAGGATCAGGCTTGCCACCACGTCGGCATCCCCGGGCATCGTTGCGTCGCAGATCACCGAGATCCGCATGACCCATTCGCCATGCCAGTAACCACCACTTACGAAGATCTCGCCTTTGTCACGCAACGCGGTGATCACGGCCTCTGTCGCGCTCTTGCCGTCCCCTGCAGCTACCGTCAGGCAGCCGAAGCTCACGATGATCTGGTTAAGTACTACGTCGTTCAAAACCCGGACACCATCTGCCGCAGCAAGCCGTTCCGCAATGCGCTGGGCGATACCGCAATGACGAGCGACCAATGCTTCGACGCCCATGCGGCCCAGCGATTTGATCATGGCCCAGGTGGGAATGCCGCGCGCGCGGCGCGACAGTTCCGGCACGAGGAAACATGGAATGCGCTCTCCCTGACCCTGTGGCGGCAGATAGCTCGCATCGATTTTCATGGCGGCTTGCAGGGCAGCGGTGTCCCGCACGATGGCGTATCCGCTATCGAAGGGTGTTTGCAGCCATTTGTGACCGTCGACAGACCAAGAGTCCGCCGTCTCGACGCCTTCCGTAAGGCTACAATAGTCGCGATGCGCTCTGGCCCAGAGACCGAACGCGCCGTCGACATGTACCCAAGCACCGGCGGCCCGGGCGATGCTCACGATATCTCCGAAGGGATCAAAGGCGCCGGTGTTGATCTGCCCTGCTTGTGCAACCACGATTGAAGGGCCGGTCGCGTCCTCCATCTGACGCGCGAGATCTCCCGCGATCATCCGGCCTTCCTGGTCGGTGCGGACCCGATGAACCCGTTTTCGCCCCATGCCGAGGTAGCCTAGTGCTGCGAAGACCGAGGTATGGGCGTCCTTCCCAATGAAGACCTCGACCGGAGGGGCGCCGAACAACCCGTCCGCGTCCGCGTCCCAGCCCTGTCGCCTGAGAACGGCACTCCGTGCGGCAGCCAGTGCGGTGAAATTGCCGACCGTGCCGCCTGTTACGAAGCCGACGGCCGCATCGCGCGGCAGATCGAGCAGATCCAGCAGCCAGCGCCCCGCGATTTCTTCTATGGCTGCCCCGGTGGGCGAAGAGCCGTGGAAAGCGGCGTTCTGTCCCCAAGCGCTGACGAGCCAGTCCGCCGCAACACCGACCGGGGCAGACCCGCCGAGCACCCAACCGAAGAAGCGCGGGTGAGCCATCTGGTTCAACCCTTGCTCACCGCGCAAGGCGAGGTCCTCAATCACCGCAACGCTGTCTTCACCTGTTTCTGGCAACGGCTCGTCAAAGAGATCGAGCATCTCACGATAGCCCTTCCTCGGCGAGCATCTCTGCTCTGGCAGGCCGCGGCGATAGGCAAGTGACCGGTCGAAAGCGGCACCAAGGGGATCAAGCGGATCAGACATCTCAGCTCATCTGGTAGCCGGGGGTCGATTGGGAGATCGTAATCTCCTCTTCAGACATTTCCTCGGCGATACCTTCGAAAAGCGGTGTGGTCAGGTAACGCTCGCCCGTGTCAGGCAGCATGCAAAGGATTGATGATCCGGGCTCCGCCTTCTCGGCAACCTCGATTCCAACAGCAAATGACGCGCCGCCCGAGATGCCGGTGAAGATACCTTCCTTGCTGGCAAGCTTGCGTGCCCATTCGACACCGACGGGACCCGGCACCGGGCGCAATTCGTCGTAATACCCCTTGTCGACCGCTTCTTGCAGAACAGCAGGGATGAAATCGGGCGTCCAACCTTGGATCGGATGCGGCTCGAACGCCGGGTGGCTCGACATGGGTTCTCCCGCCGGTCCCCGTTCGGTCGGAATCCCACTTCCCAGAAGCTGCGCATTAGCTGGCTCGGACAACACGATCTTCGTATCCGGGCGCTCGGAACGCAGGACCCGGGCAATGCCCGTCAATGTGCCGCCGGTGCCGTAACCGGTCACCAGATAATCGAGCGGGGCACCCGCGAAGTCGTTGATGATTTCCCGCGCGGTGGTCGCGGCATGGATTTCGGCATTCGCCTCGGTCTCGAACTGACGCGCAAGCAGCCATCCATGCGCCTCGGCCAGTTCGACCGCCTTGCGATACATCCCGAGGCCCTTTTCCGCCCTTGGCGTCAGAACCACCTTTGCACCGAGCATCCGCATCAGGCGACGCCGCTCGACAGAGAAGCTGTCGGCCATGGTGACAACCAACGGGTAGCCTTTCTGAGCACAGACCATGGCAAGTCCGATACCCGTGTTACCGCTTGTCGCCTCGACAACAGTCTGGCCTGGCTTCAGCGCACCGCTCCGTTCGGCAGCCTCTATGATGTTTACAGCGAGCCGATCCTTGACAGATCCCGCCGGGTTGAATGCCTCGAATTTGACATAGAGATCAACACCTTTGGGGCCCAGATTGTTGATGCGGATAGTTGGAGTGTTTCCGATCGTGTCCAGCACGCTGTCATACCGGCGTCTATTTCCTTCGGTTGTTCTGAGTTGTCCTGCGGTCATACTGAATCCTCTTAGCTTTTCTCAGCCGACGTCTGGTTGGCGGCGGCTCGATAAAAACGAGGCTAAGGGGGCGCAGAGCACAGGTCTTGAGCGAAACCTGAGGAAATCATGAGGAAATCTGAGACGTGATTCAGCCGGTCAGCTTTCGGAGATCCCGTGTCGGCTAAGCGCATCGGAGAACTCACGGCGTGTCCCTGGGTCGTTAAATGGGAAAGACCGAAAGAATTGGTCCTGCTTGATATCTTGCCGACTGGCCAGGACCCGGCGTGCCCAGTTGGCTGCCTCCTCGCGGTTGCCCGCCAATTCATTCGTGAAAATAGCGATCAGCGATATCATATCATGCGCGCCCGGGGCGTTCGCCGCGCGGACGCTCCACTTGGCGGCCTCGGTGTGATTTCCTTCGATGGCAAGGCTCATGGCCCGGGTTGCCAGCATCGCATAAAGCAACGGATCGAGCGGGCTGAGCATTCGAGCATCGTCCGACAGGCGGCGTCCTATCTCGCTCGATCCCAAAACGGTTTCGGTCCAGGCGCGTGCATAAATGCCCTGCGCGAAGTTCGGACTGAGTGATGTGGAGCGGTTCAACCAGCTCTTCGCTCCTTGCAGGTCCCCCACCAGCCACAAAGACCGCCCCATATTGAAGTTTGTGAACGGGTCCATCGGATCGAGATCGACCGACTGCTCCGCAGCAGCCCGCGCGGCATTCACTGCGACTTCGCGGTCGCTACCGTAATGCATGAACGCGGTCTTGAAATGCGCGAAAGACAAAGCCGCATAGGCGCGGGCGAAGTTGGGTTCCAGCGCCAGGGCGTTCTCGAACAGCGCGACGGCGCGTGCATTCTCGCTTTCATCGAACCGGTAGAGTGACTGCAATCCAAGGTGGTAGGTGGCCCATGCATCGATGTTCTCCGGTGAACGCAACCGTACCTTCGTCGCCTCGCTGAGCGGTAGCTGAACCTCGATCGCAAAGATCACTTGGGCAATGATCTTCTCGCGGATCTCGTGTATGTTCTCCATGTTTGAGCGAAACCTGTCCGCCCATATCACCTGCGAGTCTTCGGTGTCGGCCAGTGTCACGCTGATACTGACAGTTTTCTCCGATGCCTCGACGCTGCCGGTCATGCAGTAACGGACGCCCAGGCGACGGCGGATTTCGTTCAGGTCGTCCCGCGCGGAATGGAACCTGAAGGACGAACCACGCGCTATGATCGAAATCCATCGGAGCCGCGCAATCGTCGCGATTAACTCATGCGGTATGGCTTCACTGAGCGTCTGAGCTTCCACGCCCGCTCCGATGATCTCGAATGGCAGGATCGCGATCGACGGACGGCGGGCCGCCTCGGCCCACATTTCGTCGATTGCATCGGCGTTGGTGGCGGCTTGGTCATTGACTGCTGCCTTCGCGACAGGTCTGAGCGGTGCGATCCAGCGAAATCCCTTGCCGTGAACCGTCTTGATGATCTCCTGCCGGTCTCCCGAGTCATTGACGGCCCGCCGAGCGGACTTGATGCAGGTCGACAAAGCCGCATCCGACACCGCTTGCCGGTTCCAAAGCTTAGTGAACAGCTCGTTTTTTGAGACCAGCCGCTCGCGGTTCTCGATCAAGTGTTGCAATAGCTGAAACACCATCGGCTCGACATCGACAGCTGATCCGCCGCGCCAAAGCTCCTGGCGTGCCAGATCGATGCTGAAGTCCTCGAAACAGTATTTCATAGTATCAAGATATCAGAAACAAATGACACGTCGACACAATGTGGACCCGCAGTCAGATCGAAGCTTTTTAGAGCAATCTTCGCCTCGCGAAAGAAGACATTCGATCCGTGTCGTGTGGCATAGTGGGTGTCAGCCATCCATATTTCGCTATGTGCGCCACTCCGGGCAAATCTTGCCGAAGGTCCGGTGCGTCCGCCTTGCAGTCATAGCCCCGATTTCGCCGAACGTCCGGTCTGGCTAGAAGCGGTCATTCATAGACGCCGATGCGCAATTTCTTGCGTGAATGGCCGCTTTTGCCAACAGAAGACACTCGCGGGATCAGGCTCTGAGTCCGAGTTGCGGGACGCAGCTGCAGTTCAATGCGGCTATGCCAAGGTCTGCTTTCGGTCAGCTGGTCAAGAGGTTTTGTTATCGCCAGTGATAGCAACGTATGGGTTTTGGCCGGTTACGCCTTGATTGCACTCATCCGATAGTATGTGAGCGAGAAGAAAAAACGCCCTTGCTCAGCAAGGTCGAATTGCTCATCGAACCATGCTTTAGCCTCTTGTTCGGTCATGTGCCCGTTCTCGGCCGCGTACCGCGACATCAGATGCAACAGCATGATCGCTATGCCGTCCGGGCGAAGGGTTGTGTCGCAAAATGTGAAGGGCTCAACTTCGACGGCAACAAACCCTGCATCTTTTACGAGTCGGGGCCAAAGCGCCGCTACCCGTGGTTCAGTGTAGTGGTGATCCCACGCCTCCTGAACTCGTCGCATCCGATCTTCATTCTCGGAAAACCAGTCAAGCGTCTTGCAACCAGTATCAATGGCAACGAAGCGCCCACCATTCCGAAGAACCCGATGCGCTTCCCCAATGGCGGCCGGAATATCAGAGAGATACTCAAGAACTTGAACGGCGACGGCCTTGTCTACCTCACCGTCTTGAAGAGGAAGCGCATCTGCCAGCCCATCAATGATCTGCGCGGTCTGGAAAGCGGCGCAACGACTGGAAGCTGGGGCGCGCATATCTGCACTGGGGTCGATCCCTACTACCCGTCCTGACGAACCAACGGTGCGAGCGATCTCTTCCGTGAAAAGCCCATTCCCGCAACCGATATCAACAACCACATCTCCTTCAGACAGATGCAGCGCATCGAACGCCATTCTCCTGCGACGAGTGACATCGCCGCCTTGATAAGCGATCTCAAGGAGTTTGGTTGTGGCTTCGTCGAACATAAGCATGCTTTGCTTGTAGCGCAAAATCAGGATGCGCGTAACTCAGTGGTCGAAAGGCCATCTAGAAATGCAGAGGGTTTGACAAAAACCTTTGCCACAAAGCCTTGGCGAAACATCGCTCGATTTTTGCGCGTTTGTTGCCGCCATCAGAAAATCAGACATTCGCCATCCCGCAGCATTCCTGCAAGATCGGCTCCGAGCCGACCTTCGCTGCGAACCAAATGGATGACCGCTCATGCACAGAAAGCGGCCTTTCGGTATAGCAGCTACGTCCTCAGCGTCATCGCAAGTTATGCAGGTTATGCACATCCCTGTTTCGCAACCTCCCTTCCCTGTTCCTCCTTAATCTTTCCCTGATAGTCGGAAATTCTTCCCTGTTATCAAATTAACAGGGAAATGCCTTCTAACTCGCTGTTAGCGCTCTTGGAAATCGCACATAAGTCGCCAAAATCGCCCAGATTCAGCCAGAAATTGCGAATTTTCCCTGTACTTTCCCTGTTAACAGGGAAATCCGAGGCAGAGACCAGTTCGCCGAAGACTGCGTGCACAGCCACACACTTCCTCGATTTCAGCTTACGACGCGCTTCCGCGCATTAAGTGCGCAAGGTCAGGCGCTTAACGCACGCGGGTTTGTAGTGAGACCTCGTGCGGAGCGCAAATCCGGCCATTTTCGGCCCGCAGTCTCTGTTTGCCATTCCGGCGGTACGAGTTTGGGATGTTTTGGAGGAGCTTTGCTTACAGCTTCGCGAACATTTCGCTCTGTTCTGACCAAAGAGCCGGAACACCTGACTTGATCAGGTAGTCCGAGGTTAGACCATCAGGCTGCTCACCGGCAGCGATGGCATCCAGAACATCCGGTGAGAGCATCGCCAGATCAACCACATCCTGGATGCGCCGCTTCGATGTGCCCTCAGCTTCGGCGATCTCTGAGAATGTCATTCCGCCAAGGATCAGCGACATCCACTTCTGTGCATTGATGATGTTCTGCACGAGCGTTCGGTCGATCTCAGCAGGTGCGTCTCCGAGATGCAGCTTCAGCTCCACGCCCCGCCTGCGCATCCGGAAGGGGCTTGTGAGGGTCAGCTCCTCGGGATTGATCTTGTCTGGATTGCACTCGACTACTTTCGCGAGCTCACCACAGTGCAGACGAATGGTCAGCTTGCCCGGGCTAAGGTCAGCGCGCTCGATCAATGTCAGACAGTCCTTTGTCTGCTGGATGGCATGCAGTTTGGCTGTGGCCGCCTCAACCTGTGATGCGTTGAGTTCCCGGATCAGGCGCATCGCAATATCTTCCTGCTTCAGATGCGCTGCGATGAGATCGACAATCAGCCCTTCGACCTGTACCGCAGGGAGACGCCAGGCATCGGGATGCTTGCGGCTTCGATCTGTCACCAGCCTGCGGGAGATGTAGTAGCGCAGACGCTTGCCATTCTTCTTGCTGTGACTGGGTGTCAGACGATCGCCCGTCTCATCAAAGAGCTTGCCTGCCAACGGGGATCGGGCAGCCACCCGCTTAGCGCCGCGAGCCCTTGTCGCCCCGCCTGCGAGCATCTCCTGCACCCGCTCCCAGATCATAGGCTCGATGATGGCAGGGTGCTGCCCTTCATACACTT
Source organism: Sulfitobacter sediminis (assembly GCF_040811725.1). Taxonomy (NCBI): domain Bacteria; kingdom Pseudomonadati; phylum Pseudomonadota; class Alphaproteobacteria; order Rhodobacterales; family Roseobacteraceae; genus Sulfitobacter; species Sulfitobacter sediminis. The sequence goes on from NZ_JBFNXX010000006.1 coordinate 194,134, forward strand.
GGCCCTTGTGCCGGATGCGGCCCGCGTAGATTGGGTTACCTAGAATGTGATGGAGGTGCCCCCGATCAAAGGCCGTGCCGCCCGAGATGCGCCCTGCCCCGCGCAGGCGCTGGCGTGATCTGAGACCCAAGGCGTCCGCGTGCTCCTTCACGATCCGGATAGCGCCATGCTTCAGGTACAGGTCATAAAGGCACATGATCGTCGCGGCCTCTTGCTCATCTATCTTTAGCGTTCGCCCATCGGCCTGGTACCCCAGTGGCACATTCCCACCCATCCAAAGTCCCTTGCGTTTCGAGGCCGCGATCTTGTCCCGGATGCGCTCGGCCGTGACCTCTCGCTCGAACTGCGCAAAGCTCAAGAGTACATTCAGGGTCAGCCGCCCCATGCTCGTCGCCGTGTTGAAGCTCTGGGTGACCGACACAAAAGATGCCTCTGCCGCGTCCAGCCGATCCACCAGCTTGGCAAAGTCCGCCAGCGACCGGGTCAGACGGTCGATCTTGTAGACGACGATCTGGTCGACGCGCTTCTCGTCCACCGCCTGCATCAGGCGCTGCAGCGAGGGACGCTCCAGATGTCCACCGGAGCTCCCGCCGTCATCAAAGCGGTCCGGCAGCACCTCCCAGCCTTCGTGTTTCTGGCTTGCGATGTAGGCCTCGCAGGCCTCCCTCTGGGCATCGAGGGAGTTGAAGTCCTGCTCAAGCCCCTCTTCGGAACTCTTACGGGTGTAGATGGCGCAGCGGATCCGGCGCATCACTGGACCCCGAAGAAGCGCGGACCTGACCAGTGGGCGCCCGTGATGTGTTTGGCAATGGCTGAGAGGGACCGCCAGGTTTTACCGTCCATGACATAGCCACCGTCTATCACCTCAACCTGGTATGTCCGCCCGTTCCACTCCCGCACCAGGAAGGAACCGGGCTTGGCGGCGGCGGGCACAGTCTTTCCGGAGGCAATCTGCTTCAGGCGACGCACCGTTTTGGCCGATACCCCGCCCAGTGCTTTGTTCTGCGCCTCCCAGATCAGCACCCGCTTCAGGAACGGCAGAGACAGGTGTTTGGGCGGCGGGCGGCCGAAGGCTGCGCGCCAGCGGTCCAGGCAGGCTGATCGATCACAGTCTTCGATCTCAACGATCAGGATCGACACCTGATCTATCTCTCCGGCGCTCACCGGTCGCCCTGCCCTGCGACAATCCGGTAGACCGATCCCCTTTCCGTCACCGTTCGCGCCACGACGCAACCCGCCTTGCGCTGCGCGGATATCGCGGCCCTTGCCGTATGCGGTTGCCAGCCGAAGGTCTTTTGGAGCTGCGCAATGGTCACCCCGGACTTCCGGGTCAGCAATTTGTGCAGTTGCGCCTGCCGCGTTTGCTTACCCGCAGCCGTCTTCGGTTTGGCAGTCTTCTGCGGTACTAGCTCTGATGTTGTCATGGTGTGTCTCCACTCGGTGGGCAAAGGCAAATCCCTCGCCCTGTACTGAGTGGAGCCCGGAGGTCCCGGGCGTCAGCGACACAGACAGTACCGCTCCACCACGCTCAGAAGTCCAGTCAAACGTGCAGGTCGCCCCGAAAGCAGACCTTGGCGCAATCCGCAGCGAATGGCGGCTCGGAGCCGATTGTGTTGAAAAACTCGGTGTGCGGACCAAGGCGGCCAAATTCGCAGAATATCTTCCCGCCAAAGCTCGCTTTTTCGAACGCAGTTTCCTGAGGGCTAAATCGGAGGGACGTTGTTCCAAAATTTCGGGGCGAATTTCGCGGCGTCGAGTTTTTCAACACAATCAGCCCGAAGCGGTCATTGATCACCCAAACCGCTAACCGTTCGGCGAATGAGTTGCCCTACGGTAATGTACGAACAACGCCTGCCGAGGTTCAGCGCATGACCCTTCCCCCATCGAAGGGAATAGTCTGACCAGTCACGAATGAAGCCCTGTCCGACGCCAGCATTACAACGAAGGAAGAGGTCTCCTGATATGATGTTAATCTCTTCAATGGAACGTTGGCTTCAGCTTGTGCAATTTCATCAGTCGAAAACAACCGACGAACCAAATCGCTGTCCACGAACCCCAAAGCTACAGTGTTGACGTTAACATACGGACTTAGTTCAAGTGCCATGCACTGGGTCAACATGTTCAGACCAGCCTTCGAAGCAGCATAATTAGCGTTTCCAACTCTGGCCTGCACGGCTGACGTTGCAGAAATGTTTACTATACGCCCCCACTGAGCAGCTACCATATGACGCCCAACGGCCTGCGACACAAGAAAGGGTCCCTTAAGGTTGACGGCAACCACGCTATCCCATGCCTCTTCGCTCAATTCCAGAAAAGGAGCATCGAGGCTAAGACCGGCGTTGTTTATCAGAATATCCACCCCGCCATGTTCCGCCACAACACGATCAACCATAGCAGTAACCTCGCTGGCAGAGGAAATGTTCGCTCGGCAGGTGATTGCCTCGCCGCCTTCCGCTTCAATATGGGAAGCCGTTTCTTCTGCCATCTTCCAAGAATTCAGATAGTTGAGAGCAACTTTTGCACCTTCGCGTGCAAAATCCATAGCTAGTTGTTGCCCGAGGCCGCCGCTTGCGCCCGTTATTAACACTGACTTCCCCGAAAATTGAGCCATTCCAATTCCTCCTAGCAGCGTTTGAGACCAACAGGCGCATGGCACTGCCTCTGCCATTCACCATCGGGTGTGTATCCTACGCGTTCTTTTGGCTGCATATCTGCGGACACGAAACGCCCGTTTTCCTGGGTTGCGCCTATGATCGTCCGTGCAGGCAACAGTTCTCTCCTGCCCGGCTTAGTCAGCATGCGAACCTTGTCCCAAAACCTACTTCGCGCGACGTCTATCGGCGGGTAGCTGTTTGATCCCATCGAAAGATGCGTAATTGTGCGGGCGTAACCAGCGGTTGATTGTTTTCGACAAGAGCTTGTCGCCACTAAAGTAGAGCTCTCCCAGCTCTTCCTCTCTTTCGAATGTCGAACGCCCCATGAAGATGCCAAGCAACGAAATCACGCTGGTTTCGACATAGAGATCGACATCGTAGCCAGGAATCGACGTGCATACCTCAACGGGGGCACCCGGCTGGATGACCACCCAGTAGCGGTCATATTCCGACGGTTCATCTGAAAACCGAAATTGCAGGACGACACGTCGCTTTGGTAGTTCCTCGACGACAAAATATTTCCGCATGTCCCACATGAGGCTGGCGGAACTGGCCGAGTCCATAACTGTTTCTGCGTCGACATGGCACTGGGCCCACTCTCCCAAGGCTTTCAACGCTGGCTCTAGTGCAACGGCTGTTTCGGTCCTGAGGTAGTCTACCGAACCCGTCGCAGGGTCCGAGACGCGCTCCACAAGGCCGAGTTGCTCAAGCTCTTTCAGGCGGCGCGAGAGCAGCGTCGGGGAAATACTGCCAACCTCCCGCCGCAGCTCATTGAATTTGGTCGCACCTGACCACAGCCCGACAAGGATCGCAATTGTCCAGCGCGGTTCGAGCAACTCGCAAGCACGCGTTATGGGGCAAATCAGACCATACGGTTTCTGTTTCACAACGGTATCCTCCTCGCCTGTGAAGCTAAGGGCCATGCAAGGAGCGGGTCTAGTACAGAAATTGTATTGGGATCGCTCCAATTCCTGCACTACCCCCAGATCGAAGCTGTGCGGCATGGTTGGTCCATCGATCTCATTCATCGAAGCCAAAACGAAGAGAGACTACTATGGCACATGCTCAAACATACCGGTCCCACGCTACCAAAACGTCTGACCCGAGACTGGTCGTAGCGGCGCTCGCAACCCGTATCTTTGGCTGGCTTGCAGCCGTGTCGAAGGATGAAAAGCGCAACAGACTTAGGCCCCTAACAAAGGCACCTTGTGCAGCCGATGCAGCAACGGGTCTCTATATCCTCAGTTGCCGTTAAACGGCGTGATGCGGCATTTCGTGGTATGCATTTCGTGGTATAATGAAAAGCTGCATCAGAATGGCGCCTCCGCCTGCGACCAAGGGCGCAAAACCACAATCGGGCGCATTTTCCAAAGCGACAAGGGAGAGAAATAATATGTCACAAGAAGACAGTTTGCCACAGATGAACGGTCAGAACATGACCTGCGGAGGTGGGTTCGAGACCTGGCTTCAATATGTCGACGGGTTCGAGCTGAGACACTTCTGTGCCTTCGAGCTGATCAACGATAAACGCGGTCTGGCGTGCCTAACCGACTATCAGCGTAAGCTGGTTGAGGCGGCTGTTGAAAACGGTTTCGGCGTTATCAACGAGGGCCTACATTACCGTGCAAGCCGCGACTGGGGAGAATTGATCGGATTTTCCCGTGAGGCCCTCGAAGAAATCAACATCCGTGGCATCGAGTTCTACAGAGACATCGCCAAGGAATACGAAAGCCCTGAAACGCCGATGCTCGTCGGCGGCGTGATTGGTCCACGAGGGGACGCCTACAATGTCGGTCGGACTCCGAATGTCGCCGAAGCGGAGGATTACCACTCCGAGCAAATTCAGACCTTCAAAAAGGCCGGTGCTGATCTTGTTAGTGCTTTGACTTTTTCAAGCGTCGAAGAGGCGATTGGCCTTGCGAAAGCCGCAAAGGCCGAGGGCATGCCAGTCGTCATTTCTTTCTTCATCGCAAAAGGTGGAAAGTTGAAAGGGGGCGAGACCCTCGAAGAGGCAATTGCCGCCGTCGACGCAGCAACCGATAATGCGCCAGTTTATTATATGATAAACTGCACGCACCCGACCGAGTTCGCGCCGGCCCTGACCGCAGGCGATTGGATCAACCGGCTGGGCGGCTTCATGCCGAACGCCGTTGCTATGGAAACACTCGATCTATGCAAACTAGGTCATCTTGAAGACGGTGATCCGAAAGAGCTAGGGGGCCAGATGGCCGAAATCGCGCGACGGCTCCCGCATATCAACGTCTGGGGCGGATGTTGTGGAACGGATGGCCGTCATATCGCAGAGATCGCGCGACAAGTGGGTAAGGTTCGATGTGACAATGCGGCCGTTTGAAGGTCTGCTACGTCCGCATCTGAGACGTCGGAGGCATCAGTGCCGAATGGCAGGTGCTGGGAGAAGCGGTCGTTCGGGCGCCAAAGCGGACGTCGCCGGTCGGTTCGGTCGTCTCGAATGGCTTCTGAACGCGGCTTTGCAGACATCTGACAAAAGCGGTCAGATGTCTCAGAAGAGCCCATTCCAACCGATACTGCAGTTCGAGCGAACGTCCGCTTGAGCCAAGGAGTTTCAAGAAACTGGCTTTGGACAATCTTCCAGCGGAACGAACAGATATTTGATCACACGTTCGTTCTTGAGACGAAACACTCGGTTTGCATTCATTTCTGGCGTTGCGGCTGACTGCGTACAGAGATGGTACTCTTTTCCTACGGCTTGGACGATGCGCGGATCGCCATGGCCTAACTGGATTTGCAGACTGCGCACGTAATAGCCGTCTGGATTTGATGTCACATCATCCTGTGCATTGGTTTGGCTGATGTGGGTTTGCCCGCAAAGCTGGTCGATCATTGATTGTGCTTCGACCGCACCCCCGACGATGGACAGAGCAAAAACATATGCAGAAACTTTCATTGTGGTATCCTCCTACCGATGTTGCGATTTGCCCAGTACGACTAGCTTGTGATCTGAATGGGCCAACCTCTAGGAGCAGAAGGACATGTCAGAAGGCGAATTGTCCCGAAGCCGACCCGAAATCGCGACGAAATCGCATCAAACTCTGTCGCTCGGAGAATTCAGATTTGATGCGGCTTTGCCGGAACTGACGAATGCGTCCGGTGTGCCAGTCGATCTACGTAGTCAAAGCCTTGAGGTGCTCCGCTTGCTTGCAGACAATGCCGGTCAGGTCGTCAGCAAGGACAGCCTGATTGAGACGATCTGGGGAGATACTTTCGTAACCGATGACAGTCTTGTTCAATGCATTTCCAACATTCGCCGTGCCATTGAAGATCGGGATCACAAGGTGATCCAAACCCTTCCGCGACGCGGCTACCGGCTGAATCCGGGTCGCGCCACGCCTCATTTACCTGCCCTGGCCTTGCCCAGTCTTGCCGGTCGGCATGCCATCGCGGTCATACCCTTCAGCAGCCTCAGCGAAGATCGCGAGCAAGACTTTTTCGCCGAGGGGCTCAGCGAAGACCTAATCGCACGCCTATCGATGGTGCGGGCGTTGACGGTTTTGGCGGTTCCATCACGTTATGCATTTGGTGGGGATTTCACACGCGCCGAGAATGCAGGGACCGATTTTGAGCCTGAATTCCTGATCAAAGGCGCGGTGCGACGCGCGGGCGACATCGTCCGGGTAACGGTACAGCTTGTCAGCAATAGCAACGGTACGATTGTCTTTTCTCGACGCTATGACCGGCGTATAGATGACATCTTCGAAATTCAGGATGACCTCGTTGGCGAAATCATCGCCGAAACACAGGTCGCCCTGACCGAAGGCGAAGCCGCCCACCTGGCGTTTCGCCGGACAAGAAGCGTTGAGGCATGGGAATATTTTCATCAGGGCGTTCTGGAGCACATAAAATTTGGGCCCGATTCAATTCCAGCGGCCCGCCGCATGTATCGCAAGGCGCTGGATATTGATCCGGACTATTATGATGCGATGGTTGCCGACGGCTGGGCGCTTTGGGTAGAGGCGCGGTCGTCATATGATGTAAGCCAGCTCGACGCCCAGCGCGAATGTCGGACTCTGGTTGATACGTTGATCTCGCGGTGGCCGGATCTGCCTGACACCATTCACCTCGACGCGGTGCTTTTGATGATGGAAGGCGACCATGAAGCTGCCGAGGCTCGGGCCGATCAAGGTCGCAAAGCGGGTCGATGCTATTTATGGGGGTACGCGATTGTTCATATTTACGGAGGAAGCGTGCAAAAAGCGGCTGAGCTTTTCCGCGAATCTATCAACAACTCGCTCGTCCTCAACAACGATGCGTTGTATTGTTATACGCAGTGCCTAACCCTATTGGGTGAATATGAACAAGCGATAATCTTGGCCAAGGAATATCGGCTACACGTGCCAGCAACCGTCTATGGCTATACCTTGCTGGCTACTGCTCAAGCGATGGCGGGCCAAACTGCAGTGGCCGCTGAGACGGTCGCAGCCCTGCGGCGGGCGCATCCTCGTTTCACCCTCACAATGTTTCGTCGGCACGAACCCTACCGTGATCCTGAAACCTTGAACCGCATCGTCGCGCTGCTGCAAACTGCCGGTGTTCCACATTAAACGCACTCAAAGACTTCCTAATGCGTGCGATCACACTTTTCACGGCACTTAATCTTCCCGACTTTGGGCATTTCGCTCGTTTGGCAGCCTTCCTAATTCTCATATCGCCTACGATTTGCGAAACTGCTGTGGTCGCGAGCGCGACCGTAATTGACACCTAACTGAGAGCAGACATTGGTGTTTTTGCAGCGGAAGCTCACTCAGTCCGCATCTGGGACATCGATCGTGTCCGCAGCGAATGGCCGAAGTCAATAAGAGCTGTCGTTGCAGCCAAGAAGCAGACGTTGGTTGCGATCTTCGGCTTGATCTAAAGACATATCGCTGACAGCGATAATATCTAATTTTTACATATGCTTAGAAAAATACTGGGATTGACTGTTGGGAAATGATGCGTGATATTACTCTAGAACGTATGATGAACGTCAACGGGCAACGACGCCCATCCTTCAAGGAGCCAGATGTGACTTACGGAACTGATAACCGGATGGTCTAGGTCTCCGATCGAACCCATCCTTTAGCTGAAGGAAAGGGTTCATGGCTCTTAATAGGAATGCCGTTCTACCGGCAGAACAATCCAACTCAAGTCAGCCGCTTCAAGCGGAGCGTCGTATCACACCCGCGCAGGTTCAAGAGCTTTGCGGCGGTGTCTCGAGCATGACCATTTGGAGATGGCTTCGTACGCCGGAAATGAGTTTCCCCCGACCAATTAAGATTCGGAATCGTCGTTATTGGAAGCACTCGGAGGTCGTCGCTTGGCTTGACGCGCAGACCGAGGACGCGACATGAGAGCGGTGAAGAAAAGCCCCAGCGCAGCGGCAACTGCATCCGGGGCTCGGGGTGTGTATGAAGTAAGCCAACTTCTTGCTGAATATGTCGCGCTTTTCCCCATTTTGACACGGCACTGGGGGGCGCTGACATGAGCAGAGTTACAGGTGGCCGTAAATTTGCCCGCCCGCGTGGCTACATCCATAACTACCGTCCACAGAAGAAAACCCGCGAGCTATTGGCACAAGCGCAGAAGGTGCTTGACGAATACAGGGACTATTGGCCGCTGACATGCCGTCAAGTCTTCTACCGGATGGTGGGCAGGCACGGCTATGAAAAGACAGAAACCGCCTATGCTCGTCTCTGTCACCACCTCGCAAACGCCCGTCGGGGTAAGTTAATACCGTTTGAGGCGATCCGCGATGACGGCGTTATCAGCTATAACCTCGGGCACTTCGACGACCGAGACGCATTCATGGACCACGTGCGACGTCTAGCCGCAAACTACAAACGCAATCGTTTGACAGCGCAAAAAGTTCACATGGAAGTGTGGTGCGAGGCTGCTGGGATGCTGCCCCAGCTTTACCGGGTTGCCGAGCCGTATTCCATCCCGGTCTATTCGTCAGGCGGTTTCGACAGCGTAACAACGAAGAAGTGGATAGCAGATCGCATCTGCGACATAGAAAAAAAGGCAATCATACTGCACCTCGGGGACTATGACCCAAGCGGGGTTTCCATCTTTGACAGCGTAGCAGATGACGCGGCTGCCTTTGTAATCGCTGACAGGCGGCATGCTCTTATCAGTGTTGAGTTTGAGCGGGTAACGCTGACCCATCAGCAGGTGCAAGAAAACGCGCTGCCAATGTCTCCACCAAAGTCGACAGACAGCCGGTCTAAGTCGTGGAAAGGTGGCACCTGCCAGCTAGAAGCTCTGCCGCCTGACGTGATCGCGGGTGCTCTGAATGAGGCTATCGAGCGTCGCATTGACAGGAAACAACTCATTGCTGACTTAGAAGCCGAGGACGAAGACCAGCAATTCGTCCGTAGCCTAATGCTCGAGCTTGACAGCCTTGGGGAGCCGCCGAAATGAGCCATCACGCAACGCATTGGCTCGCCGAACTGCCCGCTTCAGATCTCACCGCAAGCGAATTTCGGGTACTCTTTTACCTGTGCGATTGCCACAACCCATCACAAGGTTGCTTTCCGACGCAAGCCTTCCTCATGCACAAGACTGGAGTCTCGAACGGCACCTTGAACAATGCCCTCAAGTCTCTTGAAGCGAAAGGGATCATTGTGCGTAGAAGTCGCTATGACAACGTCGCCAAGAAGCGACTGCCCACTCGGTACTTGCTCGGATTTGAACTCGAAGCAAACCATACTCCAGATTCTGGAGAAAGGGCCGAACCTAACTCCAGTTCAGAGCAAGACCTTACTCCAATTTCACCTGCGACCAATCTCCAGCCCACTGGAGAAGTAACCTGTAAGGAAATCAGTAATGAAGCAGTAAGGGCTCCTGCTCATTCACCTTCTAAGATCGGTTTTCCTGCACAATGGAAGCCGGACGAAGAACTTACACGTTGGGCTAGGTCTCAAGGCTGGACTGATCATGACATAGAGAGGCAAATTGAGCGCTGTTCTATCTACTACCGTCAGAAACGGGTCTCAGACCCAGACTGGACTTGGCGCAAATGGATGGAGCGGGAAAAGGAGTATCGCACAAAACCACCCTCCTCCTCGCTCTGGGATGACCCAATAAGGCGTCGAAAGTACATGGACCGCAAGTATGGACCGGTATCATGAAGGAGGATTGGTCCAAATGCCCAGCCGTTCGTCAGGGGCTACGAGCGCTGAGCGTGCGTAACCGACAACAATAAATCCGAGATCAGAAGATGACGACGGTACGAAATAACGGCCCAACAACGTATACAGACCCCAAGACCGGCAAATTCAAAGCGGGCAACCCGGGCCGACCGCGGGGCGCGCGGCATAAGAGTTCGATAATCGTTGAAGGTCTTTTACGCGGAGAGGCTGAAGCGCTAGCACGTAGGGCAATCGAACTTGCGCTTGGCGGTGACACCACTGCGCTTAAGCTCTGTCTCGAGCGGATCACGCCGCCGAGACGCGACGCCACAATTGAGATTGAGATGCCGCCCTTAGTTGGCGCGAAGGATGCCGTAACAGCGGCTCAGAGCGTCTTACAGGCCGTCTCAGCGGGTCAGATAACTCCAAGTGAGGCAAGTGACCTGATGGCCCTTGTAGAGCGCTACAGGCGCGTCCTCGAGCTTTCTGAGCTTCAGGGTCGGCTTGAGGCCTTGGAGCGCGCAGTTGGAGGGTCCGGTAATTGAAGAAGATTGGTCCAAAGGTCTATGAGAGCCTCTCGCCGCGTCAGCGGGCAGTCGCCTACATTGAAGCTTTAGCCCGACAGGATGTCCCTGAGCAGCAAAGGCTTCTGAGGACCTGCCCGAAAGTTACGGTGGTGCTCATCGATCCACGATTTACCGACATTGTTGAAAGGGTCATGGCCATGGCAGTCGCTAAAGAGGCCGATCTGCGAGATTGCATGATCGAATGGCTTCTTGCCATCCGGATTGATCCGAAGAGTGCAAGGGGTAGTCTTCAGCGGTTCTCAAACGTCGAAAGGGCATGGAAGCTAGTTCTCGACAGCATCGGAATTGATGAACAGGTCATGGCGATAGCCGGTCCTCCACCGAGCCCATATTTCGAATCTTTTGAACGCCTTTTACCCGAACCCGATGAGACGTCCGCTATGGCGCTCTCAAAGGAATTGGCAATCTGCCTGAAAGCAAAACCGAGCGCGTCTTAACGCTAGGCCCAGCGTACTAGGCTAATTTACACCCGCGCCAAACAGCATCGTTCCGATAGACCAGATGCCCACGAAACGCTAACAATCAAACCGGACCGCCCGATAGGGGATACCACGTGCATGGGTCGGTGAAACAAATTTGGCTCTGGGCTAAATATGACAAATCGATTCATAAGGTTTTTTTCTTTGGTTACCTTGAGCTCTCAACATTTCCCGATGCAAGTCACCGAGGTGCTTTGTGACAAATATGTTGCTTGAGGATGATAGCCCCGAGGCTGTTGCCGCTAGATTAGCGAAGGTGAGGCAAATTCTAGGCTTAACAAAACGTGAGTTTTCCGAGCGCGCTGGGTTATCCGAACAACAGTATGGACCCTATGAAAATGCCAAACGCGACTTAAGCCTTCTTGCGGCCAAGAAGTTGCGCGGTGCCTACTCTTTACCGCTGGACTTCATATACTTCGGCAAAATTGACGACCTGCCTCACAGGATAGCGAGACACTTGTAGTTGGTGCTTTGAATCATATGAAAAATTTGGAGCGTATAAGAAAGGAGCGTGGGATAACGCAGGTGGTTCTTGCTGAACGGTCAGGCGTAAAGCAAGCGACGATTTCTCGGATAGAGAAGGGTGTGAACAATCCGTCTTTGGCCGTAGCTGAAAGGATAGCCGAAGCGTTAGGCGTCAGTATGGTAGAGTTGTTCGGACTTCCCGAGTTAGAAGAACAAACCTTTCTGGAAGCATTTCGATCAGCAACGCCAGAACAGCGTGCCGCCATCATAACCCTTTTAACCTCTGACTAATAACCCTTTTAACCTCTGACTAGATGCCGTGTCTTTGAAACGCAAACCCCTGCTACCAAAAGAGGTAGCCGCCGCCATGTCGGGCCGATCGGTAGAACGCCAGAACAGAAACTGAACGTGAAAGTGTAAACGCACTGTAAACGCACCTTTTGGAAGTGCCACTTTATGCATAATTATCAATGTATTAGAGCGCTTTTTGAGGTGATTGAGGAACATCTCTCCCCCACATGAAAAACTATCCAGACATTGCATACAGACTGAGGGCGGCAAGGCTGGGATTGTCTAGCGACAATCAAAAGGAGTGGGCAGAACGCCAAGGGTTCAATCCTACGCAATACCGCAATTGGGAAACCGGGTCGCGACGCATCTCCATCGATTGCGCCACGGTGCTTTGTGACCGCTATGGGCTGACGCTGGATTTTATATATCGAGACAGGCGCGAGGGCCTATCTGCCGCTGCTATGAAGGCGCTCTCCGAGCATCTAACAGATAACACTGGTGAACCACGTGATTAGAAACGCCAAAGACATCGCAGAAACACTGGCCGCGATACGCCGCGCCTTCGGTGACGGGCCAGACATGACTAGAGCCAAATGGGCGGCTCGTCATAGCTTCAACTACACGCAATATGCCAACTGGGAAACGGGGGCCCGGCGCATACCAATTGAAGCCGCTGACGTGCTTTGTGACCGCTACGGGCTGACGCTGGATTTCGTATATCGAGACAGGCGCGATGGCCTATCGGCCGCCGCCATGAAGGCGCTTGCCGAGCATCTAGACAGATAGCCATGAGGATCGCCAATGCCGACGTTACCTGAGAAGTCTTTTGCTGACATAGGGGAGCGTTTGCGCTGGCATAGGAATTTGCTGGGTTTAGAGCAGGCAGACTATATCGCCCCGCTCCCTGCCGTGAAACGAACGGCGTACTCAAATTGGGAAGTCGGCTCCTCGCGCCTTTCGCTTAACGGCGCACTGCAATTGTGCCAGCACTATGGGCTCAGTTTGGATTTTCTGTTCTTAGGCAATGCCGACAATCTGCCTATGTCGCTACGTAACGCTTGGGTGTCTAGATCGGACAGCAGACCATGATGTTCTCCGACCACCGCGCGTGGAGAATGGGAGAGGAGGGCTTGAGACTCGGTTCTTCATTGAAGCTCTTGGGTCCCCCCGGATATGGACGGTGATATGGATGGGAATGCGTTTGTCAAAAAGCTTCGTCAAAGAATCGAGGGTGACCCCAACCTTACGCCCGCGGGACTTGCGCAGCTTGCTGGGATAGACGGTAGCACGATCCGGAAGATGCTTTCGATAAAAGGGGCCAGCCCACGCATTGTCACAGCAGAAAAGATTTGCGCAGCGTTGGGTACCAACTTTAATGACTTTATGTCGGATGGGCCCGATCCTCATCATAAAGAAATTCTTCAACTATATGATCAGCTGACCGAAGAGGAGCGTCGACTGATTTTAGCCGCGGCAAGAGGGATGCTCTCACAGAGACATGAGCAAATCTAGTTCGCGAATTCAGGTATGAGTCAGTTCGAGCCCGGGTCAGAGTTATTTCTGTTAACCGAAGAGTCTGCGATGGGCACAGGACTAATTGTAGAGACTAGCGCCTGAAAACACTGCTTTTGTTACCCCAAATGTTACCCCGGTGAGGCCAGAGGGCTGGGTCTACGGCAAAATATTCGGCTAACTATCTGATTTCAGTGGTGAGCCGTACAGGATTCGAACCTGTGACCCACTGATTAAAAGTCAGTTGCTCTACCAACTGAGCTAACGGCCCACGTCCGGAGTACTTAGAAAGCTCGGTGCGGGGGGTCAAGCCCATAAAACGTTAAATGACGGGCACATGCTGGATATGTGACCGGGGCCGGGTTATATGCGCGCCATGGACCGGGATGCACCGCAGAATCTGCCCTTCATGAAGATGCACGGGCTGGGAAACGACTTTGTCGTCGTGGATGCGCGCGCGCAGAATCGGGTGATTACGCCAAAGATGGCGCAGGGAATCGGGCACCGGCATTTCGGCGTGGGCTTCGACCAGCTTGCCGTGATTTCGGAGGGCACCGGGGACGCGCATCTGACCTTCTACAATGCCGATGGCTCCACCTCGGCCACCTGCGGCAATGCCACGCGGTGCATCGCGCGCTTTCTCATGGATGAGAGCGGCCAGTCGCGGCTGACCCTGACCACGGATCGCGGGACGCTGGTGGCCGAGGATGCCGGCGACGGGCTCACTGCCGTCAACATGGGCCAGCCCCAGCTTGATTGGTCCGAGGTGCCGCTGGCGCGCGAGATGGACACGCTGGAACTGCCCGTCGACGGCGCACCGACCGCCACCGGCATGGGCAATCCGCACTGCACTTTTTTCGTCAGGGACGTGGCCGCAATCGACCTTGCGCAGTTCGGCCCCGGCATCGAACATCATGCGCTCTATCCAGAGCGCACCAACGTCCAGATCGCCCAGATCGTCGGTCCGGATCACATCCGCATGCGGGTCTGGGAAAGGGGCGTGGGAATCACGCTGGCCTCGGGGTCCTCCTCTTGCGCGACGGCTGTTGCGTCGGCGCGGCGGGGGCTGACGGGCCGCAATGTCCGGATCGATCTCGACGGCGGCACGCTGCAGGTGGATTGGCGCGAAGACGGTGTCTGGATGATCGGGCCCACCGCCCATGTTTTTGACGGTGTGCTGACCGGCGATTTCCTGCGGAGCATCGAATGAGCGCGCCGGTATTCAGCAACCACGGCTGTCGCCTGAACGCCTACGAGCTTGAGGCGATGAAGGACCTCGCAGGGCAAGCGGGGCTGGAGAATGCCGTCGTGGTGAACACCTGCGCCGTGACCGCCGAAGCAGTGCGCAAGGCGCGGCAGGACATCCGCAAGCTGCGCAAGACCCATCCGGAGGCGCGGCTCATCGTGACCGGCTGCGCCGCGCAGACCGAGCCGGAGACCTTCGCCCGCATGGCCGAGGTTGATGCCGTCATCGGCAACACCGAAAAGATGCAGCCCGACACGTGGAAGGGCCTCGCCGCAGATTTCATCAGCGAAACGGAGGCGGTGCAGGTCGATGACATCATGTCGGTAACGGAAACCGCGGGTCACCTGATCGACGGTTTCGGAACCCGCAGCCGCGCCTATGTGCAGGTCCAGAATGGCTGCGACCACCGCTGCACCTTTTGCATCATTCCCTACGGGCGCGGCAATTCCCGGTCGGTCCCGGCGGGCGTCGTCGTGGACCAGATCAGGCGGTTGGTTGATAAAGGCTTCAACGAAGTGGTGCTCACCGGTGTGGACCTGACCTCATGGGGTGCGGACCTGCCTGCGGCCCCCCGTCTTGGCGATCTGGTGATGCGTATCCTGAGGTTGGTGCCCGATCTGCCACGCCTCAGGATCAGTTCCATCGACAGCATCGAGGTGGACGAAAACCTGCTTGCCGCCATCGCGACAGAACCGCGTTTGATGCCCCATCTGCACCTCTCGCTCCAGCATGGCGACGACCTGATCCTCAAACGGATGAAGCGGCGGCACCTCCGCGACGATGCGATCCGTTTCTGCGAGGAAGCAAAACGCCTGCGCCCGGACATGACATTCGGCGCCGATATCATCGCCGGTTTCCCGACGGAGACAGAGGAGATGTTCGAGAATTCCCTGCGGCTGGTCGAAGAATGCGATCTGACCTGGCTGCATGTATTCCCGTATTCCGCGCGCCCCGGGACACCAGCGGCGCGCATGCCTGGCGTCGACGGGCGCGCAATCAAGGAACGCGCGGCACGGCTTCGCGCAGCTGGCAAAGCCCAGGTGGCCCGGCATCTGGCGGCGCAGGTGGGGCGCCAACACCACGTGCTCATGGAAAGCCCCACCATGGGGCGCACCACGCAATTCACCGAGACCGTATTCGACACGCCGCAGGTCGAGGGCAGCATCGTCGAGGCGACGATCCGGCAGGTGCGGGGGACGCAGCTGGCCGCCTGAATGCGCGCAGTGGCGGGCCGTTGGTCGACGCCTGCATGCCGACCAAAGAAAAACCCCCGCGGGCGCGCCGCGGGGGTTTCACTTCTTCAAATGGGAAGAGCCTATTCTTCCTTCATGCGGCGCTTGACCGGCGCCCAGATGCGCTTGTTGGTCAGGTACAGCAGCACCGCCAACACTGTCAGGAACAGCACCCCGGCAAAACCGGCCTGCTTGCGGGCCATCATCTTGGGCTCTGCGGTCCACATCAGGAAGGCCGCGACGTCCTCCGACAGGTGCTCCAGATCGGTCGAATGGCCATCCGCGAATTCGACGTCATCGCCATAAAGCGGCGGTGCCATTGCGATCCAGCCGCCCGGGAAGGCCGTGTTCTCATAGAACACCACACCCGCCTGCTCTTTCTCTTCACCGGTGTAGCCGGTCAACAGCGATGCGATGTACTCCGGACCGCCGATGCCCTTGAAGAACTGGTTGATCCCGAGCCCATAGGGCCCGTGGAAACCGGCGCGCGCCTTGGCCATCAGCGACAGGTCGGGCGCGTTCTCGAGGTTGGACGCGGGGAAGTGATCGGTCGGCTTGGCCTCGCGGAAATCGTCGATCTCGGGATCGAAGACTTCATACTGCTTGGCGTATTCGATCACCTGCTCCTCAGGCAAGCTCGGCCCGCCGTCGTCACCAAGGGTACGGATCGGCACGAACTTCAGACCGTGGCAGGCGGAACAAATCTCGGTGTAGATTTGCAGACCGCGCTGCAACTGATTCACGTCATAGGAGCCGAAGGGCCCTTCGAAGGAAAAGTCGAAGTCCTCGACATGCGCGTCGGTTGCCCCGGCGGCCATGGCACCGGCGGTGCCAAGGCCCAGCGCCACGAAGGCTGCGGTGATTGTCTTGATCATGCTCATAGTCTTCACTCCGCCGGGTTCACGAGGGTCTTCGTGCCACCCGTCTTGGGCGCGTAATGCGCTTTGTAGTCTTCCTCGATCGTCGCGGGCTGTGCCAGCGGCTTCTCGATCACGCCAAGCAGCGGTAGGATCACGAGGAAATAGGCGAACCAGTAGGTCGAGGCGATCAGCGAGAAGGTCGCATAAGGTTCTTCCGCGGGCATGGCACCCAGCCACATCAGCGCGAAGAAGTCGATCACCAGCAGCCAGAACCACCACTTGAACATCGGGCGATAGCGGCCCGAACGCACGTTGGACGTATCCAGCCACGGCACGACGGCCATCACCGCGATTGCGCCGAACATCGCCAGGACGCCAAAGAACTTCGCGTCGATGATGCCACCGGTCAGGAAGGATGCAATCTGCACCACCCAGACTTCGGAGGTGAAGGCACGCAGGATCGCGTAGAACGGCAGGAAATACCATTCCGGCACGATGTGTGCAGGCGTCGCCAGCGGGTTCGCCTCGATGTAGTTATCCGGGTGGCCGAGGTAGTTGGGCATGAAGCCAACGACCGCGAAGAACACCACGAGGATCACCGCAAGGGCAAAGAGGTCTTTCATCACGAAGTAGGGCCAGAAGGGCAAAGTGTCCTTTTCCGCTTCTTCCTTCGACGTACGACGCACTTCGACACCGGTGGGGTTATTATTACCCGTGGTGTGGAACGCCCAGATGTGCAGGATCACGAGGCCCGCAATCAGGAACGGGAACAGATAATGCAAGCTGAAGAAACGGGTCAGAGTGGCGTTGTCCACGGCCGGGCCGCCCAGAAGCAGGGTCTGCAGGCTGTCACCCACGAAGGGGATGGCGCCGAAGAGGCCGGTGATCACGGTTGCACCCCAGAAGGACATCTGGCCCCAGGGCAGCACGTAGCCCATGAAGGCCGTGGCCATCATCAGCAGATAGATCAACATGCCGATGATCCATGTCACCTCGCGCGGGGCCTTGTAAGACCCGTAGTAGAGACCACGGAAGATGTGCAAATAGACGGCGATAAAGAACAGCGATGCGCCGTTTGCGTGCATGTAGCGCAGCATGTGGCCGCCATTCACGTTCCGCATGATGTGCTCGACCGAGCCGAAGGCGAGATCGACGTCAGGCGTGTAATGCATTACCAGCACGATGCCGGAGATGATCTGCAGCGCCAGCGTGAAGGTCAGAACGATGCCCCAGATCCACATCCAGTTCAGGTTCTTGGGCGTGGGGATCATCAGCGTGTCGTACAACAGGCCGACGATGGGCAGGCGCTTGTGCAGCCACTTTTCGCCACCGGATGTCGGTTCGTAATGGTCGTGAGGAATTCCAGACATTGATATTCTCCCTTAACCCAGTTTGATCGTGGTTTCGTCCACGAATTCGGCGACCGGTACCGGCAGGTTGGTCGGCGCAGGCCCGCGGCGGATACGGCCCGCAGTATCATAGTGCGACCCGTGGCAGGGGCAGAACCAGCCGCCAAAGTCGCCCGCATCACCCAGAGGCACACAGCCGAGGTGGGTGCAGACGCCCATCATCACCAGCCATTCACCGGCCTCGTCGAGGGTGCGGTTCTGGTCAAGCGCGGGCTCGGAACCGCTGATGTTCTCATTCTGCGCGATCGGATCGGGAAGGTCGGACACGTCAACCGCACGGGCCGCGTCGATCTCTTCCTGCGTGCGACGGCGGATGAACACGGGTTTGCCAAGCCATTTCACCGTCAGCTGCGAACCGGGTTCAAGCGCGCCCACATCCACGCGGATGGACGACAGCGCCAGCACGTCTGCCGAAGGATTCATCTGGTTGATCAGCGGCCAGACCGCAGCGCCCACGGCCACCGCGCCAGTTCCCGCTGTTGCATAATACAGGAAATCCCTACGGGTGCCTGCGTGATCTTCTGCGTTCGACACGTGTTTTCTCCAAGTCTTGCCGGACCAAAGGCCCAATGGACATTTGGGCAGCGCAAACGCACGCCACCCGGTTGAGGGGCTATCTAGCCCGCTGACCCCGGTGCGTCTAGATGCCAATCACGCGCAAACCGTCGCAGGTGGGGGTTAAGAACATGAAAACCGGGGTGTTCTGCCGCATCTAACCCGCTGGCGGGCGCGTTGCCTGCATCGAGGGACGCGAATCGAAGCCTTCGAACCACGCCGCCAGCGCATCGTTCCCCTTGCGCCATCCGCGTGCATCGTGGCGAAAATCGAGATACGCCAGCGCGCATCCCACCGCGATATGCCCCATGTCGAGCGGACCGGACAGGTGTCTCATCCAGCGACTGTTGAGCGCGCCCACGGCGCGCGAAACCTTGGCCCATTGCGCATCGACCCAAGCGGCGGATTGTTCGTTCTCGGGCCGCAGCCGGAGCTCGTAGGACATGGACACGGCGCTGTCCATGATGCCCTCGCCCGTCGCTTCCAGCGTCAGGGTCTCCCAGCGGCGGCTGTCCTGCGGGTAGAAGTTGCCGTCAAAACGCTCGTTGAGAAACTGGCAGATGACCCGGCTGTCATAAAGCGTCGGGCCGTCGGGACGTTCAAGCGCGGGAATGCGGCCCAGCGGGTTGCTCGCCACCAGCCCGGGATCGGATGCGAAGGCGGTTGTCTGGATGGTCTCCAGTTGCACGTCATCGGCATGACCCAGCTCGTGCAGCAGAACCACGACCTTGCGTACGAAGGGCGAAGCGGGGGAGTAGAACAGTCTCATAGGGCACCTCGGTTTGATGTTGCGCAGACTATCGCTGTTCAGGTGTTTGGGTGCAATCGCCACATTAAGCGACTTGGATCAGTCCCGGGGGGTCACGCCCTGCATCAAGGCCGCAAGGATGTGTGCCTCGCTGCCGAAACCATGAGCGCGTGCGTGATCCGCAGCGCTTTCCCGCACCGCGTCCGGTTTGTTCTGGGACAGCTTCCATGTCCCGTCGACACCGGTAACGTTCATCCGGCAGGGGACGATCATCCGCATCATCCGCTCCATCACCCCCTCGGACATCTTGGCCGTTTTCCAGGGTGTCTTGGGCAGCAACCGCTCTTCATAATGGCCCGACTGCCGGTCCAGCAGATCGTGCAACTGCTCTTGCGGCAACAGTTCCAGTGTGCCGGTCAGATGCACGGCGATATAGTTCCACGTGGGCACCTGATCCTCCATCCCGTACCAGTCAGGCGAAATATAGCTGTCGGGTCCCGTCACAGCGATCTTTGCCGGTTTCGGCGCATCGAGCGCGCGCACGATGGGATTGGAGCGCACGAGGTGTAATTCCGCCGTGGCACCATCCTCGCTGAGCAGGAAAGGCACGTGGCTCAGCATCGGGGCCTCCGCCCCGTTGACGGCCAGCACGCCGAAACCCCGCTCGCGCGCGAAGTCGAGGTTCCGGGCGGCATCCGCGTCGTGGTAAATCGGGTTGGGGTGCATGTCGGGGGCCTTCCTGTGACCAAGCGTCTGACTTGCACAGACCACAAAGCTGCGGCAGGCTGCAAGCATTCTCAGGGCGGGGCGGAATTCCCCACCGGCGGTAGGGGGCCAACCGCGCCCCGAGCCCGCGAGCGGCCTTGGCAGATGCCGGGGTGACAGCAGACCCGGTCAAAGTCCGGGGCCGACGGTCACAGTCCGGATGGAAGAGAATGCGGTTGTAAGGGGCCGCCGCGCGCGGACCCTGCACAATTGTGATCGCCTTGGGTGAAGACGTGTCTGACACAAGGAGATCGACAATGACACAGAACACCCGTTTCGCCTTCATCAAGGCCCAGTGGCACGCCGATATCGTGGACCGCGCCCTTGATGGGTTCCTGGAAACAATCCCCGTCGCACAGGTTGACGTTTACGACGTCCCCGGAGCCTTCGAACTGCCGCTCATGGCGCAGAAACTCGCACAATCAGGCCGTTACGCCGCCATCGCCTGCGCCGCCTTCGTGGTAGACGGCGGCATCTACCGGCATGATTTCGTGGCCAGCGCGGTGGTCGATGGGCTGATGCGCTTGGGGCTCGACACCGGTGTGCCGGTGCTCTCGGTCTCGCTGACCCCGCACCAGTATCAGGAGACCGCGCATCACAACGCGATCTACCGGGAGCATTTCGTGCTGAAGGGCCGCGAAGCGGCTGTAGCAGCGCTGAAGATCGCGGACACAAGCGCAGCACTGGCCGCCTGACCCCGATTTCTTCAAAGAAATCGGCCCTGAGTTTTCGAAAACTCCGGCGCTCCCAGCTGCTTTGCCTGCGCTCGCCCCCGTTTCCTTCAAAGGAAACGGACCGAAGTCTTCAAAGGGCGTTATTATACTTGACGTACCCACTCTAGATTCCTATATTGGAGTCAAGGAGATACACGTCATGTCGATACTTAGCCGCAAAGAATTCCACGATGAGCAAGCTGCCTACGATTATGTAGAGGCGCGCGTGTGGCCCCATGGTGCGACTTGCCCCAAGTGCGGCGAGCGTGAACGTGTATCCAAGATGGGCGGCAAGTCCACTCGCATAGGCGCGTACAAGTGCTATAAGTGCCGCAAGCCCTTCACTGTGAAGGTAGGCACCATCTTTGAAAGCAGCCATGTTCCCATGAACATCTGGCTGCAAGCGATCTACCTTATGTGCGCCAGCAAAAAGGGCATCAGCAGCAACCAATTGCACCGCACCTTGGGCGTCACTCTGAAAACCGCGTGGTTCATGTCGCACCGTATCCGTGAGGCAATGCGTTCCGGCGATCTGGCCCCTATGGGTGGCGGCGGCGGCATTGTCGAAGCCGACGAGACCTTTATCGGCCATGATCCCGACGCGCCCAAGCGCAAGGAGAAGCAGCGCGGCTGGGCGCACAAGATGAAGGTTCTGAGCCTTGTCGAGCGCGATACCGGGAAAGCCCGCTCCTTTGTCGTGGATAAGGTCAACAGCGCATACATCCTGCCGATTGTCCGGGCCAACGTTTCCAAAGAGGCCAACATGATGACCGACGAGGGCAACTGGTATCGCCCTCTCGGCAAGGAGTTCGCTTCGCACCAGAGCGTCGAACATGGCAAGGGTGAGTACGGTCGTGGTGAAGCCCACACCAACACCATCGAAGGCTATTTCTCCATCTTCAAGCGCGGCATGAGAGGCACCTATCAGCATTGCGCCAAGCGTCACCTGCACCGCTACCTTGCCGAGTTTGACTTCCGATATTCCAACCGTCAGGCTAAAGGCCCCAACGATACCGAACGCGCAGACATTGCACTGACCGGGATCGTTGGGAAGCGGCTCACCTATGAAACGGCTCGTGTGCAATGACGAAAAAGCCAAAGAAGGAAAGCCAAGCGGAGCAGTCGGAGCGGTTCGCAAAGACCGTGCAAGATATGATCGACGCTGGCGAACTAAACCCCACAGAGGCCGATAAGGCGATGGAGCGGGTGATAAAAAAGATCAAAACGGATTCGGGCCAACGTGAATAGCTTGTGTTCTGCCGACGTTGACGGTTTTGCCTTTGTCACCGATGTCTTGAGTGACATGCCCATGTGCTAACTCGATAAAATGCGGCAAGCGAGAAAATGCGACTTTTACCGGGTCGGGCAAGGAAAGAAACACGTCGTCGTTACTTGCCCCTCTCAGCATTTTTCGAGCAATGGCGCGCGAATAGTAAGCGCAAAAATCTGCAAGTTGTATCGCGCAGCAACTGTCTTTCTCGATAAATGTGATCGACAGAAATGTGCTTTTCCTACCTTCGCCCTGCCGAGCGCGTTCAAAGATTTTTTTGAGCCAGAATTGTTGGTGTTGCCTGCCTCGACAAAGAAGTGTGTAGGCTTTTCCCCGCGCGGCAAGTAAGTACATTGATCATTTGAAAACGCGCCAGTGAGCGCCCCAAAAGCCATTCCTAAAGGCGAATAATTGTGGGAACTCCTGCCCACTTTCCTGAGCGACGCATGGAGTTTTCTTTCAACGCTTTTAGAGACTCCGATAAGGCTTGATGCGTGCGCCGCATCAAAGAAATCAACCGCGAAGTCCTCTTTCTTATGCCGCGACCAGCCTTCAAATGAACTGCTGGTGTCTTTAAAATCTTTCGCATGGAACACCGGCACGGAGTAACGATTAAGCATTTGCTGCGCGCTCACTTCGAACGCGTCCCACTGCTCTGCGGTGCCAAAGTAACCGGCGAGCGTAACGACGCCAGTCCCAGGGGGGTCGTAACTGTCATCTAAGTAGCACTGAAACACACAGATTTTCTTAGCCCCACGAAAAGGAACGCGTGCAAACACACTATTCACAGCCTACCCTCCTGCGACCGGGTACGGCAAGTATAATATCGCCCTTCAAAGACTTCGCAGCGTTCTCATCCCAGGTACGCCTTCAACTCCGGCGGCGGATTGTCCATCAATTCCGCCGCCGGTTGCGGGGCCTCGGCCCGGCCGGACCCGACAAATATCACTTCATCCGCGATCCGCCGCACATCGTCCGGTGCATGGGTCACCATGATCAACCCCGCGCCGGTCTCGCTCACCAGTTCACGCACCAATTCCAGCATCTCGTTCCTGAGCGCGGGGCCCAGCGCCGCGAAGGGTTCGTCGAGCAGCACCCAGGGCCGCGCCTGCACCAGCACACGGGCCAGCGCCGCGCGGCTTTGCTGGCCGCCCGAAAGCGTGCCGGGCTTCTTCGCCATCTGATCCGCCAGCCCCACCCGCTCCAGTGCCTCCCTTACACGCGCCTTCTGTGCCGGATCGAGCCGCATGTCCGGACGCAGGCCAAGCCCGACGTTCTGCAACACCTTCAGGTGCGGAAAGAGGTTGTTGTCCTGAAACAGCATCGTCATGGGCCGCGCGCCGGGATCGGCCCCTGTCAAATCCTGCCCGTTCCAGACGATCCGCCCAGCCGCCAAAGGCACAAAGCCACAGAGCGCCCCTAGCAAAGTCGATTTCCCCGCCCCGGACGGCCCGATGACCGCGTATTTTCGCCCCTGCTCCAGCGTCATGTCGGCGCGCAGCGTAAACGCACCCTGCACGATCTCCAGCCCTTCAAGCCTCAGCATGCCAGCGCCCTCCCCTGTCGCAAAGCCAGAAGATGCCCAGCGCCATGACAAGCAGGATCAGCGCCGCGCCCGCCGCCGCTTCCATCCGGTAGGCCCCCATGAGCCGGTACATTTGCAAGGGCAGCGTCGCCCGCTCCTGATCGGCGAAAAGCGCGATCACGCCCAGATCGCCCACCGACAGCGCCCCCGTCAGCCCGGCGGCAAAGCCGATGTGCGGCGCGAGGCGCGGAAGGATTACCCAGCGCCAGAGCGGCCAGCCGCGCAGGCCCAGTGTCGCGCTCAGCCGCCCGTAGTCCTGCACCGTATCCCGCAGGCGCGGCACGAGGATACGCACAGCGAAAGGCAGCGCCATCAGCGCGTTCACAAGGGCCGTGACCGGCAAAGCAAGGCTTGCGGGGTTCATCACCGGATTGATCAGGATGAACCAGCCTGTGCCGATCATCAGGGGCGAGGCGGAAAGACCCAACAGACCGATCGCCTCGACACCGCCCGCGCGCCGCGTTGCGATCCAGCCCGCCATAGGCAGGGCGAGCGCCAGAAGGACAATCACGCTGACCACCGCGACGTAGAGGGACATCGCGGCCGCCACCCAAACGGATGCCGGAACGACGAAAAGCCCCGCCAGCCCGCGCAGCACCACGGCAAGAAGCGGCAACAAGAGAAACATCGCGGCAAGCGCGATCACAACCGCATCCCCAAGGCGCTGTCCCCCGCCCCGCGCGTCCCAGCGCCGCAAGGGCCCGTCCTGCCCGCCCCCAAGCGAGATCGCGGGGATGATCGACAGCGCCAGAACCGCCGCCGCACCGGCCAGAACCAGTTGCGTCACCGACAAGAGCGCCGCGCGGCCTAAATCGAAATCGAAACGGAAGGCCTGGTAGATCGCCAGTTCCACCGTCGTCGCACGCGGCCCGCCACCGAGTGTCAGCGCCACGGCGAAACTCGTCAGGCAAATGACAAAGATCAGCGCCGCCACCCCCGGCACCACCTGCTTCAGGAGCGGCCATTCCAGCGCCCGGAACACCGCCCAGGGCGTCAGCCGCAGTTGCGCCGCAAGGCGGAAGCGTTCGGCGGGCAGGCTCTGCCAGCCCTGCAGGATCAGCCGTGTCGCCAGCGGCAGGTTGAAGAACACATGGGCCAGAACGACACCGTGCAAGCCGTAGATGGAGACGGGGGGCAGGCCGACATACTCAAACAGCACGTTGAGCCAGCCGCCCCGCCCGAAAACCGTCAGCAACCCCAGCACCGCCACGATCACCGGCAGGATGAAAGGCGCGCCCAGCAGCGTCACCAGCACCGCGCGCCCGAAAAACCGGCGCCGCGCCAGCGCGCGGGCCACGGGGATCGCCAGAACCACCGAAAAAACCGCCGACAGGAACGCCTGCCAGACCGTGAACCGGATCGCCGCCCAGTCCGACGGTAGGAACCCCGCGCCCAGTTCCGCGCGCGACATCACGGCCAGCAATGCCGCAAGGATCAGCGCGACGACAAGTGCCGCCGCACCGACCCCTGATCTGGTGCTTACTGGGACAACGCGCCAAGCCACTCGGCCAGGGCCTCATCCCGGATCGCCGGCGCCTCGTCAGCGGGGATAAGCCGCGCGTTCTCGGGCTTGACCAGCGCCTCGAAGCCCTTGGGCAAACCGCCAGACGGCATCACCGCCGGGTACATCCAGTTGGTCGTTGGCAGGATCGACTGCGCGGCATCCGACACCATGAAGCGCATGAAATCCGCCGCTAGCTCCGGCTGGTCGGAACCCGCCAGACGCCCGACCACCTCGATCTGCATGTAGTGTCCTTCGTCGAAGACCGCCGCCGCCTTGGTCTCGTCCTCTTCGGCGATGATGTGATAGGCGGGCGAGGTGGTATAGCTCAGCACCATGTCCGCCTCACCCTCAAGGAACAGCCCATAAGCCTCCGACCAGCCCTTGGTCACGGTCACCACGTTATCGGCCAGCCCCTCCCAGATCGCGGGCGCCTCGTCGCCGTAAGCATCCTTGACCCACATCAGCAGGCCGAGACCGGGCGTAGAGGAACGCGGGTCCTGAATGACGATCTTCACATCGCTCTCCCCCAGCGCCCGGAAATTCGCGGGCGGCGTGAGGTAGGTGTTATGGACAAAAGCGAAATACCCCCAATCATAGGGGGCAAAAGTGCTGTCGGTCCATTCGATGGGCAGCGCATAGTCCGCGCTCACCTCTGTCTCGGAAAAAAGCCCCGTCTCCTTGGCCGCCGCAATCAGGCCGGTGTCGAGCCCCAGCACCAGGTCAGCCTCCGACCGCGCGCCTTCCAGCTTTAGCCGCGCCAGCAGCGCGGCACCATCGCCGTTACCGACGAATTTCAGGTCGCAGCCGCAGGTCTCCTCGAACGCCGCCTCGATCTGCGGTCCCGGCCCCCAGTCAGAGACAAAGCTGTCATAGGTATAGACGACGAGTTCAGGTGTATCGGCCACGGCTGCGGTCGCGGCGAGTGTTGTGGTAGCAGCAAGTGCAAGAGCCTTCATGGCATCCTCCAAATTGCGGCGTTGAGAAGCATTGGATGGATGTCCAGACCTTCCCTCCGCCGGTGTTAACCGGTTCAGGTTCAACGGGTCAGCTTGCGCAATCTCAGCTCCTGTGGAGCCCCCCGAGGTACCGCAAGAGATAGGCCGCCAAGCGGAGGAAGGCAAGGCAAAGCCGGATTGCCGCCTGAGACAGCGGGCTGTTACTCTGGCGCAAAGGTACGATGGGGGAGTAAGACGATTGTGGGCAAGGATCATGTGGCAATCAATCGGGACGTCTGGGACGCGGACGCCGGAAACTGGACCGAAATGGGCGAGCGTCATTGGCGATTGACCACCCCGATCTGGGGTAACTGGGGCGCGCCGGAGGCGGAGCTTCACCTGTTGCCGGAGGACATGTCAGGCATGGACGCCGTTGAGCTGGGCTGCGGCACGGGCTACGTCGCCGCCTGGATGTGGAGGCGCGGGGCGAAGGTGACGGCCATAGACGTCTCGCCGAACCAGCTGGCCACCGCGCACCGGCTGGCGGCGGAACACGGGGCCGACATCAGCTTTATCGAGGGCAACGCCGAGGCGACGGGCCTGCCCGACGCCTCCTTCGACTTCGCGATCTCTGAATACGGCGCGGCCATCTGGTGCCCACCGGAGGTCTGGCTGGCCGAGGCCTGGCGGCTCTTGCGCCCCGGTGGGTGTCTGGTGTTCCTCGGAAATCATCCTCTCGCGATCATCTGCACGCCGGAAAGCGGCGCGGACTGCGAAAAGGTGCTGCATAGGCCCTACCGGGGCTTCCGGGGCGCGGACTGGACGCAAGTAGAGATCGACCCGAGCGGCATATGCTTCAACCTCACCATATCGGGCTGGTTCGCGCTCTTCTCCGAGATCGGGTTCACCGTCGAGAACTACCAGGAAATCTACGCCCCCGCAGATGCGGTAGGCTCCCGTGGCGGTGTCCCGGCGGCATGGGCGAGGGACTATCCGTTCGAACAGGTGTGGCACCTGGCCAAACCGACCTGAAGATCGCACGCCCCTAAATCTTCCTGTCAGGCTGCCGCCTCTGGCGGTATCCACCCGCTTTGGCTTGCCCAGCTCTCTGCGCAGACGCCCAGCAGCTTCACAAACGGGTCCTTCAGCGCGAGATACCCTCCGGTTCCGCCCGGATCAGACGTTTCCGAGGCGACCTGCGCGGCTGCGCACTTGAACCCGGCGTAAAGCTACCGCGCCATCTCGGAATGGCGCAGGTAGTCGCGCATCAACAGCGCAAACCGGTAGTTGGGCGCACCCATCTGGCGCACATGCACATGCGCCAGCCGCCGGTTGTCCCGTTCGAGCCGCGCATATTTCTTCCTCCAGCCACCGTATCCGGCCCTTTCATCGGGGAAAGGATCATCCCGGTCGATCTCGGGGGCCGGCGCAAAGCCCCTTCCCGACAAACGCGACAGATCGAAAGCATCAAGGTCCGGCACACCGACCTGTATGTCGATGATGGGCTTGGCCGAAAGGCCCCTCACGGCGGTGGAACCAATATGATGGATGCACCCCCGCGACAGCCCGGTCAGCGCCACGATATCCCCCCGGAGGGCCTCGAAGAGGTCTGGCCAGGCTGGATCGTACGGAACCAGGACGTAAAGCATACCCTGCTCTACGCGCCTCATCTCTCTCGGTCCAGCGGCCCCTCAGATGCAAAACGCCTTGAGGCTCTTTTCCGGGAGGGCTAAGGCAGGGGAAAGGAGCGCACCAATGTCCCTCAATACCTTCGGCCATCTCTTCCGCGTCACCACCTGGGGGGAAAGCCATGGTCCCGCCCTGGGTGCCACGGTCGACGGCTGCCCGCCGGGCGTGCCGATCAGCGAGGAGATGATCCAGCACTGGCTGGACAAACGCAAACCGGGGCAGAACAAATACACCACCCAGCGGCGCGAGCCCGATCAGGTGAAAATCCTCTCGGGCACCTTTGAGGGTGTGACCACCGGCACACCCGTGCAACTGATGATCGAGAACACCGATCAGCGGTCGAAGGACTACGGCGACATCAAGGACAAGTTCCGCCCGGGCCACGCCGACATCACCTATTTCCAGAAATACGGCATCCGCGATTATCGCGGCGGCGGCCGGTCCTCTGCCCGTGAAACAGCGGCACGGGTGGCGGCGGGCGGCCTCGCGCGCGAGGCGATCAAGGCGATTGCCCCGGACGTGCAGATCACCGGCTACATGGTACAGATGGGCCCCCATAAGATCGACCGCGATGCCTTCGATTGGGACCAGATCGAACAGAACCCCTTCTGGGTGCCCGATGCCAAGGCGGCCACGGAATGGGCCGACTACCTCGACGGGCTGCGCAAGTCCGGCTCCTCCGTCGGTGCCATCATCGAGGTGACGGCCAAGGGCGTGCCCGCCGGCCTCGGCGCACCGGTCTACGGCAAGCTCGACACCGATCTGGCCGCCGCGATGATGTCGATCAACGCGGTCAAGGGTGTCGAGATCGGCGAAGGCATGTCGGCGGCGATGCTGACCGGCGAACTCAATGCCGACGAGATCTACATGGGCAACGACGGCCAGCCGCGCTTTTCCTCGAACCACGCGGGCGGCATCCTCGGCGGGATCAGCACCGGGCAGGACATCGTCGTGCGTTTTGCCGTGAAACCCACCTCAAGCATCCTTACCACCCGCAAGACCATCACCAAGACCGGTGAGGAAACCGAGATCATCACCAAGGGCCGCCATGACCCCTGCGTCGGCATCCGCGCCGTGCCCGTGGGCGAGGCGATGATGGCCTGCGTGATCCTCGACCACCTGCTTCTGCACCGTGGCCAGATCGGGGAGAACCGGGGAAAGATCGGCCCACAGGCATGAGCGCAACCCGCAGATGAAAGTCGAGGATTTCTCCTCCCGCCCCGCGCTTGGCGTCGCGCTCAAGGTCTGCGCGATCCTGCTTTTCACCTGCATGTCAGCGATCATCAAGGCCACCGCCGATGAAGTGCCGCCGGGACAGGCGGTGTTCTTCCGCTCCTTCTTTGCCATCCCCATCATCCTGCTCTGGCTTGCCCAGCGCGGACAGTTGAGTATCGGGCTCAAACCCAAAAACCCCATGGCCCACGTCTGGCGCGGGGCCATCGGCACAACGGCCATGGGCCTGACCTTCGCGGGCCTCGGTCTGCTCCCGCTGCCCGAAGTGACGGCGATCGGCTTTGCCACGCCCATCTTCACAGTGCTCCTCGCCGCCTTCATGCTGGGCGAGCGCATCCGCATCTTCCGCATCAGCGCCGTCGCGATTGGCCTGATCGGGGTGCTGATCATCCTCTGGCCGCGCTTCGGCGGCGCCGATCTGGACCGTATGGCCACCATTGGTGCCTTGCTGATCCTCGGCGCAACCCTGCTGCGCAGCCTCGTGCAAATCCACCTGCGCCAGATGGTACAGACCGAGCATACCGCCGCCATCGTCTTCTATTTCTCGCTGACCGCCTCCATCCTGTCGCTGATGACCTTCCCTTTTGGCTGGGTCGTCCCCACCGGAAGCACGCTGGCGCTGCTGATCACCGCAGGCCTGGTGGGCGGGGTCGCGCAAATCCTGGTGACGTCCTCCTACCGCTTCGGCGCGGTCTCGATGCTGGCCCCCTACGATTACACCTCGATGCTCTTCGCGATCATCCTGGGCTATTTCATCTTCGACGAACTCCCCACCGCGATGATGCTGGCCGGTTCCGGTCTGGTCATTGCTGCAGGCGCGCTGGTAATCTGGCGCGAACGCCAGCTTGGGCTCGAGCGGGGCAAGGTCCGCGCCGTGAGCGTGCCGAAGTCCTGACCGCCCCACCAAAGGAGACGCCCCATGTCCGAAGACACGCAAAGCCACAAGGAAAAGATGCAGGAGCGTCAGGCCCAGCAGCGCAAGAAGGTGGCCGAGCTCAAGGACCCCGACAAGGGTCTCGTGCTTGTGCATACCGGTGCGGGCAAGGGCAAGTCCTCCTCCGCCTTCGGCGTCGCGGTCCGGGCGCTGGGCTGGAAGCAGAAGGTCGGCGTGGTACAGTTCATCAAGGGCAAGTGGAAGACCGGCGAACGCCAGTTCTTTGACCGGCTGGGCGAGGTCACGTGGCATACCATGGGCGAAGGTTTCACATGGGACACGCAGGACCGTGACCGCGACATTGCCGCCGCACAGGCCGCCTTCGGCAAGGCACGCGAGATGATGGAAAGCGGTGACTATGACCTGATCGTGCTGGACGAGATCAACATCGCCATGCGCTACGACTACCTTTCGGTCGACGAGGTGATCGCGGGGCTCGATACCCGCGACAAACGCACCGGCGTCGTTCTGACCGGCCGCGATGCCAAGCCCGAGCTTTGCGCCTACGCCGATCTGGTCACCGAAATGACCGAGGTCAAACACCCATTCAAGGCAGGCATCAAGGCACAGCGCGGAGTGGACTACTGATGAGCGGAACGGAACAGAAGGTCGCTCTGGTCACCGGTGCCGCCCGTGGCATCGGCCTTGCCACCGCGCAACTGATGGCCGAGGACGGCTGGCGCATCGCCCTGCTGGACCGCGACGAACCGGCACTGAAAGAAGCGGCGGCAAACTTCAAGGGCGAGGCGATCAGCCTCCTGCACGATGTCTCCGACCCACAGGCCGCCCCGCAGGCGATCCGCGAAACGCTCAATGCCTTTGGCCGCATCGACGCGCTCGTGAACAACGCAGGCGTCGCGGATTTCGGACCCATCGAGGAAACCGACTTCACCCGCTGGCGGACGGTCATGGAGACAAACCTCGACGGCGTCTTCCTGATGAGCCAAGCCGCGATCCCCGCCCTGAAGGAAACCAAGGGCGCCATCGTCAACATCGCCTCCATCTCCGGCCTGCGCGCCTCGACCCTGCGCGTGGCTTATGGCACGTCCAAGGCCGCCGTGATCCAGCTCACGCGACAGCAGGCCGCCGAACTGGGCGAATACGGCATCCGCGCCAACGCCGTCTGTCCCGGCCCCGTGCGCACCAAGCTGGCGATGGCAGTTCACACCCAGGACATCATCGACGCCTACCACGACGCGATCCCGCTCAACCGCTACGGATCGGAGAGGGAGATCGGCGAGGTCGTGGCCTTCCTCTGCGGCCCGAAGGCCAGCTATGTCACGGGCCAGATCATCGCCGCCGACGGCGGGTTCGAGAGCACGGGTGTCGGCCTGCCGGCACTGCGCGCCACCTAGGCGCGCGGTCCCTCGGCCATCCCTTTGCAGCGGCGCAAAATGACGTAACTCGCTGTTACGTAAAGAAATGTATACTTGAGGTTGAATTCGTGCCATAGTGGCAGTGTTGCCGCCATTGTCACGCTTTCCATCGGATGTAACATGACCCCGCGCGCCCTGCTTATCGTTGCACTGCTTTTCACCCTGCTTCCGGCTGGCCAAAGGCTTGCCGCGCAGGAGGCACCGCCCGGGTCCTGCATGCTGCCCTCGGGCGAATGGTGCTGGCCCATCGCGCCGCTGACCTACGGCGATCCCTGCGAATGCCCCAAGCCGGACGGCACTTTCGAACAGGGCGTCGTGCAATGACCTGAAGGAGCCGCGCCATGGCCCAGCCCGACAGTCTCGACAAGCTTGTTACCGAAGCGGGATACCTGCGCGATCACCTGCTCCGGGTCGAGGGGCAGGACAGCACGGCGCTTGGCATCGCACTCCAGCCCTTCGAGCGCGCGAACGGCGACGCTGAACCGACAGAAGAGCAGATCACCGCGCTGGCCACCGCCTTTCAGGACGCCCACGACAAGGCACTGAACGCCGTCGACGGCTATACGCTGAACGAGGTGCTCAAGGGCCGCTCGCCACACAGCTACCGCACTTCGGTCTTCGGCAGTTTCATCCTGACCACGCTCGGCGTGTTGCTGGTGGTGACCGCCTTCTACTTCTCCAACTGGGCCAGCCGCGCGACCTTTGCCATCAGCGAGGCCGAGGACTTCGTCGAATTCGATCACTTCAACAGCATCATGAAGCTGGTCGAGCTGGAAAGCTATTTCGAGGAGATCGGCGAGCAGGCGGTGAATTCGGACATGGAACCGCAGCTTGTCTATCTGGAAGGTCTGACCAGCCTCAAGGCCCACTACCATCAGGAGGCGCTGCTGCCCGCCAAGATGAGCCAGCTCATCGAGGAGGTGAACCCGCTTCGTCAGCGTATGAAACGCTGGCGTGTCGATTATTGCCGGACCACGGACAAATCCACCCTGCCCGTGCTGATGCGCCTGATTGGCCCCACCTTCAACTGCCCCAGCGGCCCCGCGCAGTTTACCACATCCCAGACCACACGCGGCATCACACCCGAGCCGGAAACCCGCGCCTTCCGCGTGCGCATCGACGAGATCAACAAACTCCAGCGCGACACGATGAAGATCGCCGGGCGCAGGCCGCTCAACGAATACATCAGCAGCTACTACAAGGTGCAAAGCCAGAAGCAGACGCTGCACGAATGGCTCAACGTCGTCTACCTCTGGGCGCTGCCCATCGTCTACGGCGCGCTTGGCTC
This sequence comes from Sulfitobacter sediminis, assembly GCF_040811725.1. NCBI lineage: Bacteria > Pseudomonadati > Pseudomonadota > Alphaproteobacteria > Rhodobacterales > Roseobacteraceae > Sulfitobacter > Sulfitobacter sediminis. The sequence continues at coordinate 226,609 of NZ_JBFNXX010000006.1, forward strand.
CATCGTCTATTGCATGTGGCGGGTGCTGAACCCGAACCTCGCTGCCGTCGGCGCGCTATACGCGATCATGCGGACCGCCTTCGCCGGGCTTGCCGCGCTCACGCTGTCGATGCTGCTGGTCCCGTCGAACATCCTGACAGCCGGCGTCGATCTGAACCGGCCCATCGTCTATCTGCTGTCCTTCATCTTCGGCTATTCGATCGAGGCCTTCGTCAGCACCCTGAACATGCTCAATACCTACCTGTCGCAAAGCCTGACGCCGAAGCCCCGCAAACCGGCGGGCGGACAATAGCCGACAGACCCCCTCGCGGAATGCGAGAATCGTGTTAGCCTGATCTTCTTCAAGGGAGGAAGACCATACACTACAAACACCTTTTCGCCGCCGCGCTTGCCTTGGGTTTCGCGGCCACAAGCGCCGTGGCACAGGATTGCACCCCGTCCAAATGGGGCGCCGATGACACCATCGGTTCAGCCAACCTCGTGACCCCGGAACGCACGCTTGAGGCCGCCAAGCTGATCAAGCAGGGCAAATCCATGCCGCTGGGCATCACCATCGGGCCCGACACCCCCGCCTTTCCGCCGCGCTCGCTCAGCCTGCAGGTGGTCCAGCCGAACCAGCAGGGCGGCCAGAAGCTGACCGGTTTCGGATACGAGGGGAACTATAACGACGACGTCCTGCAAACCTGGATCGGCATCGGCTCGCAACTGGACGGCCTGGGCCACCTTGGCGAGCACGGCAAATACTACAACTGCCTCGATGAAAAAGAGATCAGCGTCATCACCGGCCTGACCAAGCTCGGCACCCATGACGTGCCCCCGCTGGTGGGCCGTGGCGTGGTCCTCGATATGGCCGCACAGGCCGGGGTCGAGGCGATGGAAGCGGGCCAGAGCTTTGGCTCGGCCGAGATCAAGGCCGCCGCCGAGGCGCAGGGCGTGGAGCTGCGCGAAGGCGACATCATCCTGTTCTACACGGGCTGGACGGACGCCAATTTCACCGAGAACCCGGCTCTATGGGGCTCTGCCGAACCGGGGCTTGATAACGAAGGTGCCGAATACCTGGCGTCCCTGAACCCGATGGCCGTGGGTGCGGATACATGGGGGCTTGAGTCCGTCCCGCCCAAGGAGGGCGACAAGGTGTTCTATGGCCATGTGACGTTCCTGAAAGAGAACGGCATCTACATCCTCGAGACGATGAACGTCGGCCCGCTGCTGGAAGAGGGCGTGAACGAGTTCATGTTCGTTCTGGGGCAGAACCGCATCCGTGGTGCGGTGCAGGCGATGATCAACCCGGTGGCGTTGTACTAGGCCACGAATGCGTTCACGAACGACATAAACGAAAGAAAAGGGGCCGCCCCGAACACGAGGTGGCCCCTGTCTGATCAATCTCTTTTTGCCAGTCTGTTAGGCGCGCACCAGCTTCTCATACCCCTCCGCGACATCCCGCGTCAGCGCGCCGACCTCGAAGTTGTAATCCCCGATCTGCCCCACCGGCGTCACTTCCGCCGCCGTGCCGGTCAGCCAGCACTGCTCGAACCCTTCCAGTTCTTCGGGCATAATGTGTCGCTCGTGCACCTTCACTTGGCGGTCGCGCAGCATGCCGATCACCGTCTGCCTGGTGATCCCGTTGAGGAAGCAGTCGGGGTCCGGCGTATGCACCTCGCCGTCCTTGACAAAGAAGATGTTCGCCCCCGTCGCCTCGGCCACGTAGCCGCGATAGTCGAACATCATCGCGTCCGAACACCCCTTTGCCTCCGCCGCGTGCTTGGACATGGTGCAGATCATGTAAAGCCCCGCCGCCTTGGCGTGGCTCGGGATCGTTTCGGGCGAAGGGCGCTTCCACTTGGAAATGTCCAGCTTCGCGCCCTTCATCTTGGCATCGCCATAATAGGCACCCCATTCCCAGGCAGCGATGGCCAGTCGGACCGGGTTCCGAGCCGAGGCAACACCCATGTCCTCACCCGCGCCGCGCCACGCAATGGCACGCACGTAGGCATCTTTCAAACCCGACGCCTCCAGCACCTCGATCTTCGCCGCTTCGATCTCATCGACGGTGTATGGAATTTCAAAGTCGATCATCTGAGCCGACCGCTTCAGGCGCTCCGAATGCTCCCGGCTCTTGAAAATCTTGCCGCCATAGGCCCGCTCCCCCTCGAACACCGAGGACGCGTAGTGCATCGCGTGGGTCAGGATGTGGACATTGGCGTCGCGCCATTCCACCAGCTTGCCATCGAGCCAGATCTTGCCATCCCGATCATCATATCCCGCCATACCTATACCCTCCGCAGGCCGTGAAATTTAACAATATTGCGCAATTAGGTCCGTACCGGACATTTCCTGTCGCAAAAGCTGCGATTCTCTAGCCTTTCACCCTTGGAGTGTCAACAAGGCTGACATAAACTGCTGCGAAAGGACAAAGAGGCACGCAATGTCTGACGGACGACAGAATCCCGCTGTCAGGGGCGACACGCTGCTCTTTCTGACGGACGAACAGCTGCGACAGGGCAGCGAGGCGATGTTTTTTGCCTACCGCGGCTTCACCGCCGATCCCGACCGCATCCTCGCCGATCTGACCTATGGCCGCGCCCATCACCGGGCGATCCACTTCATCGGCCGCGCGCCAGGTACGACCGTGAACAACCTTCTCAACATTCTCGGTGTCACGAAGCAGTCGCTCAATCGTGTGTTGCGCACCCTGATCTCCGATGGTCTAGTCCAAAGCAAGGTAGGGCGGAACGACAAAAGGGAGCGGCACTTGCATCTGACCGAGGAAGGCCGCGCACTGGAGCAGAAACTCTCCGACGCCCAGCGCGCCCGCCTGCGCGCCGCCTTCCGCGAGGCAGGTCCCGAGGCCGTCGCGGGTTTCCGCACCGTGCTCGAGGCGATGATGGACCCCGAGATGCGCGCCAGCTACGCCAGGCTGCGCGACAGCGGCACATGATGCAGATGGACGCGCACCTTCTGATCGTCGATGACGACGAACGCATCCGCACGCTCTTGCAGAAATTCCTGATGCGCAACGGCTTTCTGGTGACCGCCGCCCGCGACGCCGCCCATGCGCGGCGCATCCTGTCGGGGCTCGACTTTGACCTGATCGTGCTCGACGTGATGATGCCGGGCGAGGATGGTCTGACCCTCACCGCTTCGCTGCGCGAGACGATGCAGACGCCGATCCTCCTGCTGACCGCCAAGGGCGAAACGGGCAACCGGATCGAGGGGCTGGAGGCCGGGGCCGACGATTACCTCGCCAAACCCTTCGAGCCCAAGGAACTGCTGCTGCGGATCAATGCCATCCTGCGCCGTATGCCCGACACCAGCGCGCAGGACACCGCGCCCAAGGTGCTGTCGCTGGGCTCCATCCGCTACGACATGGAGCGCGGCGAGATGTGGCAGGGGGACGAGCTGATCCGCCTCACCGCGACCGAAGTGCAGCTGATGAAAATCTTCGCCGCCCAGCCGGGCGAACCGCTCAGCCGTGCCAAGCTGGTCGAGGAACTGGGCCGCGACCGGGGGCAGGCACAGGAACGCGCCGTGGATGTGCAGATCACGCGCCTGCGCCGCAAGATCGAGGAAAACCCGAAACAGCCGCGCTATCTGCAGACCGTGCGCGGGGCGGGATATATGCTCGCGCCGGACTGAGCCCCGGTGTTAGTGCGCGTGGCTTCTGTCGGATATGAGTTGTATTGGAAAGATGAAGCCGGGGGTGGTCTGGAAGCTTCGGGCGGCTGTCTTTATGGTCGCCGGCGACAAACAGGGATTCTGGACAGATGAGCGACACTCCCATCGAAAAAATGAACTTCGAGACCGCCATGGCGGAGCTTGAGAAAGTGCTGAACCAGCTGGAGCGCGGCGACGTGGCGCTCGACGAGAGCATCGCGCTCTTCGAACGCGGCGCGGCGCTGAAGGCGCGCTGCGAGACCAAGCTGAAGGAAGCCGAGGAAAAGGTGGCCGCGATCACGCTTGACGGCGAGGGCAATCCCACCGGCACCAAGCCCGTCGAAGGGCTCTGACCCAGCATGTTCCGTGAACGATTGGAGCAGGCCGCGCAAGCGGTGCAGGCGCATTTCGACCATGTGCTGGCCCAACGCAAAGACCTGCCGGTCGTCCGCGCCATGGCGCATGCCACGAACGGTGGCAAACGCCTGAGGGGCTTTCTGGTGATGGAGACCGCGCGGCTTCACGGCATCGACCGCGCCGCCGCGATCTGGCCCGCCACCGCCATCGAGGCGCTGCATGCCTATTCCCTCGTCCACGACGATCTGCCCTGCATGGACGACGACGATCTGCGCCGGGGTCAGCCCGCCGTGCACCGCAAATGGGACGAGGCGACGGCGGTGCTCGCCGGGGATGCGCTGCAGTCGCTCGCCTTCGAGATGGTCACGGCGCCCGAAGCAGGGCCCGGCGAGGTGCGCGCGAAACTCGCCCGGACCCTCGCCATCGCGGCGGGCGCGCAGGGCATGGTGCTGGGACAGGCGCTCGACATCGCCGCCGAAACCGCCGACCAGCCCCTAACGCTGGACGAGATCACCGCCCTGCAGCAAGGCAAGACCGGGGCGCTTATCGCCTGGTCGGCGCTCGCAGGCCCGCGCATGGCGGGTGACGACACGGCACCCCTTGCCGCCTATGCCACGGCACTCGGCCTCGCCTTCCAAATCGCCGACGATGTCCTTGACGTCGAAGGGGACGCGGGCACCGTGGGCAAGGCCACGGGCAAGGATGCGCAGGCGGGCAAGGCAACCTTTGTGTCGCTTCTGGGCCTCGGTGGGGCCAAAAGCCGCGCTGCCGATCTGGTGCAATCCGCCTGCGATGCACTAGATGTTTACGGCGATGAGGCAGAGACCCTGCGCGAGGCCGCCCGCTTTGTCATCGCCCGCAAAAGCTGAGAGACGCCATGACCGACCGACCCAAGACCCCGCTGCTGGACCGCGTGCAGCGTCCCGCTGACCTCAAGCAGTTCTCGGATGCCGAGCTAGTGCGCCTCGCGCATGAGCTGCGGTCCGAGACGGTCTCGACGGTCTCCGTCACCGGCGGGCATCTTGGCGCGGGGCTGGGCGTTGTGGAACTGACCGTGGCTCTGCACGCCGTTTTCGACACACCGCGTGACAAACTGATCTGGGATGTGGGCCACCAGTGCTATCCGCACAAGATCCTCACGGAACGCCGGGACCGCATCCGCACCCTGCGCCAGAAGGACGGGCTGAGCGGGTTCACCAAGCGCAGCGAAAGCCCCTACGATCCCTTCGGTGCCGCCCATAGCTCCACTTCCATCTCCGCCGCCCTCGGCTTTGCCGTGGCGCGCGATCTGGGCGGCAACCCGCCCGAGGGCGCGGGCGATGCGATCGCCGTGATCGGCGACGGATCGATGTCCGCCGGCATGGCCTATGAGGCGATGAACAACGCAGGCCACCTGGGCAAGCGTCTTTTCGTGATCCTCAACGACAACGAGATGTCCATCGCCCCGCCCGTGGGCGCCATGTCCAGCTACCTTAGCCGACTTTATGCCGAAGAGCCGTTCCAGGAGTTTAGAGCCGCTGCCAAGGGGGCGGTCAGCCTGCTGCCCGAACCCTTCCGCGAAGGGGCCAAGCGCGCCAAGGACATCCTCAAGGGCATGGCTGTCGGCGGCACCCTCTTCGAACAACTTGGCTTTTCCTATCTCGGCCCCATCGACGGGCATGACCTGAACCAGCTTTTGCCCGTCCTGCGCACCGTGAAACAGCGCGCGACGGGGCCGATCCTGATCCATGTGCTGACCAAGAAGGGCAAGGGCTATGCCCCCGCCGAAAAGGCGCGCGACAAGGGTCACGGTGTCGGCAAGTTCGACGTCGTCACGGGCGAGCAGAAGAAAGCGCCGTCGAACGCACCCTCCTACACCTCCGTCTTTGCGCAATCGCTCCTGCAAGAGGCCGCCGAGGACGACAAGATCTGTGCCGTCACCGCCGCCATGCCCGATGGCACCGGCCTCAACCTCTTTGCCGAGCGCTACCCCTCGCGCTGCTTTGATGTCGGCATCGCCGAACAGCACGGCGTCACCTTCTCCGCAGCATTGTCGGCGGGCGGCATGAAACCCTTCTGCGCGATGTATTCCACCTTCCTGCAGCGCGGCTATGACCAGGTGGTGCACGACGTCGCAATCCAGCGCCTGCCCGTGCGTTTCGCCATCGACCGCGCGGGGCTGGTGGGTGCCGACGGGGCCACCCACGCGGGCGCCTTCGACATCGCCTATCTCGCCAACCTGCCCGGTTTCGTGGTCATGGCCGCCGCCGACGAGGCGGAACTGAAGCATATGGTCGCCACAGCCGCCGCCCATGACGACGGCCCCATCGCCTTCCGCTTCCCGCGCGGCGAGGGCAAGGGCGTCGACATGCCGGAGCGCGGGGAGCCGCTGGAGATCGGCAAGGGCCGGATCATCTCCGAGGGCAAGCGTGTGGCGATCCTGTCCTTCGGCACGCGGCTTGCGGAGGTCGAGAAGGCCGCCGAGGCGCTTGGCGCCAAAGGCATAACACCAACCATCGCCGACGCGCGTTTCGCCAAGCCGCTGGACCGCGAGATGATCCTTTCACTCGCCGCCACGCACGAGGCACTGATCACCATCGAGGAAGGCGCGGTTGGCGGCTTTGGCAGTCATGTGGCACAGCTTTTGGCGGATGAGGGTGTATTTGACACCGGGCTGAAGTACCGCTCGATGGTCCTGCCGGATATCTTCATCGACCAGGCCAGCCCGTCAGACATGTACGCCGTGGCCGGCATGAACGCCGAGCACATCGAGGCCAAGGTGCTGGATGTGCTGGGCGTGGCCAGGATCGGCGTGCAGCGCGCCTGACCCCAGGTGGGCAGCATGCCCACCTTACTCAGAACACGCACTCTGCCCGCTACGCCCGTAAAGTGGGCGCATCGCCCACCCTCAGCCCCGCTCTCGCTCATCCAGCAACCGGTCAAGCCGCGCCTCGATCGCCGCCAGCCGCGCTGCAACGTCACCCCGATAGGCATCCGTCTCGGCATTGCTCTCCTCCGCATGGGCGTCCTGCATCGAGTTCACGATCAGGCCCACGAGCAGGTTCACCACCGCAAAGGTCGTGACGATGATGAAGGGCACGAAGAACATCCAGGCATGGGGGTAGACCTCCATCACAGGCCGTACGATCCCCATCGACCAGCTTTCCAGCGTCATGATCTGGAACAACGAATAGCCCGACCGTCCCAGCGTGCCGAACCAGTCGGGAAAGCTGGCCGCGAAAAGCTTGGTCGCGATCACCGCGCCAATGTAGAACACCAGCGCCATCAGCAGGAACACCGAAGCCATGCCGGGAATCGCGGTCACGAACCCTTCCACCACCCGGCGCAGGCGCGGCACGGTCGACACCAGCCGCAGCACCCTGAGGATGCGCAACGCCCGCAGCGCCGAGAAGCCCTGCGTAGCGGGCACCAGCGAAATGCCCACGATCACGAAATCGAAGAGGTTCCAGCCGTCTCGGAAAAACCGGAAGCGGTAGGCGATCATCTTGGCCAGAAGCTCGGCCACGAAAATCGCAAGGCACAACCGGTCCAGTGCGATGAGAACCGGCCCCATGGCATCCATCAGCGTCTTCGATGTCTCCATCCCCAGAAGGATCGCGTTGAAGATGATGACGCCCATGATGAAACTGCCGAAACGCGGCGTCTCGATGATTTCCAATAGCTTCCGCTGCACGTTGACCTGCCCGCTGGGATGACTTTTCCGCCTATATGAGCGCAAGGTTCATCGCGTACAAGCGACCCGCTCAATTGAGCGCAAGAACCAAGCCGACCGTGCTTGCCCCGACGATCCCGAAACCTGCCAGCACGTAGATGCCGTCGCGCAGGATCAGACCAAGTGACATAAGGGAGACCGTCCCGGCCCCGAAAGAGGTGAAGAAGGGCAGTATCTCCAGCAGCGGCCAGGTGAGCGGGATCAGAAGACAGGTCAACAGGGCAAGCGACCGCATCGGCCCCACCGTGAGAAACCGCAGCCGTTCCTGAGAATGGCGGTCAAGCCAGGCACAGGGCCGCCGCATCCAGTCGACGGCGCGCCGCACCCTGTCGGCACGCAGCTCAAGCCGCAGCAACCGCGCCGGCAGCCACAGCCGCTGTCGCCCCGCGAGCGCCTGCGCAGAGAGTGTCACCAGCAGGATCGCCGCCAGCGTCGGGGTGCCGGGGATACCGGAAAGCGGCGACACAAGCAGCAGGGCGATGATCAGGATAAAGGGGGTAATCGCCCGGTCGCCGAACTCATCGAGGATGTCGGCGAAAGATACCTGTGCGCCGCGCGCGGCCTGTTCCACACCGTCAAGCAGATGCGTCAACGTCTTGTCATCGGCAGGCGCCATCACACCCTCAATCCGAGCCTTCCCGTTCAAGGAGCGCCGCCAGACCGCTGCGGTAATCCGGGTAGGCAGGTTCCCAGCCCAACGCCCGCTTGGCCCGGTCGTTCCGCACCCGCTTGCTTTCCGCGTAGAAACTGCGCGCCATCGGCGACATGTCGGCGTCTTCGAAATCGACAGCGGGGGGCAACGGCAGGCCCAGCAACTCCGCCGCATGGGCAATCACGTCCTGCGGCGGCGCAGGGTCATCGTCGCAGAGGTTGTAGACCGCGCCGGGGTCCGGTGCCTGCATCGACAGATCGAGGGCGCTGGCGATATCGTGCACGTGGATGCGACTGAAATATTGACCTTCCTTGATGATCCGCCGCGCGGTCCCCTCGCGCACCTTGGAAAACGGCCCGCGCCCCGGGCCGTAGATGCCAGCAAGGCGAAAGATGTGCAGCGGCAGATCAGGGATGGCCCGCCACGCGGCTTCGGCGTCCGCACGGGCCTTGCCGCGCTTGGTCGAGGGGGCAAGCGGCGTGTTCTCGTCCACCCAGCCGCCATCATGGTCGCCGTAGACGCCGGTCGTCGACAGATATCCCGCCCAGCGCAGCCGCGGCGCAACCGCACGGATACCCTCCGCCAGCGCATCCAGCACCGGATCGCCCTCCGGCCCCGGTCCGGCGGTGATCAGCAGATGCGAAGCCTCTTGCAAGAGCCGCACGACGTTGTTGCCCGGCCATTGAAGCGGGGTCACGCCCGTCTCGGCGATCTCCGTCAACTTCTCCACGCTGCGTGTCGTGCCGATCACCCGCCAGCCCTGGGGCACCAGCCTGCGCGCCAGCGCACGGGCGCTGTAGCCATAGCCAAAGATGAAAAGCGTCCTGTCCATCGTGCAAAGGTGGCGACGGACAAGCGGCGCCACAAGGGGCAATCAGCTCAGAGTGATGCGCTTTTCCGCAGGAACCAGAGCGTTGATCCGGGCGATATGCTCGGGCAGGCAGCACCTCAGGAAATCGTAGTGCTCTGTGACATGGTCCCGCGCGGCGCGGCCAAGATGCGCAAACTTGCCCGGTTCGGCCAGCACCTCGACCACCTGATCCGCCAAGCCGTCTATATCGAAGAAATCCACAAGCATCCCGGTTTCGCCATCCCTGATCGCCTCGCGCACCGGTGCCACGTCCGAGGCGACAATCGTGGCGCCCATCGACATCGCCTCGAGCAGCGACCAGGACAGAACGAAGGGCATGGTCAGATAGACATGGCAGCGGCTGATCTGGACGATCTGGCAATAATGCGCATAGGGCACGCGACCGAGGAAATGCACCCGCTCCCAGTCAATTCGGTCGCCAACTTCTGCCTCCATCTCGGCCCGCAGCCCCTTGGGGTGCTCGCTTGTGCGGCCGTAGGACACCTCGTTTCCGCCGACGATCAGAACCCGCGCCTCGGGCCGCTCCGCCATGATGCGGGGCAACGCGCGCATGAAGACGTGAAAGCCGCGCGCCCGCTCAAGGTTACGGGATACAAAGGTCAGCACCTCGTCATCGCGCGTCAGGGGCCGGTCCAGCCGCCCCAGATTCAGTGACACGTCCGGGTTCGGCAAAAGCTTGTCCGTCCGTATACCGTCGTGACAGACATAAAGGCGGTCATGAAAGCTCTCGGGAAAACGGTCGCGTTGCCAGTAGGTCGGGCAATGGCCCAGATCGACCGCCTCGATGTTGGCCAGCGGCACCGCATTGCGCGCTTGCATCAGGAACGGGGTGTGATCCGTGATCGGCTCCTCGGGATCGAACCCCACCATACCCCCTTCCATTCTGTAGTAATATTCGAACAGTCCGATAGACGGCACATCCGGCCAGATTTGCTTGAAAAACGTAAGCTCCCCCCAACCCACGTGACCGATCACGATGTCAGGCCGGAAACCCTCCTCCCGCTCCAGACGCCGCGCCGCCATCGCGGCGCCAAATCCCGCGCCCGCCGCTTCCTCCCAGACCTTCGAAAGCCCATAAGCGTCTTTCGCGGGCTTCCGATGAGCCGAGTAGACACGCGTTTCCACACCGGGGATATCCGGTGCATTCTTCCGTTGTGTCAGAAAGTAGATGCGGTGCCCGCCCTGCGCGGCAAGCCATTGCACCAGCTCGCGGTATTGGCCCGGCATGTTCTGATGCACAAAAAGGATATCCATTTGGGAAACCTTAGCCGACCGCGATTAACGCGCAGTTAACCAAGACCCGGCGCCCAGCGCAACGCCAGCACCCGCGTCAGTCATCGAAACGGATCAGGACCCCGGTCGCATCGCAGCAAGGCTGGCGCGCGCTCATTTCGTGTACATCTGCTTCTTGAAGGCGCGCGTGCGCGTCGTCGCCCCCTCCGACCCGTCGTGGAAGGTGCCGAACCACCTGTCCCATGGCATCTCCACTGTGCCGTAATTACACTCGAAATAGCGGTGGTGAAGCTGGTGAAAGAAATCGCCCAACTGCACCCGCTTGCGCCCCAAGGCGATCAGCCCGTCGAAACCCGAATGGGAACAGATCGGGTGCAGGGTAAAGGTATAGACATGGAAGAGAATGTGCATCGGGCTTGTCGGGACGACGAAGTGGATCAGCAGCGACGAGAAATAGATCGCGTGTTCGATGGGATGCATCGAGATGCCCGACCATGGCCCGACATTCACGTTGCGATGATGCAACGCATGGGCGCGCTTGTAGAGCGGCGGCCAGTGCAACGCCCTGTGGACCCAGTAGAAATGAAAGCTTCCCCAGGCCGGCAAGATCGCGAACCAGATCACGTACCAGACGGGCTGCGCCGCAAAGGTGGTCGTCGCGGCCCAGCCGTTGCCAGCCGCCCAGAACCACAGGCAGGTATAGAACGTGGCAAAGGTGATCCCGCTGGCCAGCGACCAGAACATGTTGTCCCTGACCTGATCGCGGAAGGTGAATGTCCCGTTGTTCGCGATCTGCCCGCGCTTGTCGTACTTGCGTTCGATCCCCTGCCCACGCGCCCGGTAAAGCCAAAGGTGCAGCCCGCCTGCCAAAAGCGTATGCGGGATCAGGAACCCCAGCCAGATCGCCACCACCCACGACCACGACAGATCAGCCGCCTCCACCAAGGTCGGCGCCCAGAGCCAGATACCCAAGGCCGCCACGACAAGCGACAGCGTGGTAGTCGAAATGACCAGCCAGTAGGCAGAGTACCAGCGCAACACCGCCCCCGGCCGAGGCGGCCAATCGAAAAGCGGGTTGTTCCGCACCTCGCCCGGATGAAAGTTCCAGCGCGCCGCTTCGCCGCCGATATCGCTCATGTTGCCCCCCCGATTTCCTGCTGCGTCAACGCGCAGCGCTCGCCTGCGTAGAACGTCTCCAACAGTCGCGAATACACTCCGTCCCCGGGCGCCGCAGCCTCGAAGAGGGTCGCGCAGGACCGCAGCTTCAACGCGTCCACCTTGCCCATGATCTCGGCAATCGGCACGCCGGCGTGCGCCAGCACAAGCGAGGCACATTCCGCCAGACGCGGACCCAGAACGGGATGCCCGGCATAGGCTCGCGCCTCATCCAGATCCCGCAGACCGTAGAACCGTGCGGTCTCGGACCGTCCCAGCCCGCGCAACTGCGGAAAGATGAACCACATCCAATGGGTAGCCTTGCGCCCAGCGCCCAGTTCCGCGCGGACCGTGTCATAGACACCCTCCTGCGCCTCGACAAAGCGCGCGAGGTCTTCAGGCCCGGCCATCGCCGCTACCGCGCATAATCCGATCCCTCTGCATCCAGGATCGCCTTCAGTTCTGCCAGATGCCGCGCATCCTGTTCGGGGTATTCCTCCAACTGCTGCGCGGTCTTTTCCGCGATATCGTCGGGGATGCGGCGCAGGGGCATACCGGTCTGCAGCGCCCGGATATACGTTTCCGCCGCGCGTTCGAAATAATAAAGCCGGTTGAAAGTCTCCGCGACCGTGTCGCCGATCACCATCACCCCGTGGCTGCCCATGACCATCACCTTCTTCTTCGGATCGGTCAGCAGCGCCGCACAGCGGTCGCCCTCGTCCTCGAAGGCCAGACCACCGTACTCCTCGTCGATCACGATCCGGTTGTAGAAGCTACAGCAATTCTGGTCGATCGGCGGCAGGCGGCTGTCCTGCAGGCAGGCCAGCACCGTGGCATGGATCGAATGCACATGCATGACGCAGCGCGCATGGGCGCAGGCCCGGTGCACGCCCCCGTGCAGCCCCCAGGCGGTCGGGTCAGGCGCGTTCGGTCCTTCCAGAGTCTTGGGATCGTTGGCGTCGATCAGCAACAGGTCCGACGCCTTGATCCGGCTGAAGTGCGCCTGATTGGGGTTCATCAGGAACTGCGTGCCATCGTCGTTCACCGCGAGGCTGAAGTGGTTCGCGACCCCCTCGTGCATGTTCAGCCGTGCGGTCCACCGGAAGGCAGCGGCAAGGTCCACGCGCTCCTGCCAGTGGTCCATGTTCGGTTTCATCTGCGTGACACTCATGTCCGTCCCTCCCCGGTTGCGGGATCAGTCCAGCATGGGTGGCGCCGCCGGTCCAGCCCGTTTGCGACCTTATACGCCAAAGACCACCGAATGCATCACCCGCCCCGGCAGCAGGGTAAAGAGACCGGCCACCACCAGCGCCAGCCAGTAGAGGCTGCGCATTGTCGCCCTGTGCAACGAGATATTCCCGCGCCGTGCCGCCCTGACTCCCACGAAAAGGCTGCCAATCGTATAGATCGACAGCAGGTGTATCGGGCTGAACGGCCCAATCAGCCGCAGTTCATAGATAATGAAACTGCTGACCGCCACAAAACCCATCGCCAGCACCCAGGCTCTGCCCAGAACACGGTGCACCGTTGTGCCCTTTGGCGTCAGCAACTGAACCGTTCCAATGCCCAGCGCGCCCACCGCAGCCAGCGCATGTGCCGGAATCGGAAAGCCCTCCGCCCAGAGCGCCGCCCAGTTCACATCCCGTCCTTGACCCGGCTCGGCACCCAGGCATAGCCGTTCTCGCACAGGATGAACGCCTCGCGCAGCCCATGCGGCTTGTCGGTCGCTTCTTCCAGCACCGTCCCGCCTGCCGCCTCCGCCACGGCACAGGCGGCGTCGGGGTCCGTGTCGTAAAGCCGTATCTCGATCCCCGCCCCCCGCGGCGGGCTCTCCGGCAACAGCCCCAGCAGCGGATGGGAGTGATACGTGCCGTCCGAATGCAGCTGAAACACCACGTCCCCGTGACGCATGATCGCGAAATCCGCCGTCGGCTGGAATGCTTTCATCCCGAACACCTTCTCCAGAAAGGTGACTTCGCGCCCCACGTCCCGCACCAGCAGGTTCAGCCCAATACCGCGCAGCGACGCGCCGAAATCCTCAGCCCCGACTGTATCGTAGTCCATCGCACCTCTCCCGCTTGAACCCGATGAAACCCTGTGCCACCTATAACCATGACGCAAGACACTTTCCCCTCATGGGCTGACGTCGCCCCCCATCTGGTCAACGTCGCCGCAGGCCGCGCGCCCGCAGACACGATCGTCACCGGCGGCGTCTGGGTCAACGTCCACACCCGCGAAACCCTGCCCGGCCACGACATCGCCATCGCGAAGGGGCGCATCGCCTTCGTCGGCCCGGACGCCTCGCACTGCAAAGGCCCCAACACCCAGATCATCGAAGCAAACGGACGCTACATGATCCCCGGCCTCTGCGACGGCCACATGCACATCGAAAGCGGCATGCTCACCCCCGCCGAGTTCGCCCGCGCGGTCATCCCCCACGGCACGACCAGCATGTTCACCGACCCACACGAGATCGCCAATGTCCTCGGCCTCAAGGGCGTCCGCATGATGCACGACGAGGCCCTCATGCAGCCCGTCAACATCTTCACCCAGATGCCGTCCTGCGCCCCTTCAGCGCCCGGCATGGAAACCACCGGTTTCGAGATCACCGCCGAAGACGTGGCCGAGGCCATGACATGGCCCGGTATCATCGGGCTAGGCGAGATGATGAACTTCCCCGGTGTGTCGAACGCCGACCCCCAGATGCTCGCCGAAATCGCCGCCACCCAGCGTGCCGGCAAGACGGTGGGCGGTCACTACGCCTCGCCCGACCTCGGCCCCGCTTTCGCGGCCTATGTCGCAGGCGGCCCTGCGGACGATCACGAGGGCACCTGCGAAGCGGACGCCATGGCCCGGATGCGCCAGGGCATGCGCTCCATGATCCGCCTCGGCTCCGCCTGGTACGACGTCGAATCCCAGATCACCGCGATCACCGAACGCGGCCTTGACCCCCGCAACATGATCCTCTGCACCGACGATTGCCACTCCGGCACGCTGGTCAACGACGGCCACATGAATCGCGTGGTACGTCACACCATCGACTGCGGCTGTGATCCGCTCGTTGCCCTGCAAATGGCCACGATCAACACCGCCACCCACTTCGGCCTCGAACGCGAAATCGGCTCGATCACTCCGGGCCGCCGCGCCGACGTGATTCTCACCTCGGACCTTTCCACGCTCCCTATCGAGATGGTCATCGCACGCGGTCAGATCGTTGCCGAGGAGGGCCGCGTGACGGTCGACTGCCCGCACTACGCTTGGCCCGAGGAGGCCCGCACCACCGTCAACATCGCCCGCGACCTCTCCGCCGCCGACTTCCGCATCGACGCCCCCAAGGGCGCCAACGCCGTCACCGCCAACGTCATCGGCGTCGTCGAAAACCAGGCCCCCACCAAGGCCCTCAAATTCGAACTCCCCGTCACCGACGGCCACGTCCAGCCCACCGGAGAAGTCGCCCAGATCGCCCTCGTCGAACGCCACCGCGCGACCGGCGGCGTCATCAACGCCTTCGTCTCCGGCTTTGGCTATCAGGGCCGCATGGCCATGGCCTCCACCGTCGCCCACGACAGCCACCACATGATCGTCGTCGGCACCGACGCCGAACAGATGGCCCTTGCCGCCAACCGCCTCCGCGCGGTCGGGGGCGGCGTCACGCTATTCAAGGACGGCGAGGAACTGGCCCTTGTCGAACTCCCCATCGCAGGGCTGATGTCCGACCAGCCCGCCGCCGAGGTCGCCGCCAAGGCCGACCAGCTTCTGCAAGCCATGCAGGACTGCGGCTGCACGCTCAACAACGCCTACATGCAGCATTCGCTCCTCGCCCTCGTCGTCATCCCCGAACTGCGCATTTCCGACCTCGGCCTCGTCGACGTGCGCACATTCGACTTCATCCCCGTGCTAGAGTCCCAAACATGACCAAGATCCTCACCCCGGACGCCCCCGCGCCCGAGGCCTTCACCGACGCCACCGCCGCCGTCGACAGGCTGACCCAGCTTTACACCCAGGCCTGCACCTTCCTGCGCGACCATTTCCAACGCGTGCTGGAAAACCCGCCCGAAGCGACCCGCATCCGCGCCTTCTACCCCGAGGTCCGCTTCCGCACCTCGTCCTACGCCCGCGTCGACAGCCGCCTCAGCTTCGGCCATGTCTCTTCGCCCGGCACCTTCGCCGCGACGATCACGCGGCCCGACCTTTTCCGAAACTACCTGATCCAGCAGATCGGCCTGCTGATCGGCAACCACGACCAGCCCGTGATCATCGGCCCCTCCGACACGCCCATCCCCGTGCATTTCGCCGTGACCGGCGACACCGCCGCCAGCATCCCGCAAGAAGGGGCGGCCGATTTCACCCTGCGCGATATCTTCGACGTGCCGGACCTGTCGACAACCAACGACGACATCGTGAACGGTACCTACACCGCTCCCGAGGGCGTCCGCCCGCTCGCTCCCTTCACCGCCCAGCGCATCGATTACTCTCTGGCGCGGCTCAGCCATTACACCGCCACCGATGCCGCGCATTTCCAGAACTACGTTCTTTTCACGAACTACCAGTTCTACGTCTCCGAATTCGAAGACTACGCCCGCACTCAGCTTGCCGATCCCGACAGCGGCTACACCTCCTTCGTCTCCACCGGCAATGTCGAGATCACCGACGGCGACACGCCCATCCCCGAAACGATGAAGATGCCGCAGATGCCCACCTACCACCTCAAGCGCGCGGACGGCTCGGGCATCACGCTGGTGAACATCGGCGTCGGCCCGTCCAACGCGAAAACGGCGACCGACCACATCGCCGTCCTGCGCCCCCACGCCTGGGTCATGGTCGGCCACTGCGCGGGCCTCCGGAACACCCAGCAACTGGGCGACTTCGTTCTCGCTCACGCCTATCTGCGCGAAGACCACGTGCTCGACGACGACCTGCCGGTCTGGACTCCGATCCCGGCACTCGCCGAGATCCAGATCGCGCTGGAGAAATCCGTGGCCCAGGTCACCCGGCTTGAAGGCTACGAGCTGAAACGCATCATGCGCACCGGCACCGTGGCCACCATCGACAACCGCAACTGGGAACTCCGCGACCAATCCGGCCCCGTCCAGCGCCTGTCGCAATCCCGCTCCATCGCGCTGGACATGGAAAGTGCCACTATCGCCGCCAACGGCTACCGCTTCCGCGTTCCCTATGGCACCCTCCTATGCGTCTCCGACAAGCCCCTGCACGGCGAACTCAAGCTCCCCGGCATGGCCTCGGACTTCTATAAAACACAGGTTTCAAGGCATCTGATGATCGGAATCCGCGCAATGGAACTCCTCCGCTCCACCCCGCTGGAACGCATCCACAGCCGGAAATTGCGCTCTTTTGACGAGACGGCGTTCCTCTGACCGGCCGAAAACCGCGAAAAACCCAACAAAATAGCTGTTTTTCGCGTTTTCGGGCGCAATATTCGTTGTGTTCCTCCACAACATACCGTTACTTTCCCTGCAGGAGGCCCAAGATCGGGCGGTCTAAGGAGAAAGAAAAATGGCAAAACCAATGACAAAGACTCAGCTCGTTGCAGCACTTGCAGAAGAGATGGGCTCTGACAAGAAATCCGCGTCGGCAGCGCTCGACGCGATCACCGGCATCATCACCAAGGAAGTGTCGAACGGCGGTGCCGTGACCCTTCCCGGCGTGGGCAAGATCTACTGCCGCGAGCGTCCCGAGCGCATGGTGCGCAACCCGGCGACCGGCGAGCAGTTCAAGAAAGAGGCGGACAAGGTCGTCAAGATGACCATCGCCAAGGCGCTCAAGGACAGTGTCAACGGCTAAGCCGGCCGCGACTTGCGTTACAACAGAATGGGCCGCCGCAGGGCGGTCCATTTTTTCGTGACTATTTAGTGGACATGCACAAGTAACGGCTTACGTCGGCCTATAGGGACGCTCGATTTGGAATGCACAGGGGGACGCGTGGGATGCGTGCTGATCTTCACCCTATGAATGCAGAGCGTCTCAGGACGTTGCAGGACTACGACATCCTCGATACCGAGGCCGAAGATGATTTCAACGAGATCGTCGAACTGGCCTCGCAGATCTGCGGCACGCCCATTTCACTCATCAGCCTGCTTGACGAAGACCGCCAGTGGTTCAAGGCCAAGGTCGGCTTTGACAAGCCTGAAACCTCGCTCGAGGAATCCATCTGCAGCCACGCCATCCTGAACGGCGATCTGTTCGAGATCAGCGATCTGAAGGCAGACCCCCGGACGGCCGACAATCCCCTGACGATGGGGGACGATGGCGTGCGTTTCTACGCGGGGGCGCCGCTTATCGCGGCAAACGGTCTGCCGATGGGTACGCTCTGCGTGCTGGACCGCAAACCGCTTGAGCTCACCGACATGCAGCGCACCGCACTCAAGGTGCTGTCGCGCCAGGTGATGAAGCAGCTCGAGCTCCGCGTCGCGCTGCGCAATCAGGCGATCCTGCAGTCCGAGGCCGATCACCGGGTCAAGAACTCGCTGCAATCAATGTCCGCCATCGTCCGGGTCTATACACGCACGATCACCGACCCCACGGCGCTCGAGGCACTGGGCGCCATCCAGCGGCGCATCGACGCCATGGCCGAACTGCACCTCGAACTGCAGGGCTCGGACGGTCGCGACACGATCGACACCGGTACCTATCGTGAGCGTGTCATGCACCTGCTTCAGGAAACGGCGCCCGAGAACATCTCGTTCCGCACCGAATTCGCCGATATCGTCATGCGCTCCGATCAGGCGGCGAACCTTGCGATGATCATCAGCGAATTTGTCGCAAACTCCATCAAGCACGCCTTTCCCGATGGAATGCCCGGCGAGATTTCTGTCGCCCTCACAGTGTCGAAACCCGGCACCTACCGCCTGGAATGCACCGACAACGGCATCGGCGGAGAAAGCGAAGGAACGCCCACCGGCCGGAACGACGGCATCGGTCTCAGCCTTGTCAACGCCGCCGTCTCCAGCCTTGGCGGCAACAGCGACGCTAGCCTGACAGGTGACGGCAGCCGACTGGTCATTGATTTCGGGGATGCGCGGCAGACCGGAAATCAATCCGAGGGAACAGCCCGACGCAACGAGGGATAAAGCCGAAGAACCGCGGCTTCCGAACGCGTCACCGAAGTAGGGGCCGCCCCTTGCCCTTTCGCGCAATCTGGTGAAATGGTCCGCTGACGAAGGGACGCAATCTCACCATGGACATCCGCGCAATTTTCCTGGGCCTCATCTTTGCCCTCATGTGGTCTTCTGCCTTCACCTCCGCGCGGATCATCGTGGCCGACATGTCGCCGCTCTTCGCGCTCTCCATCCGCTACCTGGTCTCGGGGCTGCTCGGCGTCGGCATCGCCTTCGCCCTCGGACAGTCCATGCGCCTCACCCCCGCCCAGTGGCGCGCGACGATCATCTTCGGCATTCTTCAAAACGCGATCTACCTCGGCCTCAACTTCGTCGCGATGCAAACCGTACAGGCATCGCTCGCCGCGATCATCGCCTCGACGATGCCGCTGCTTGTCGGCTTCGCCGCCTGGGTCCTGCTGGGCGAACGGCTCAAGCCGCTGGGCATCGCGGGGCTGGTGGCGGGTGTTATCGGCGTCGCGATCATCATGGGCGCACGGCTTGGCGGTGGCGACGTCGACATGGTCGGCGTCGGCCTCTGCGTCGTCGGTGTCATCGCCCTGACAGCCGCGACGCTGCTGGTGCGCGGCGCAACCTCGGGCGGCAATTTCCTGATGATCGTCGGGCTGCAGATGCTGGTGGGCTGCGTGGCCATTGCCCTCGCCACGCTCGCCTTCGAAACACCTCGCATCAACCCCACGCTGCCACTGCTGCTGGCCTTCACCTACACCTGCCTCATCCCCGGCCTTGCCGCGACGATCATCTGGTTCTGGCTCGTTAACCGCATCGGCGCTACCCGCGCCGCCACCTTCCACTTCCTCAATCCATTCTTCGGCGTCGCCATCGCCGCGCTCCTGCTCTCCGAACCGCTGGGCGGCCGCGACATCCTTGGTGTACTGATCATCACCGCCGGTATCCTCGCCGTGCAGCTCTCGCGCCAGTCGAGGGCCTGATCACGACATCTAATGCCGCAGATCAACGGCACCCGGCGGACTGTTCCGTGTCTTACTGCGCCCCATGACCGCCGCGCATGACACCGAAACGAGGGCCTACGCCTTTCTGCTGATCCCGGGTTTTTCCACCTTGGGCTTCTCCTGCGCGCTCGACTGCCTGTCGCTGGCCAATCACCATCCCTCCGGGCGCAAGTTCTACGCCTGGCGGCTGATCTCCGAAGACGGCGCGCCGGTCAGCGCCTACAACGGCGTGCGCATCGCCGTCGACAGCGCCCTGACCGAGCTGGACCGCGACGAAACGCTCGTCGTCTGCGCAGGCGAACGCGCGGGTGAGGGCAGCACCAAGGCCGTGCTGAGCTGGCTCCGCCGTCAGACCCGCAAGGGGATGGATTTCGGCGCGCTCTCCTCTGGCACCTACACCCTGGCGCTGGCGGGGCTCATCGGCGGCAAGCGCGTGACGACCCATTGGGAATACAAGACCGCCCTGGCCGAGATGCTGCCCGACGTGATCATGGAAGACACGCTCTACACCGTCGACGGGCGCATCTTCACCACCGCGGGCGGGGCCGCGTCGATGGACATGATGCTGTCGCGCGTCCACAACGACTACGGCCCCGAACTTGCCGCCTGGGTGGCCGACCAGATGGTCTATACCGTCCCGCGCGCGCATTCCCAGGGCCAGCGCATGTCGCTGCAATCCCGCCCCGAGGTACGCAACCCCAAGCTGCTGCTGGCCTTGCAGATCATGGAGAACAACCTCGAAGACCCGCTGCGCCCAGAAGAAATCTCGAACGTCGTGGGCCTGTCGACCCGGCAGCTCGAACGGCTTTTCGCGAAGTACCTCAAGACCTCGCCCAAGCGCCACTACCTCCACCTGCGCCTTGAGAAGGCCCGCAACCTGCTGCGCCAGACGGACCTCAGCGTGACAGACGTCTGCGTCGCCTGCGGCTTCCAGTCCCTGTCGCATTTCTCAAAAAGCTACCGCGCCGCCTTTGGCAACCCGCCGGGGATGGAAGCCTCGGACGGCAAGGTGCTCTGGACCGACCGGGGCAAGAGGTAACGGGCGGAACAGCTTACTGGCCAACGCACCGCGCATTTTCCTAGCCACCACAGTCCGTCCTGCCTAAGCTTGCGAAAGCAATCCGGGGAAAGGGGACAGGCGTTGGCTGAGGATGCAGATCTCGAACATCTGCTGGCCGACCTCGCGCGTGGGCACGAGCGCGAAGCGGCGATGCGCAACATCCTCGACGTCATCAGCCAAAGCCGCGAAGACGAGGGGCCGGTCTTCGACGCGATCCTGTCCAGTGCAGCGAAACTTTGCAACGCACCGATGGCATGGCTGTTGCTTGTCAACGAAAGCCAGACCGAATTGTCCCTTGCGGCCTATCACGGATTGACGCGGCGGGCGTTGAATATCGGCCAGACTTGGCCAATGGACCTTTCCGCCGAACTGACAGGTCTGGGGCAGGCCATCGCACAAGCGCGCACGGTACAGGACGAGGACCTCAGCCAATCGTCGGCCTATCTGGCAGGCG
Source organism: Sulfitobacter sediminis (assembly GCF_040811725.1). Classification (NCBI taxonomy): domain Bacteria; kingdom Pseudomonadati; phylum Pseudomonadota; class Alphaproteobacteria; order Rhodobacterales; family Roseobacteraceae; genus Sulfitobacter; species Sulfitobacter sediminis. Next base: position 247,846 of record NZ_JBFNXX010000006.1, read on the forward strand.
AGGCCGACATGGTTCAGCTTGTCGACGAGGAAGGGCTGCGAACACGCATCTCGGTACCGCTTGTCAAAGGAACGACATGCATCGGTATCATCGTGCTCAGCCGTCGCGAGGTCAGCCCGTTCGCCGACGATGAAATCCGGCTGGTCGACACATTTGCCGGACAGGCGGTCATCGCGATACAGAATGTCCGCCAGTTCCGCGAATTGCAGACCCAGCTGGAAAGAGAAGCCGCGACACGGGAAATCCTTCAGGTCATCAGCCAAAGCCGCGATGACGATGGTCCCGTCTTTGACGTGATCCTCGCCAACGCCGAACGCCTCTGCAACGCCACCGGCAGCGGCCTGCAGCTTGTTGATGACGCGCGGACGATGCTCACAATTGTCAGGAACGGACCGGGGACGAACCACGGCGCTTTTCCAGACGGAACCACTTTCGATCTGAACGAACCGCTCGTCATGTGCGCCGCCGTCCGCGAAGGCAAGGTGCAGAATATTCCCGACATGAAGGATACCGACCTTTACCGTTCAGGGCACGAAGGGCGGCGCAAGCTCGTGGACGTGGAAGGTGTGCGCGCCCATCTCAGCGTGCCCCTGATGCGCGACAGCGTCGCCTTTGGCAACATCACCCTCTCGCGGCCCGAACCCAGGGCGTTCAGCCCCGAGGAAATCCACCTGGTCCAGACCTTTGCCGCCCAGGCCGTCATCGCCATCGACAACGTGCGCCAGTTCCACGAGGTGCAAACCCGCCTGGAACGCGAGGCCGCGACGCGCGAGATCCTGCAAGTCATCAGCCAAAGCCCCGATGACGAGGGGCCGGTCTTCGACGCGATCCTCCAGAAGGCCTCGCAGCTCTGCAACGTACCGGATGCCGCACTTATGCTGTTGACCCCGACGGGGACGCACTACCGTATCCGTGCGCATCGTGGATTAATCCGTATCGACCTTGCCGAGACGCGGGAATGGGCGGTCGCGGACCCGCTGCCGATCTCGCAGGCCTTCCGCGAGGCCCGGACGATCCACATCGCCGACATGACGCAAAGCGCGCCCTACCTCGCCGGTGATCCGACATACCTGCGCATGGTCGACGACGAAGGCCTGCGCTCGCGGCTCTGCGTGCCGCTCATGCTTCAGGGCAAGGCCTTTGGCGTCATCGCCCTCAGCCGTTACGAACTGGCTCCTTTCAGCAAGGGCGAAATCGACCTTATTGAGACCTTCGCCGCGCAGGCCGTCATCGCCATCGAGAACGTCCGGCAGTTCCGCGAGGTGCAAACCCGGCTGGAACGTGAGCGGGCATCGCGCGAAATCCTGCAAGTGATCAGCGCCTCGCGCACGGACCCAGCCCCGGTCTTCGATATCATTCTAAAGAACGCTGCTCATCTTTCCGGCGCACCCCTGGCAAACCTCTGCCTTCTCGACGCGGCGGGCCACCATTGGCACCTGGTGGCGCATTTCGGCGAAGGGCTGCGCCACCTCTCTGTTGGCAGCAAGCCAAGACCGCTGGACAACCAACTGGTACCGTCGGTCGCCATGCGCACGGCGCAGGTTGTCCACATCGAGGACCTCACGGATACCGACCTCTACCGCCAGCGCGACCCAGGTCGCGTCGCCATGGTCGAAGAGGAAGGGATGCGGACGATCCTCTGCGTCCCGCTCCTGCTGGATGAAGCAGCAACAGGCTGCATCACCCTCTTCCGCCGCGAGGTCAAAGCCTTCTCGCACGACGAGATCACCCTGTTGGAAACCTTCGCCGCGCAGGCCGTCATCGCCATCGAGAACGTCCGCCAGTTCCGCGAGGTGCAGGAACGTCTGGCCCGCGAACGCGCCTCCTCGGAAATCCTTCAGGTGATCAGCCAAAGCCGCGACGACGAAAGCCCCGTTTTCGAAACCGTCCTGCGCAACGCCCGCCAACTTTGCGGAGCCGACACCGCCGCGCTCATGCTGGGGCGGCCCGACGATGCGCACCTGAAACTCGCGGCACTCAGCCACGCGGATCCCGCCCGTCAGGCAACCGTCCCGGAACGTATTAGGCTGATCAACCAGACCCCGATGGAAATGGACCCCAAGGTGCACGTTTCGGCGGCGGCGATCTGCGACGGTGCCCCAATGAACGTCGCGGATATCAAGGAAACCGACGGCTACAGGAAGGGCGAACTCAGCTTCCGGATGATGGTCGACAAACAGGGCCACCGCTCCATGCTCAGCGTGCCGCTTCTCGATGCGCGGGGCGCGCTCGGGGCGATCAACCTGCACCGTTCAGAACCGGGCCTCTTCACCGAGGATGCGGTGGCCCTCGTCCAGACCTTCGCCGCCCAGGCCGTCATCGCCATCGAAAACGTCCGCCAGTTCAGGGCCCTCGAAACCCTCAACGCCGAGCTTGGCAACCGCGTCACAGAACAGGTGGGCGAGATCGAGCGCATGGGCAAGCTAAAGCGCTTCCTGCCCGCCGCAGTGGCGGATACCGTGGTCTCCTCCGGCTCCGACAGCATGCTGAAAAGCCACCGCGCCCTGCTCGGCGTTCTCTTCTGCGACATCCGCGGTTTCACCGCCTTCTGCGAAACGGCGGAGCCCGAAGAGACCATCGAGGTCCTGCAAACCTACCACGAAGAGATGGGCAAGCTGATCAACGCCCACGGCGCGGGCGTCGATCACCGCATGGGCGACGGGATCATGGTGCTTTTCAACGATCCGATCCCCTGCGACGATCCGGCGGGCGACGCCGTCCGCCTCGCCATCGCCATGCGCACCCGTATGGCCGAGCTTGGCAGGGACTGGAAACGCATGGGCTTCCGGTTGGGCTTTGGCGTCGGCGTCTCCATGGGCTATGCCACGGTCGGCATGGTGGGCTACGAGGGCCGCTCGGACTACACCGCGTCCGGTACCGCGATCAACTTGGCCTCGCGCCTCTGCGAAATGGCCGAGGACGGCGAAATCCTCCTCAGCACCCGCGCCGCCATCGCGGTAGAAGACGATTTCCCCTCGGTCACCACCGGAGAGGTCACCCTCAAGGGCATCCGCGAACCGGTTGAGGTGTTCAGGCTCTCCGACATCCCCGCGGGTTAGCGGTCGACCATTGCCGCAGTGAATCAGCCATCCGCTTGAGCCTCCCTGTCCCAGCCGTTATTCCCGGCGCGACCAAAGGGGACCGCTCATGCCCACCGCCCTCAAACTTGCCGCTGGCAGCCTGATCATCGGCATCCTCGTTCTGGGGCTCAAGACGTTGGCGTGGTGGCTGACCGGGTCGGTCGCCCTGCTTTCCGATGCGCTAGAAAGCACCGTCAACCTCGCCACCGCCTTCGCCGCCCTTGTTGCGATCCGCGTCGCGGCTCGGCCCGCCGACGCCACGCACCCCTTCGGCCATCACAAGGCAGAATTCTTCAGCGCCGTGCTCGAAGGGGTGATGATCATCCTCGCCGCCCTCTTCATCCTGCGCGAGGCTTTCCACGGCTTGCTCGCCCCCGTGCCCCTCGATGCGCCCATCGAAGGGCTGGCGATCAACGGCCTTGCCACCGCGATCAACGGCGTCTGGGCCTTTGTCCTTGTCCGTCAGGGCAGACGCCTAGTTTCCCCTGCGCTGGTGGCCGACGGCAAGCATCTCTGGACCGATGTCTACACCTCCGTCGGGGTCGCGGTCGGTGTCCTTCTGGCCATGCTCACAGGCTGGTGGCTGCTCGATCCGCTCATGGCCGCCGTGGTGGCCGTCAACATCCTCTGGTCAGGCTCCCGCGTGGTTAAGGAATCCCTCAGCGGCCTGATGGACGAGGCCCTCTCCGACGGCACCCTCACCCTGATCGAGGAGGTCATCGCCGCCGAGGCGCAAGGCGCGGTCGAGGCGCACGACCTCAAGACCCGCCACGCGGGCAGCGCCAATTTCATCGAATTCCACCTCGTCGTGCCTGCCGAAATGACCGTCTACGACGCCCATGAAATCTGCGACCGGATCGAGGCGGGCATCGCCCGCGTGCTGCCCAACACCCGCGTCACCATCCACGTCGAGCCCGAGCACAAGTCCAAGGACACCGGCGTCATCGTGCTGAACTGACCTCACCCCAACGTCAGCAGGATCATCCCAACCAGCGCGATCGACGCCCAGCCCAGCCGCTCTTTCAGGTTCCCCTCGTGCAACAGGATGCTGCCTGCCAGCACCGCCAGCACCACGCTCACCTCCCGCGCGGGCGCCACATAGGCGACGGGCGTGAAGGTCAGCGCATAAAGCACGAGAATATAGGCCAGCGGTGAAAACACCGCGATCACCACCACCCCCAGCCGGTGCTGCACCCAATGCTGCCGCATCAGCGCCCGCCGCCGGTAGGCCACCGGGGCCAGCACCACGACCCGGCCGAGGTTCGACGCGTAGTCCATCAGCAGGGGCGGCACCAGCAACACCGACACCGCGTAGGCATCCCAGACGGTGTAACTCGCGATGAACACCCCCGCCCCAAGACCGAAAACCAGCGAGGCAGACAGATGCCGCGCGCCCGGTTTGATCCCACCGGTAAGCATCAGCACCGCGAAAATGATGATCCCAGCGCCCAGCGCCATCTGGAACGTCACCACCTCGCCCAGAACCAGCACGGCAAAGGTCGTCGACAAAAGCGGCCCCGTCGCCCGCGCCGTGGGATAGACGAGCGACAGGTCGCCCTTCCGATACCCCGTCTGCAGCAGGATGAAATACCCAAGATGCAACGCCACGGTGCCCAGCATGAACCCGATCTGCCAGGGTCCGAACACCGGCTGCTGCACCACCACGATCCACACCGCCATCGGCAGGTAGATCAGCACCGAAAGGATCGAAAACAGCCAGATCAGCTCGGCCCCGCCGGCGATCCGTTTGACGAAAACATTCCATGTCGCGTGGCAAAAGGCGGCGGCAAGGACAAGGGCTAGACCGGCAAAAGACATTTTCAGACCCCAAGGCTGGTTTCAGACGTGGCTCATCACGCCCTGTCCATCCCCTCTGGGTTCTTAGTCCTCGGGTGTCTGCATCACGCTCATAACGGCGCTCGGACCAGCTTGCCTTTGGCAACGGAACCCTAGCCGCACATGGATAGGCTGGGTTCAGCCTAGCACCGCCGCAGCCGCGCCTTCAATCCTCATCTTCCTCCTCGGTCATGCCCAGCGCTTCCAGCCCGGCTTCGAGGTGATCCGGAAAATGCGGCGTCCCGATCAGGTAATCCGCCGTCGGCGTGCTGGCCTCCTGCCGCGCCGTCGCCAGCGCCTCCTGAACCTCGTCCGGGGCAAAGCTTTCTCGCCCGATCCACATGATCGCGATCAGGCTGACCTGCTCTTCCTCGTTGAGTGTTTCAAGAAACCCGCGCAACTCATTCTCGGCCCGGTCAATCTCGTGACCGTATTCGATGATCTGCATGACCTTTCTGTTGGAAATATCCAGCACCGGCGCACCTTTCCTCCTGGGTTCTGTCGCGCCATCCTCGCGCGGCGGCCTTCGCCGCTCCATGATCTGGATCAAGCTACCGCTTGGTGAACACGGTGATCTGCGCCTTGTCGCCCGCATGCGCCGCATCCGCCGCTGCACCGTAGATATCCACCTCCCGGTGCTCCAGCCCGTCGATCCGCCCTGCAAGCGCCGCGAACTTCTCTGCAAACCCGCGCGCCTCGAAATGCTCGGCATTGATCGACAGCACGAACACCGCCCCCTTCCGCGCCACCCGCAGCAATTCGTCCAGCGCATCCGGCCCCACATGCCCGTGCGTGAAGGTCCCCGCACTCACCACCGCGCCATAGACACCATCCATCAGGTCAAGCGGCCCGGTCAGATCCGCCTCGATCGTCTTGCGATAAAGCCCCTTTGACGCCGCCACCGCCAGCATGTCCGCCGAGATATCCAGCGCGTCGATCTCAAGCATCCCGCGCATCAGCATGTTCTGCGCCACCAGCCCCGTACCGGCACCCACGTCCAGCACAGGCCCCGGCCCCTGGAACACCTCCGCCAGGATCAGCGCCACCATTCTGGGTAGCCGGTAATCCATCTGTTGGGCAAAACTGTCGTCGTAGGTTTCGGCCCAATCCGCATAAAGCCGCCGGTTATCCTCCGGCGTCTCCAGCGCATAGGCCGCATCGAGGCTGGGTTTTTCGTCTGGCATCGGCAGGCTCCTTCCCGGCGGAGCCTAGCCAGCAAGGATCAATCCAGCAACGCCTCGATTTCCTTGGTGATGCTGCGCGAGGTCGGCCGCGTCGTCGACCCCCAGGTGCCCACGACCTTGCCATCCGGCCCGATCAGCACCTTGTTGAAATTCCACTTGGGCGCAAACCCCGTCTCCGCCTTGACCTGCTGGTAGAACGGATGCGCATCCGCCCCGCGCACCGGCGTGATGTCGGTCATCGGAAGGTCCAGCCCAAAGGTGATCTCGCAGAAATCCTTGACCTCTTCCGCGCTGTCGAGCTCCTGGTTGAAGTCATCCGACGGCACCGCCAGCACCACGAGCCCGCGATCCTTGTAACGGTCGTAGAGCTCCTGCATCCCCTTGTACTGCGGCGTGAACCCGCATTGCGAGGCGGTGTTCACCACCAGCACCGGCTTGCCGGCCCATTCGCTGAAATCCAGCGTCCCGCCGTCAATGTTCGAAAATGTCACGTCCTTCGGTGCCGCCATCGCGGTGCCCCCCATCATCAGGCTTATCAAAGCTGCGAAAATCCAGCGCATCATTTTCCTCCACATATAGGATCAATACGCGCCAAGACAGGCTTTGGTTCACATTCCGTTGCGGCCCCCGACAAACCCTTTGAATTTCGCCCCGTCGCACCATTTAATGAGATGAACCAGAAACGGAGGCACCATGGCTAAATACGAAAGACGGCCCGAAGCGGTGGCCGCACTGACCCCCGAACAGTATTTCGTCACACAGGAAAGTGGCACCGAACGCCCCGGCACCGGCAAGCTGCTCTACAACAAGGAACCCGGGATCTACGTCGATGTCGTCAGCGGCGAGCCGCTTTTCGCCTCGGCCGACAAGTACGAATCCGGCTGCGGCTGGCCCAGCTTTACCAAGCCTATCGACAACGTGACCGAGCACGAGGACAACTCTCTCGGCATGCGGCGGGTCGAGGTCCGCTCCAAGCACGGCGACAGCCACCTTGGCCATGTCTTCCCCGACGGCCCCCGCGACCGCGGCGGCATGCGCTACTGCATCAATTCCGCTTCCCTCCGCTTCGTCCACCGCGACGATATGGAGGCCGAAGGCTATGGCGAATATCTCGATCAAGTGGAGGACGTGGCATGAGCGAAGAACGCGCAGTACTGGCAGGCGGGTGTTTCTGGGGCATGCAGGACCTGATCCGCAAACGCCCCGGCATCCTGCGGACCCGCGTCGGCTATACCGGCGGTGACGTCCCCAACGCCACCTACCGCAATCACGGCACTCACGCCGAGGGGATCGAGATTTTCTTCGACCCTGATAAGACGTCCTACCGCGAGATCCTGGAATTCTTCTTCCAGATCCACGACCCCACGACGCTCAACCGTCAGGGCAACGATATCGGCATGAGCTACCGCTCGGCGATCTACTACGTTGACGAGGACCAGAAGCAGACCGCCCTCGACACCATCGCCGACGTCGAAGCCTCGGGCCTCTGGCCCGGCAAGGTGGTCACGGAAGTCGAACCCGTCGGCGACTTCTGGGAAGCCGAGCCGGAGCATCAGGATTACCTCGAGCGCATTCCCAACGGCTACACCTGCCACTTCCCCCGCCCCGGCTGGGTCCTGCCCAAGCGACAGGCGGCCGAGTAAGCCTAAGGTCGGACAAATTTGTCCGACCTACCCCTCCCCAGTCTGACCTCAGGGAACCAAATCCCTCTCTTCGACGTTCACCTCGCAAATGAACCCTTAATGAAAGGTGAACGAAATGCTCGGTTGGGCTTTGACTTTTCTCGTGGTGGCAGTAATCGCCGCCGCACTCGGTTTCGGCGGCATCGCCGGTGCTTCAGCAGGGATCGCGCAGATTCTGTTTGTGGTCTTCCTGGTCCTCTTCCTGGTCGCGATGGTCGCCCGCGCCGTACGGGACAGACCGCCGGTCTGAGGCCGAAAACCACGCAAACGACAAAGCCCCGCCCTGACCCGGCGGGGCTTTTTCATTGCCCGTGCATCTGCTGCCCCATCGCTCCCGGTGACTTGCAGGAAAACACGATGCTTCCGCCCCGCCATTCACCGCATATCCCGGGACATAAGCGGAATAACCCGGGCTGATTTGATCCTTTCCCGACCCGCGTGTATGCTGCAGACGTTCGGCAAGCGCAGCTTTCGTCCGGTCGGCCCCAAGAGTCCCGGCATTTTGGCCAGCCTCGGAAACCCAGACCTCCGGCGCGCCGCTGCGTGCCCGGCCGCGCGGCCAGAACCTCCAATCCTGACGGGCCGCATCTCTGAAAACCAAAGGAGAATTGCCATGGATATCCTCAAGAAAAAGGAAATCGCCCACGCTCTCTACCGTGCGCACGGAAACAAGGCCGAGCTTGAGGCGGCGCGCAAGGAACGCGCCTCGCAGGATGCGGGAAACCGCGCCGAGGCGGCAAACTGGCGCGCAATTCGCGAAAGCATCCGCCAGGTGCGGGGCGCCAACCAGGCCTGATTGCCCTCTCCTCGGCGCCGCAGCCAAATCACTCGGTGGTGGCGCAAGAAACCTTCTATCTCGGGCGCAAGGTCCGATGATACGGCCACCTGCGCGGCACGCATGGGCGAGCGACCAAACTAGCCTTCAGCCACCCGCGGCCGTCCCGCCGCTTCCACCGTCACGACCGCTTCAACGAAAACCTCCCGCGCCTCGACCCCTGCCGTGCGTACATCCCGCTTGACCGACACCTGTATATCTTCGGCTCCCGCCGCCTGCGCCTCCGCCAGCGCCTTCTCCCGCAAAGCAGTCTCTAACAGGGCCAAAGCGCTCTCCTGATCCACAAAATCGCGCGGTCCTTCGACCAGATGCACCCGGTATTTGCCTTCCGATGGCGCCGTCACCGTTCCGCTCTGCCGCATCGTGACACGCCCCACCACCGCACCGATCGCATTGGCCACACCTGCATACTCCGGCAGGATCATCTCGCAGCCCAGCCGCTCTCCCACCGCCGGATAATAGCTCGGCGCAGAGGCACCAAGCCCCACCACCGGCACGCGCAGACCCGTTTCCAACCTCACCAGGCCCGTCCGCCCCTTCATGCCTTCCTGCATCAACACGTGCCGCGCCAGCACCTCGGATGCGTCCTCAAAGCCTGGGTCTTCCTCGTCGAAAGCAGTCTCTAACAAGGCCAGAACTGTTTGATGCGTCAACTGGTCCACGATGATCCGCGCCACGTCCTCGACGCTGTTCGACAACACGTTGCCCGCCCCTGTCCGCCGCCGCCCGAACAATTGCAATGCCTTGCGCGCAGCCCCCGCATCCCATTCCTTCACGCGTCCCAGCACATGGCTCGCATCCGAGGGCGTCACCCCCGCCACCTGTACCAGCCCGCGCTCCACCAGCCGCTTCAGCGCCCCCTGCTCGATCCGCGCGCGCAGCACGTCTCCCAGCGGATGCAACCCCTCGCCAATTCGCTCCAACAGCGCCATCTCCCGCGCGCCGATCCCCTCGCGGCTGACCCCCGCCACGGCCCGGACGAAGCGCGCGTCATGCTCTCCCGGTGTGACACTGCGCAGCTGCGCATCGAGCGCTGCATGAACCACCTCTGGCGCTTCCACCGCCACCAGCGACACCGGCAGCAACCGCCGCGGCCCAAGCGTGACACCGCCCTCCAGCCCCTCGGAAATGAAATGCACCTCGCTGTCCCCGCCCAGCCCCGTGGTGCGCATCGCCACCGCCTCGACCATCGTCCGGTAAGGCCCCACGCGCGCCCCCGCCGGATCGATCTTGGGCCGCCCGCCCTTCAGCAGCGCCACATCCGTGGTGGTCCCACCAATGTCGCTGACCAGCGCCAGGTCCGCCCCCGTCATCCAGCGCGCGCCCACAATCGACGCCGCAGGCCCCGACAGGATCGTCTCGATGGGCCGCTCCCGCGCCTGTGCAGCCGAAATCAGCGCCCCGTCGCCGCGCACCACCATCATCGGCGCGGCGAGCCCGAGGGCGCGCAACGTATCCTCCGCCCGCCCGATCAGCCGGTCGATCATCCCGATCAGCCGCGCGTTCAGCACCGCCGTCATCGCCCGCTTGGGCCCGTTCAGCTTGGCCGACAACTGGTGCGAAGCCGACACCGGCCGCCCGGTGATCCGCGCCACCAGCTCCATGGCGCGCAGCTCGTGCGCCGGATTGCGCGTGGCGAACTGGCTCGCCACCGCAAAGCCGCTGACGTCGTTCTTATGCGTCTCTAAAAAGGCCGATAGCCCCGTTTCATCCAGCGGCCGCGCCTCACCCCCGGCGTGGTTGTGACCGCCTTCCAGCACGATATGTGGATCGCCCTTCAGCGCCTCGGCCAGCCCGTGCGCCTGCAGGTCACTCTCGCGGAAACCGATGTAGATCAGCGCCACGCGCCCGCCCTGCCCCTCGACCAGCGCATTGGTCGCCAGCGTGGTCGACAGCGACGCGAGCGCGATCTCCGACGGGTCCACATCCGCCTCCGCCAGCACCGCGCGCACCGCGTTGCCAACGCCGATGGCAAGGTCATGCCGTGTGGTCAGCGACTTGGCCGAGGCGATCACCGCCTCCTCGTCGCGCAGCAGCACCGCATCCGTATAGGTGCCCCCCGTATCCACGCCCAACAGAACCGTCATCCCGGCCTCCCCTCTGCAATCCCTCCCGGTTTAAGGAGAATTTGCGCAGGGTCCAGCCCGATTGCGTCAGCCCGCGTCCAGCCGCGCCACCGCCCAGCGCGCCGCGTCCGCCACCGCGGCATCCGCGTCCCCGGTCAGCCCCTGCGCTACGAGCCGCAGCCGCGCCAGCCCCGAATTGCCGATCGCATAAAGCACGTTACGCACAAAGCGGTCCCGCCCGATCCGCTTGACGGGCGAGCCCGAGAACCGCTCCCGGAACCCCGCATCATCCAGTACCGCCAAATCGGCAAGGTCCGACGCCTCCACCTCCCGCCCTTGGTAGCGCATGTCGCTCGCCGCCACCGCGAACTTGTTCCACGGACAGACGGCCAGGCAATCGTCGCAGCCATAGATCCGGTTGCCCATCCGCCCCCGCAGGTCCTCGTCCACCGGCCCCTTATGCTCGATGGTCAGGTAGGAAATGCATCGCCGCGCATCCAGCTGGTAAGGCGCCGGAAAGGCATCCGTCGGACAGATGTCCTGACACGCCGTGCAGGACCCGCAATGGTCCACCTCCGGCGCATCGGGCTCCAGCTCCAGCGTGGTGAAAATCGACCCTAAATAGGCCCAATTCCCCCAATCCCGGCTCAACAGGTTGGTATGTTTGCCCTGCCATCCCAGCCCCGCCGCCTGCCCCAGCGCCTTTTCCGGCACCGGTGCGGTATCGACGAACACCTTCACCTCCGGCGTCCGGGCACCGGACGCCGCCTGCGCGGCAGCCGTATCCGAAGGATGCGATGAGAGCGGCACCCGGTTGAGTTCCTTGGTGCCCTCCGCGATCAGCCAGCGCGCCAGCCGCTTCAGCCGCTTCTTGACGACGTCATGATAGTCCCGCCCCTGCGCATAGACCGAAATCGCACCCTTCTCGGGCCGTTCCAGCACCGCCAGCGGATCATGCTCCGGCGCATAGCTCTCCGCCAGCATGATCACCGACCGCGCCTCGGGCCAGAGCGCTGCGGGATTACCCCGCCAATGCATCCGCTCGGCCATCCAGCCCATCTGCCCGTGAAAGCCCTTCCCGACAAAGGCCGCCAACCGCTCCGGCACATGCGGCACCGCATCCGGCCTGCACACCCGGCAGGCCACGAACCCCATCTCAAGGGCCTCGCGCACCAGCCGTTCCTTCAACCCTGTACTCTTTCTGGCCAAATAAAGTCCTCGGAGGGGGTTTGGGGGAGGCAGACAGCCTCCCCCAAGCTCTCAGCCCTTCCCGCAGCCTGTCACGGAGCGCTCACAACGCCGCACGCGCCGCTTCAAAAATCCAGATCGTTGTAATGCCGCGGCGGCGGAAATCCGGGCACCTGGTCCGCCAAAAGCGCCCGGAAGGCCGGCCGCGACTTGATTTTGGCGTACCAGTCCTTGACCGTCTCCGACCGGTTCCAGTCCACGTCAGAGATGTAATCAAGCGACGACAGATGCGCGGCCGCCGCAAAATCCGCCAGCGTCATCCGGTCCCCCGCCAGCCAGCGCCGCTGATCCAGAAGCCAGGCCATGTAATCGAGGTGATACTTGATCGCCTTCGCCCCGGCCTTGACGTTGGAACTGTCGGGATACCCCTGCTTCATCACCTTCTTGTTCACCCGCTCATACAGCAGCTTCGACGTCACCTCGGCATGGAACTTGTCATCGAACCAGCTCACCAGCCGCCGCACCTCCAGCCGCTCCACGGGGCTCTCCGGCATCAGTGACGGCTCGGGCCGCGTCTCCTCGATATATTCGCAGATCGCGGCACTTTCCGACATCATGATCCCATCAAGCCGCAGCACCGGCACTTTGCCCGCCGGGTTGCGCCGCATGAAATCGGGGTCCTGCTCCCAATAGCGTTCCTCGACCAGCTCCACCTCGATCTTCTTCTCGGCAAGGCTCAAACGCACCTTGCGACAAAACGGGGAAAGGGGAACGTGAAACAGACGCGCCATCACTTGTGCCTTGGTTGGGTGAACATGCGTTCCCTCTCCATGCCCGCTTCGCTTGGGCTTTTCAACTCTCGAAACAGGCCGCACGCCCATCCGCGCGAATGGTCGCCGCTCCGTCACGCACCTGTGCGGCCCTTTTGCGCACGAAACTGCCGGGGTTCGACGCGGATCGCGTCTTGGGCGACGGCAGGATCGCCGCCAGCCGTGCTGCCTGCGTATCGCTCAGATCCCGCGCCGCCACGCCGAAATAATGCTGCGCCGCCGCCTCCACACCGAAAACGCCCTCGTCGAACTCCGCCACGTTGAGATAGACCTCGATGATCCGCCGCTTGGACCAGATCGCCTCGACCAGCGGTGTCATCAGCGCCTCCAGCGCCTTCCGCGTCCACAGCCGCCCGTGCCAGAGGTACACGTTCTTCACCGTCTGCTGCGAAATGGTCGACGCCCCTCTTGCGCCGCCCTCCTCGATCGCCAGCCGGATCGCGGCCATGTCGAACCCCCAGTGGTTGCAGAAATTCGCATCCTCCGCCGCCACCGCCGACCGCGCCATCGCAGGCGCGATCTCTTCCAGCGGAACCCAAGTCTGCGCCACCCCGCCCAACCGGCGACCTTCGGAGAACATGTAGATCGTGGTTGGCGGATTGACGGAAGCAAACAGGATCACCAGTGCGACCATCAGCAGAAAGATGATCGCGATCCCCCGCCAGAACCAGAACCGCAGCCATAGCAGCAGGTCCACACCGGGCAGCCTGCCCCGCGTCCTGTTATTCTCAGATTTCTTCTTCGCTGCCCGCGCCATACCGCAACTTTCCGAATACCCGATAGATATCCTATCGCCCAACGCGTTGAAATCTTGGATTTTAGGCAGCTTTGGGCGATCCATCCCTTTCGGAAAGGTGTTTCACTACAGCTATAGGGCGCGGGCGTCCCTTTGTGAACGCCCGCGTTTCCCTCGGCTATTCAGCAGGAACAGCCGCCTCGTCGTGGGTCAGCGGTGCAGGCAGCTTGTTCAGCATCTCCTTCGGGCAGACCTGAAGGAAATTGCTCTTCTCGATATCCCAATGCTGCAGAATGTCCGCCGCCTTGCGGCTGCCGGTTTCCTCCAGATGCCGCTCCATCAGCTCTTCGAGCTGGTGCATCCAGTGATCTACCGTCACCGGGCAGGTGACCAGCGTCTCGTGGTTCATCAGCTCTTCAGCCTTGCCCTCCGGATCATAAAGATACGCCATTCCTCCGGTCATCCCCGCGCCAAAGTTGGCACCGATATCCCCAAGGATCACCGCGACCCCCCCGGTCATGTACTCACACCCGTTGGAACCACAGCCCTCGATCACCACCTTCGCACCGGAATTGCGGACGGCAAACCGCTCGCCCGCGCGCCCGGCTGCAAAGAGATAGCCGTCGGTCGCGCCGTAAAGCACGGTGTTCCCGATGATCGTGTTCTCCGCCGCGACGATAGGGCTGGACATGGGCGGGCGCACGACGATCATGCCCCCGGACAGACCCTTGCCGACATAGTCGTTGGCATCGCCCGCCACTTCCAGCTTCAGACCCGGCGCCGCGAAGGCCCCCAGCGACTGCCCGGCAGACCCGGTCAGCTTCACCGTCAGGTGATCCGGTTGCAGCGAATTGCGCATCCCGAACTTCTTGACGATATGGCTCGACACCCGCGTCCCCACGGTCCGGTGCGTGTTCTGCACCGCGTAGGACAGCTGCATCTTCTCACCGTCCTCCAGGAACCGCGCCGCATCCCGCACGATCTGCGCATCCAGCGTATCGGGCACCACGTTACGCGGCTTGTCCCGGTCATAGACGTTGTCATGCGCGCCATCGACCGTGATCAGCAGCGGGTTGAGGTCCAGATCATCCAGATGCGCCGATCCACGCGACACCTGCGTCAGCAGGTCCGCCCGACCGATCACCTCATCCAGTGACCGCGCGCCGATCGAGGCAAGGATTTCCCGCACTTCCGTCGCGTAGAAGGTGATCAGGTTCACCACCTTGTCCGCGTTGCCGGTGAACTTCGCCCGCAGGCTTTCGTCCTGCGTGCACACGCCCACCGGGCAGGTGTTCGACTGGCACTGGCGCACCATGATACAGCCCATCGCGATCAGCGCCGCGGTGCCGATGCCAAACTCCTCGGCCCCCAGCATCGCCGCCATGACGATGTCACGGCCCGTCCGCAGACCGCCATCGGTGCGCAAGGTCACCCGGTCGCGCAGGTTGTTCATGCTCAGCACCTGATGCGCCTCGGTCAGGCCCATCTCCCACGGCAGACCCGCATATTTGATCGACGTCGCGGGCGACGCGCCCGTCCCGCCGTTGTGGCCCGAGATCAGGATGATATCCGCCTTCGCCTTGGCCACACCCGCAGCAATCGTCCCGACGCCGGAGGACGCCACCAGTTTCACCGTCACCTTGCAGCGCGGGTTGATCTGCTTGAGATCATAGATCAGCTGCGCAAGGTCCTCGATGGAATAGATATCGTGGTGCGGCGGGGGCGAGATCAGCGTCACACCCGGCGTCGAATGCCGCAGCCGCGCGATGAGCTTGGTCACCTTCATCCCCGGCAACTGGCCGCCCTCACCGGGCTTGGCACCCTGCGCGACCTTGATCTCCAACTCTTCGCACTGGTTCAGGTACTCGGCGGTCACACCAAAGCGGCCCGAGGCCACCTGCTTGATCTTGGCAGAGGGGTTATCGCCGTTCGGCTCCGGCACGAAATGCGCCGGGTCCTCGCCACCCTCACCGGAATCCGACTTGGCCCCGATCCGGTTCATCGCAACGTTCAGCGTCTTGTGCGCCTCGGGGCTCAGCGCCCCCAGCGACATGCCCGGCGTCACGAACCGCTTGCGGATCGAGGTGATGCTTTCCACCTCTTCCAGCCCAATCGGCTCGCCCAGCGGCTTGATGTCCAGCAAATCGCGCAGATGAATCGGCGGATTGCTCTGCATCTTCTTCGAATACTGCTGCCACATCTGGTAGGACGCGCGGTTGCAGGCCATCTGCATCAGATGCATCGAGGACGCTTCCCAGGCATGGGTTTCCCCGCTGGTCCGCGCCTTGTAGAACCCGCCGATGGGCAGCACCACGCCGTCGCCTGCCCAGCCCTTGGCGTGTACTTCCTCGGCCTTGCGCTGGATACCGGTCACACCAATGCCGCTGATACGGCTGGTCATGCCGGGGAAATACTCGGCGCACATCGCGCGGGACAGACCCACGGCTTCAAAGTTCAGACCGCCGCGGTAGGACGACACCACCGAAATACCCATCTTCGCCATGATCTTGAGCAGACCCTGATCGATGGCTTCGCGATAGCGCTGAACCGCCTTGGTCAGCGACATGTCCAGCAGTCCCCGTTCGATCCGGTCGGCCAGCGAATCCTCGGCCAGATAGGCGTTCACCACCGTCGCCCCGCAGCCGATCAGCACGGCGAAATAATGCGGGTCCACGCATTCCGCCGACCGCACATTGAGCGACGTGAAAGTCCGCAAACCCTTGCGAATAAGGTGACTGTGCACGGCACTCGTGGCCAGGATCATCGGCATTGCCACCCTCTCGGCATCGCTCAGGTGATCCGTCAGGATGATATGCCCGGCCCCCGACCGCACCGCATCCTCCGCCTCGGCCCGGATACGCTTGAGCCCTGCACTCAGCTTGCCCTCGCCCGGGGTGAAGGTACAATCAATCGTCACCGCGTTCGCGTTGAAGTGGTTGAACAACTCATCAAACTGCGCGTTCCCCACGAAGGGACTATCAAGGACAAGGATTTCGGTCTGCGAGCTATCCTCGTCCAGCACGTTCTTGAGGTTCCCGAACCGCGTCTTCAGGCTCATCACCCGGTACTCGCGCAATGAGTCAATCGGCGGGTTCGTCACCTGGCTGAAGTTCTGCCGGAAGAAATGGCTCAGCGGCCGGTACTGCTTGGACAGCACCGCCGAGGGCGTGTCATCACCCATCGACGCCAGCGTCTCCTTGGCATCCTCCGCCATGGGGGCGAGGATCTGCTCCAGGTCCTCGATGGAATACCCCGCCGCCACCTGGCGCCGCCGCAACTCGTTTCCAGTAAACACCGGCTTCTCGTCGACCTTGCTCAGCGGCTCGTCCAGCTCGACGATCTTGCCGACCCACTCGCCAAACGGCAGGGCCGAGGCCATCTTGTCCTTCAGCTCCTTGTCGTGGAACAGCTGCCCCTTGCCCATGTGCACGCCAATCATCTGACCGGGACCAAGGGCACCCTTCTTCACCACGTTGGCCTCATCCAGCGGCACCATCCCCGCCTCGGACCCGGCGATCAGCATGCCGTCGCCCGTCACCACATAGCGCATCGGCCGCAGCCCGTTCCGGTCCAGCCCCGCGCAAACCCAGCGCCCGTCCGTCATCGCCAGCGCCGCCGGCCCGTCCCAGGGCTCCATCACCGAGTTGCAGTAGGAATACATGTCCCGCCACGCCTGCGGCAGCTCCACCGCCTGCTTGGACCAGGATTCAGGCACCAGCATCGTCTTCGCCATCGGCGCCGACCGCCCCGCGCGCACCAGCACCTCGAAGACCGAATCCAGCGCCGCCGAGTCCGACGACCCCGCCGATACGATCGGCTTGATATCCTCCGCCAGGTCTCCGAATGTCGCCGACGCCATGCGGATCTCATGGCTCTTCATCCAGTTCAGGTTGCCCTTCAGCGTGTTGATCTCGCCGTTATGGGCCAGCATCCGGAACGGCTGCGCCAGCCACCACTGCGGGAAGGTGTTGGTCGAATAGCGCTGGTGATAGATCGCAAAAGCGCTCTCGAACCGCGGGTCCATCAGGTCGGGATAGAACTCCGCCACCTGCTCGGCCAGCATCATGCCCTTATAGATGATCGACCGGCACGACAGCGACGCGATGTATAGCTGCTGCACCTGTGCCGCAATCGCCGCCTTCTCGATCCGGCGGCGAATGACATAAAGCTCCCGCTCGAATGTTTCCTCATCGACACCCTTGGAATTGGAGATCAGGATCTGCTCGATCTCGGGCCGCGTCGCATTCGCCTTCTCGCCCAGGCAATCCACGTTCACCGGCACATGCCGCCAGCCGTAGATGTAATACCCCATGCGCAGCACTTCGGTTTCCACGATGGTCCGGCAGGTCTCCTGCGCGGCAAAATTCGTGCGCGGCAGGAACACCTGGCCCACGGCAATCAGCTCATCCTCGCGCGGCTTGTGACCGGTGCGGCGCACCTGGTCATAAAAGAACGGCACGGGGATCTGCACGTGAATACCCGCGCCATCCCCGGTCTTGCCATCCGCGTCCACCGCACCCCGGTGCCAGATCGCCTTGAGCGCCTTGATCCCGTTCTCGACTACCGCGCGGCTGCGCGACCCGTCGACATTGACCACAAGGCCCACACCGCAGGAGGAATGCTCTTCCGACGGGTGGTACATACCCTTCTCGGCCATCATGGCGCGCTTGGCTTCTTCCCGTGCCACCCAGGCGTCATCGTACTTGGTCATGTGGCGTCTCCTTCAACAAAGGGGTTGCGGGCTTCGTAGTCGGCCCGTGTCTTGCGGCGATGATCGCCCGCCAGCGTCACGTAATGCGGCGCGCGATCCGAGTAGATTTCCGAGAGCAGGACAAAGTCCTTCGCTCCCTCGAAGAGCCCCGGAAACAGCTCGATCTCGGTCTCTTCCGGATCAATGTTGCGCAGCCAGATATGGCTGCCGCAGGCGGTGCAAAACGCCCGCTCCGAAAACGACGAAGAGGCATGGCGCGTCACATCGCCGGTCACGGTCACATGCGCTGCCGTGGCCACGAATGACCCGAACAGCATCCCGTTCCAGCGCTGGCACATCAGGCAATGGCAGGCACCGACCGCGGCGATGTAATCGCCGTCGATCTCGATCCGCACCGCCCCGCAGAGGCACCGGCCAGACAACTGCCCGGTCCGGCGATAGGGTGCCACGATGTCTTCCACTGCCGGGGCTTCGGTCACGCGTCATCCCCCGCCTGCGCGCCGAACATCGCGATGGTCTCATCGGTGCTCAGCCGCTTGTGCGCGCCCTCAAAGCGGTAGCCTTCGGGGCATTTGTCGGCAAAGAACTCCAGCTTCAGCGGCGCACCGCCCGCGTTCTCGAACAGCCCCGCGGACAGGTGCCGCGCCCCGTCGTGGACGGTGCTGTACCAAAGCGTCGAACCGCAGATAGGACAGAACGCCCGCTCGGCCCATTCCGAGGACCGGTAGACCTTGATCTCGCCCGTTACCGTCACGTCCTGCGGGTCGTTCGAGATCGACATGAAGGCGCCCGAATTCTGCTGCCTGCACATATCGCAATGGCACGCCCGCAGCGCCGGCTTGTCCATGGTGGACGTCACCGTCACGGCACCGCAAAGACAATGGCCTCGGATCTGTTCAGACATCGTAAAGCTTCTCGACTCCTGGGGTCAGCCACACTGACCCATTCATTCTTTATTCAGAAACACGTGTATGCACGCTTTCTGTACGTGCGGTGTACATTGTGTGACAATTTGCGCTTCGTTCAGGATTTCACTCCGCCGCCATCACGCTTTCGCTTTCAAAGCGCTCAAGGATCGCTTGCGCGCAGTCGCGCCCGTCCTTGATCGCCCAGACCACCAGCGACGCTCCCCGCACGATATCACCCACCGCATAGACACCATCCAGCGCCGTGGCACCCGTCACGTAGTCGGCCTTGATCGTGCCCCAGCGGTTGATCGGCAACTCGGGCTCACCGAACATCGTCGGCAGGTCCTCGGGCTCGAACCCCAGCGCCATGATCACCATGTCCGCGTCCTCGGTGTAATCCGCGCCCTCGATGATCTCGGGGGCCTGCCGTCCCGTCGCGTCGGGCGCGCCCAGGCGCATCTTCTGCACCAGAACACCCGTCACCGGATCGCCAACGAACCCCTTGGGCGCGGTCAGCCACTCGAACTGCACGCCCTCTTCCTCGGCGTTGGCGACCTCGCGCTGGCTGCCTGGCATGTTGGCCCGGTCGCGGCGGTAGAGGCATTTCACGCTTGCAGCGCCCTGCCGGATCGACGTCCGCACACAGTCCATCGCCGTGTCGCCGCCGCCGATGACGACAACACGCTTGCCATGGGCGTTCAGGCGACCGCTGTCAAAGTCTTCGACCGCGTCGCCAAAGCTCTTGCGGTTGCTGGCGGTCAGGAAATCAATCGCCCGCTCCAGCCCCGGCACACCGACACCGGGGGCCTGTATTTCACGGGATTTGTAGACGCCCGTGGCGATGATCACCGCGTCATGCTCGGCCCGGATCGTCTGCCAGATGTCCGCATCCACGCCGCAGTTCAGCTCAAAGGTCACGCCGCCCTGCTCAAGCTGTTCGTTGCGGCGCATGACCACGTCCTTTTCCAGCTTGAAGCCGGGGATGCCATAGGTCAGCAGCCCGCCCGCGCGGTCATAGCGGTCATAGATCGTCACCTGCACGCCAGCACGCCGCAGCACGTCGGCGGCGGCCAGCCCGCCGGGGCCTGCGCCGATGATACCCACGCTCTCGGCGCGCTCTTTCTTGGGCTTGATCGGCTGAACCCAGCCTTCTTCCCAGGCGGTATCGGTGATGTATTTCTCGACCGACCCGATGGTCACGGTGCCATGGCCCGACTGTTCGATCACGCAGTTGCCTTCGCACAGACGGTCCTGCGGGCAGATACGGCCACAGATTTCGGGGAAGGTGTTCGTGGCTTGGCTGACCTCATAGGCCTCCTGCAGCCGCCCTTCGGCGGTCAGCATCAGCCAGTCGGGGATGTTGTTGTGCAGCGGGCAATGTGACTGGCAATAGGGTACGCCACACTGACTGCAGCGGCTCGCCTGCTCCTTGGCCTTGGCATCCGCGTACTCGGCGTAAATCTCTTTGAAATCCGTCCGGCGTAGATCAGGGGGCCGCTTTTCCGGCATGTCCCGTCCGATCTTGACGAATTTAAGCATCGGCTGCTCTGCCATTGGTTCCTCCCGGATAAAACCTGCCAGATGCACCGGTTATAGCAGGCCCGGAGCGAATAAAAGACAGTTTTGCTGACCTATATTGGAGATAGGCAGCCTGCCGCATCAAAAAGGGAAAGAATCCTGACCGTTTTTAGGTCCGTATCGGACCTAATGACTAGAAACCAGCCAAAAGCGCGGCCAGCGCAACACCACCCACCACGATTCGCCACCAGCCAAAGAGCGCGTAACCGTGCTTGCTCACATAGCCCAGAAGCCCTTTCACAACGAGCACCGCCGAGATAAAGGCCATGACGAACCCCACCGCGATCTCGTTCAGCGCGGTCGTGTCCAGAACCTCCCAGTTCTTGTAAAGGTCATAGGTAAACGCCCCCGCCATCGTCGGCATCGACAGGAAGAAAGAGAACTCCGCCGCCGCCCGCTTGCTCGACCCCAGCATCAGCGCACCGACGATGGTCGCCCCGGACCGCGACACACCGGGGATCATGGCAAGGCACTGAATAAAGCCAATCGCCAAGGCTGTCCCTAGGGGAAAGCGCATCGCATCGTCGTGGCGCGGCTCGGGCGCGATGCGGTCGACGACCAGCAGAACGATACCTCCGAAGATCAGCATCACGGCGATCAGCATCGGCGTCTCGAACAGCACCGTCTTGATGAAATCATGCGCCAGCACCCCGATCACAACGGCGGGCAGAAAGGCGATGAGCACCGACAGGATGAACCGACGCGACGCCGGATCATGGGGGGCAGAGACAAAGACAGAGATCAGCCGCGAAGCATAGACCGTCAGGATCGCCAGCACCGCACCCAGCTGGATCACCACCTCGAAGGTGCGCCCGGCACTCTGGAAGCCCATGAAATACCCTGCCAGCAGCAGGTGCCCAGTCGAGGAGACGGGGATGAACTCCGTCAGCCCCTCCAGCAACCCCAGAACGGCGGCAACCAGCGTGGTGGAGCCTTCCATCAGCTCTTGCGCAGGTTCTGCGCCGATTCCTTGATCGCGTCGTACTGGCCCGACGGACGGAAGCGCCACAGGTAGTCAGGCAGCACCGAGGCCATGGCGACAGGCCGGATGCCCAGGTCAGCAAAGCCTTTGGCGTCGTCAGAAACGACATTGTCCTTGGACAGGTTCTTGATCTGGTCGCGGGTCAGCATGGTGTTGGAGAACAGCCCCAGCGTGATCGCCTGCAGCATGTCAAAGCCAAAGGCCATGATGCGCGCGATCCAGAGCGGTGTGTTCAGGATCAGCCGCCGACGGTGAATGATCTCGAGCATGCGCTGCATCAACCCACGGAACGTATCGGTTTCCGGTCCGCCCAGTTCATAGATGCCACCCTCGGCCTGTCCCGTGACACCCATCACGGCAGCGCGGGCGATGTCATCGACATAGACCGGCTGAAACCTTGTCTCACCGCCCACGACCGGCAGCACCGGGCTCAGCCGCGCCATACCGGCAAACCGGTTGAAGAATTCATCCTCGGGCCCGAAGACGATGGAGGGCCGCAGGATCATGGCATCGGGCATATGCTTGAGCACCCCGGCCTCCCCCTCGCCCTTGGTCGCGGCGTAATCGCTCGTGGCCTCCATGTCGGCTCCGATGGCTGAAACATGCACCATCCGCCGCACGCCATTCTCTGCCGCAAGCCGCGCGATGCGCGCCGGTCCTTCGGCCTGCACCGCTTCGAAACGGTTCTTGCCGCTTTCCACGAGGATGCCGACACAGTTCACCACTGCATCCGCACCCAGCAGCGCAGCACGCACGGAATCGTCATCACGGATGTTGCACAGGATCGGCTCGACCTGCCCTACGACACCGTAGGGCTTCACGAAAAGCGCCTCGTTGGGACGCCTGACAGCCACCCGTACACGCCATCCCGCCTTGGCCATCCGCTGCGCGATATAGCGCCCGACAAATCCGGATCCGCCGAAGATCGTAACAAGCTTGGACATGGTAAGGCTCCCACTCAGCGCGTTGACCCCGACCGTGTACCCGCCCACCGGTTTTCGAACAAGCGGCAATTCCGGCACGTCCTGCCCGGAGTGTTCGAAAGAGTCGGCGATTGCGCCGAAATGCGATTGACAGCGCCCAAAAGCGCCCTTAGATCACCGCCCACGCAACCTGCCCAGGTGGCGGAATGGTAGACGCGCTGGCTTCAGGTGCCAGTGTCCTTACGGACGTGGAGGTTCGAGTCCTCTCCTGGGCACCATTTCTTCCCAGATAAACTACTGAAATTCCTTCGAGTTTAACCATCGGAGGATATCGTCGTGTCACACATTCAGTACACAATTTGTCGTGCAGGGACCTTTTATTACAATCGTCGTGTGCCCAAACATGCCGTAAGAATCTATGGGGATTTCATCAGACAGGCCCTGTCGAAAGACCCGGTTGAAGCTGAAGCCTATGCAGAACGTCTGAGTAATGTCTTAGAGGGGTCTTGGAGTAGTACGACAAGGATCACCCCTGTTGATGTTGTCTCTGTGGTGGAGAGCTTCAAACCTCGGTCCTGCTTGTTGTCAGAGATCGCAGAAGAATACCTGGTCCTGAGGAAGATCGACCAGACACCTCCTCGGGTGGCCCTCTCAACATTCGTATCCTTGGCGGGAGACAGAGAGGTCAGCGAGTATACCCGAGAGGATGCCAAACTCTTTGTGCGCCACCTGATCCTGAGGGGGAACAAGACGACTACGGTCAGACGTAGGATCAACAGTCTGTCAGCTATCCTGAACTATGCTTACTCGGAGTTGGACCTCGACAAGAGAAACCCCTTCACACGGTTGATGATCCAAGGAGAGGGAGAGGACACATTTAAGCGAGGGGTCTTCACCAGAGAGCAACTGAAGCTGGGATACGACAAGTCATTGTCCTCTGGCAGTACGGTGAAGCTCCTGATGCCTCTGCTGGGTGAGACCGGGTGTCGATTGGCGGAGATTGTTGGCCTGAGGATAGAAGACATCGACCTACAGGAAGACCTGATCCACATCCGGCCAAACTCAGCCAGAAGGTTGAAGACACCGAACTCGACACGGACTCTTCCTCTGGTGGGATACGCCAAGCTAGCCATGGAGAGGACAATCGAGAGATCAGACAGAGAGTGGTTGTTCCCCCGGTACATCAAGGAGGGCACCTGCAAGGCTACACATGCGTCCAATGCCCTGAACAAGTGGTTGAAGAGGGACTTCGAGGGACTGACAGCCCATTGCCTCCGGCACACCATGAGAGACCGTCTCAGAGCCCTTGAATGCCCGAATGATCTGATAGACCAGATCGGAGGATGGAGGACTGTGGGCGGCGTAGGAGTGACCTACGGGCAAGGATACTCAGTGGAGCAGGTGAGGGTATGGCTGGGGGCTGTCTCCCAAGCGATTTGTTCTGAGTGAAGCCTTTGTATCCCATGGAGAAGCCCATAGTGTTTACATTCGCCTGACTAAACATGTTTTCAATTGAATGTATCAGTTGGTCGCAGGAATTGTTCTTGTGTCTTGTTTCCTCATACTCTGAGCGCATCATATCTGCGGAGCGGAAGGCGGACTTGTAGTTGCTTTTTAGGACTCCTGCGAGGACGTGGAGGAAGAACTAAGCCGTGTACTACGTGATACATTGTCTCGACTATAAGGACGCCCTTGATCGAAGATTGGCCAATTACGATGCGCACAAGGCCTATCTGAGCAAACCCCCTGTAAAGATTGTGATTTCAGGGCCGCTCCTAGCTGATGACGAGAAGACCATGATTGGCTCAATGGTTCTTGTTGAGGCCGAAAGTTTGGCTGACGTCGAAGCTTTTCACCGCAACGACCCGTTCTTTGCAGCAGGTATCTGGGAAGAAGTATCTATCCGGCCGTTCAACAAAAGAACCGACAATCGTGAATAGGGGGTGATAGCGCGAAACCTCACTCAGATCGATACCAGGAGGCCTGTCTTCGGTGCCGTAGCAGACGGATATCACAGGTACTACGACCCTGACTGGGAGTATGAGAAAGCGGTTGAGGTGGCCGAGAGTGAAGAGGAGCGCAGGCAAAGGCTTGAGGAGTACGAGGAGGCGACAAAAAACAGCTATGCGAAGCTGATCAAAAATGGTTGACCTACACTCAGACGGTCGAGCTTTATGTGATTGGTTCAGATTTCTTTGCGGGTTGCCAAATTAGGACGTGCATATGCTCCCAGACAGCTTTGCTAAGATTGGTTGTCATGGTGTGCGTACCTCTACGGGGGAACTGACACGGTTTCAGGTTCTCGGCGAGCGCTCTTCAGGCACCAACTTCGTCAAAAATTTGATTGCTCGGAATACCCAACTGAAACATAGCGATGAATTGGGTTGGAAGCATGGGTTTTGCCAGATGATCGGTGCGCCCTCCGATATGGTTGTTGTTTGTATGGTCCGCAATCCAGAAAGCTGGGCACTGTCAATGCATGCCAGACCTTGGCACACAACTACTGACCTACAGAGGCTGGAATTCTCGAAGTTCATCCGCGCTGAATGGCAAACTGTGATCGATAAACGACGCTATTTCGACAAAGGCTGGGCTTATGTCTCACAACTTCTTCAACAAGACCGTCATCCTCTGAATGGGCAACCGTTCAGCTCCCTTTTTGAGCTTCGCAACATCAAGCTTCAGGCGCTTATTTCAATGCTTGCGAGGGGAGTTAATTGTGTGTTTATGCGGCTTGAGGAGGTTCAGGCTGACCCCGAAAAGACACTTGAAGCTTTCAACTATTCAATGGACCTCAGTTTTCGTCCGGATGAGTTTAGGCATATCAATAATTCGAAGGGACAACGCTTCCGGCCAGCAGTGGAAAAACGCCCTGCTACACCCGCAACTATGTCTTCGGCGGACCGGAAGTTTATGTGGGCAGAGTTGATAAGCGAACAGGAAGAAAGTTTGGGGTATCGGCCTTAATCTTATTGCTTGGTCTAATTGGCAAGAGACAGCTACTATCAGCAAGCATTGGACCCCAACAACGGAGAGTTCCTGATGCAGGTCGTTGGGGTGCTGGATAATCCCTTCTCGGTCTGACCCACAGCAGCCCCAGACAGCCACACAGAGAGTCACTGAAGGCGTCTTGAGCTTCCATGAGCTTTTTCCACCGGAGGGCATCTGAAGGGGCTCGGAGAAGGGTTGTACGGTAGTGTCAGTGAGATAGCACTCAGGATGTATAAGCATCTGGCAGACCAGACCGTCACCCTTCCCGGGCTAGAAACGCCGTGATTTCGCGCAGAACTACGCTGTCGCGGACACGATGGAAGACTAAGTTCAAGCCGCCTTCTGTTAAGGTCCGGTGATATTCCTGCATCTCGTACTCACCATCTTCCGTAATGAAGAGAGAATAGGTTGAGAACGTGTCACCTCGGAACCGGGCCCAGACGAATGGCTCACCGTTCAGTGGATTGAGCGGTTTGCGTTTGCCGAAGATGTCTACCTTCATGGCCGAGCTGTAGATTCCTTCCCGCGGACTCGGAACGAACTCGATGGTATAAGTAGCCTCCTTGGTTCGCCCATCACTCCGGTAGGTCACGGAGGTCCAACTGAGCGTGAAACCATCTTTGCTCGGCGTAATCGTGGTGCTCAAATCTCGGTGCTGTTTCTCACCGTTGGCGATGAACTCCGCCTTGCCTGTGTATGTCCCAGCAAACCTGTCTACATCAGCTGCATAGGCAATGCTGGAAAACACGAAAACAAAGAGAAAAGGGAGGGCTCGAAAGCCAAGGACAATTGATTTCATGCAGATAGCGTATGCGAAGAAATTGATTCTGTCAGCGCACCATTGGCCCCCATCAAGCAAATGTCAGGGAACTCTCGAGATATGAAACCCGATGTAGAAAACGAAATGCTGTTCGCCGATAAAAGTCAGCTCGTTCACTTGTCCTCGACATGACGAAAGAGCGGTACCTTGCGGTATTCGGCTACGGCTTTCTCGACGTGCTCTCGGAAATCTTCGTCTGAGGCATTTCCTTTGAGCGAGGTTGTCATAAGAGGGCCGAAGTAACCTCTGATACTCAGACTCCCGGGCACCTCTGCAATCTCCGCTGATGTATAGAAGTCGCTTGTTATCTTCGCGTGGTACTTCTTGAGCGCTGCTTCCATCTCTTCAAGGGTCTCGGACATTGAGTGCCTCCCGTTTCCGTATCTTGAGGATATTCTAACGAGGTACGCTTCAGCCCAAAACACATTCTGCAACAACGGCTGCCAAAACCAGACCACCCTTGCATGGAGACCGTGCAACTGGTTGGCTGGTGAGATGATAGATTTCCTTGCGGCGCTCCGCAGCAAAACTCTCCCTATCAGAAAAAGCTTCACCTTGGAGGATGGGTCTTGGCAACAACAGCCTCAGTCCTTCCCGCTCCTGTATCAATGCGAAGAGGTTGCAGTAGCCGATTTCGATGAGCTTGGTGGCATACTCAGGGGCCTCGCTGCAGAACCTCAAACAGCCGTGATTTCAGGAAAGCCAATTGGTATTGTCGGCGAAGATAGGATCAGGAAAACAAGGGAGAACTTTGAATCTTGCCCACATAACTGGATGATGCTTGACATAGATGGTCTAAACGGTCCTGAGGGACGAAAGCTGCAAGACCTGACGCCAGAAGAAGTCGCGGAATGCGCAGTCAGTCACCTACCGGATGAGTTTAAACGGGCGAAGTGTTGGTATCACCTTTCTGCTTCGATGGGCATCAAGGAAGGGATACGGGTACACCTGTGGTATTGGCTTAGTCGTCCGGTATCTGACCAAGAAAAGAGGGGGTGGTTGTCAGATAGCCCAGTAGACAAAGCTCTGTTTAGCCCATTTCAATTGCACTTTACGGCTGATCCTGAGTTCGTTGGAGGTGACGATCCATATCCAGAACGCTTTGGTCTCTATGAACCACCGGCAGCGTTAGAGGCGGTTGTTGTGCCTGATGATCTCGCGGAAAGGGCTGTGTCCCGGCTTGGTGGCCCAAGGCATGTTCGCGATGGCGGAGTGATAGAACGGCAAGAGATCATTCGAGACCCAGACACTGGCTTAGCTATTGATGGACGAGAGCAGCTTCTCTTCGATCTGAGCAACGAGGTGATGTTTGAGCTGTGTCGAGGCAGGCAAGATGTCCCTTCGGTGGAAGAGATCAACGACAGGCTATGGGCGAGGTTTCAGGAAGAAGCAGACCTTGAGATAGTCAATGACCGTACTTGGACACGGGCGGACGCAGAAGTCAAAGCTAAGGCTAGGCATGATGAGGCTACCAGCGGGAAATACTCGTTTAGGTCTCAAAGCCGGAACATTGGCCTGCTACCTACACAAAAGCCTGCATATGCGACTGAAATGGTAGAAGCTACTGAGGCCAAGGAACAACTTGATGGGGCGCTTGAAGGTTACTTTGACAAGCTGAAGCAGAAAGCTAATCCGAGGTTAGCTCTGCGATTGACCATGGGTCTAGGAAAGACAACGCAACGGTCGCTAAGCTGAAAGAATTCTTGGCTGAAGAAACAAGCAAGCTGATTGAGGTCTATGTCCCTCGCCATGACTTAGCTGACGAATGGGAAAGTGCACTCGAAGGCATAAGAGCCAGTGTCATCCATCTATATCCTCGTACCGGTGGTGGTCTGACGGAAGAGGGAGCAAGGCAGTACCAACCACTATGTGATCGTGCTGACTACGTTCGAGGTTTGGAACAGAGCGGTGTCTCGGTATACCGGAATGCTTGCCTTGGCACCGAAACGGGAGAGAGATGCATACACTTTGACGGGTGTTCATATCTTAAGCAGTTCCAAAGCATCCCTGTCGACTTCGATACGACCGGCAACATCGTCCGCCTCTACACCCATGCGTCTCTAGGTTTGCCACGGAATGAATTTGAGGAGGAACGGCAGCCCGACTTGGTGATTATTGATGAGGGGTTCTTGAGCAATCTTGTCGGAGGCTTCCCTCAGGTGTCGGCTGAAGATGTACGTACACACTTGAAGCACGATCAGTACAGGCGTCTCGGCAGCGTCATAGTAGATGCCCTTGGAGATCAAGAAGGGCCCGGTCTCCTAGCAGAGCTTAAGGAAGCTGGTGTAACGAAGGGTGAACTTAAGGAGATTGATCTTTCAGCCTTGGCTCCAGATGTGTCTTTTGATGCAAAAAGAGAGACAGAGACCCCTGTTGCTTCAGCCAAGACGTACTATGCCCTTCGAAGCTTGCTCAGGGTACTGGCTCAGGAGTTTGATCTACCGGGGCGGAACTCACCTGCACGGCTTTGGTACGACGACAACACCATCACCATCTGCGAGAGAAAAGAACTTCGGGTAAACGACAAAACCCCGGTGCTGCTCTTGGATGCCACGGCTGATCCTGTCTTGTTGGATAAGCTGCTTCCGTTCACCGAAGTTAAGCGGATTGATGTGCACCAGAACGCCATCGTCACACAGGTCTACGACAGAACAGGCAGCAACACATGGTGGAATGAAAGCCCTGACAGAGTGGTTGGGCTGGTTAAGGTTCTGAAGGCTTGGGTTGCCGGTGGCGAGAAGCCCTTGGTGATCTCCCACAAGCGGTTGGCGGATGCTCTGCGTGAAAGAAACTTGGAGGGAGTGAAGGTCGGCCACTTCGGCGGTATTCGAGGTAGCAACGAATACGAAGACTGTACGGTGGTGTTCATCACAGGTCGTAACTCTCCGCCTCCAGCTCAGGTCGAACAACAAGCTAGAGCCATATTTTGGGACGACGAACCGCCACTAGGCTTCGAAGACACGGAGGAACATCTACCCCTGTCTCTGGAAGGGTACTGGTTGTCTGACCGTAGTGGGCATGATCAATCTGGAGTGATGGTGAACTCTTTCCGAGATGAACGAATAGCAGCGGTACATAGACAGATCAGGGAAGCAGAGACAGTTCAGGCCGTAGCAAGGTTGAGGTTGGTCTGGTCGGCCCATCCTAAGTACGTCTTCTTGCTTGGAAACCTGCCTGTGGAGCTACCAGTGGATCGACTGAGGACATCCAATGACATGTTCCCGGACAAGCTTGAGTTAGAGCTGTTGAAGAAAAGAAATCTACCGCTCACACCTGCAAGCTTGCTGAAGCTCAGACCTGATCTGGCTGATAATACTGATGTGGCGAGGATGATGCTTAACCGTTCCAACGTGAGGAATATTCACCAGTTGGATTTCCTTCCGGCGGAGATGAGACTGCTGGCACAGAAGGTCACCTACAGAGCCGGGGAAGAGCGCTTGACAGAGCACGCCCATGTCTTCCTTCCAAAGCTAATTCGAAGTGAACAAGTAAGTGGAGATCAGGGGACCCCAGACTTCTCGGTGATATCGGCCAGTGCTTATGACTACTCCGAGATCAAGGAAGTGTTAGAGGTAGGTTGGGGAGAAGGGAACGTACATGAACTAAAGGTTGAACCTTGGCCACTGGGGGTTCCTTAAGAAATCCGGGGAACTCCTTAACCGAACAAGAAGCTATAAGATATATATAGGAAGTTGTTCGAATAACGGTCTACTTTGAGTACCCCCAAAAATCTGATGACCCCCGAGAAATCAGTGAACTTCTCAGCTCAAAGCGGTTTACATGAGGGTAAGGGTCCAAGAAGTACTCGGCATTTCCCCTTGATACATTGGCATCATGAGCTGATAGGCGGATCACCGGTTCAAAAATCCGCTTTAGTACAGGTTTCAATGTCCTTGCGGGAATAAACTCTGCTGTAGCGACAAACCGAATGAATACGCCTTGGGTCACCGCACGTCTAAGCTGTGCTCGATCTCAGGGCATAGGCGTTGAGATAAATCAAAGACCATCATCTCATCAGGGTGCAAATTCCGAGCCATCAGGTCTCAGACAAGAGGACATTCCCATGGTCGAATCCAATCAATCTGCAAGCCTATGGCCTCACCTTTACGAGCCGTTCAGTCGAATTGGAACAAAGCTCAAAAATTGGCTTGCCCCGGCTTCCGATGCATCATCAAGTGACAACGCCTACCGTATCACCGTAGAGCTTCCAGGGGTAACTGAGGAAGATATCGAACTGACTGCGGAAAATGGTCTGCTGACTGTATCTGGTGAGAAGGTGGAAGAAACCGAGGAAAAGGGAGCAACCTGGTACTTCTCCGAACGCCAATATGGTTCCTTTAGACGCTCATTTCGGATGCCAGAGGACGCTGATATCGGAAAGACCGAGGCTCACGTGAAAGACGGTGTGCTCACCATTACCGTTCCCCGCCGCACCCCTGATGAAAGCCAAGGGAAGAAAATTCCGGTCAAGAAGTCTTAGCGAAGACTTGGACAGTCAAAGCTTGCTTACCAATAGCTCGTTTTTTTGATGCATGGAGATTTGAGATGACCGAGGAGAAACAACACTTCGAAATATTGGACGGCTTTGCAGCGGATGTCCTTGCGATTGCTGCTCACGGTCAGATTACGAGAGAAGACTATGAAACAGTCTTGATCCCGGAGTTTAAAAAGAAGGTGGCGGAGGAGAGCAAAGTGAAGCTTTTCTTCGTCTTTGGAGATGACTTTACGGGTTATTCTCCGGGAGCTGCTTGGGATGATGCAAAGTTCGGACTACTGCATTTGCGTGACTTTGCCGGATTAGCTGTTGTGACAGACCTTCAGGGTGTTCGACTTGGAATGAAGGCCTTCGCGCCACTCATTTCTGGCCCCGTCGTGGTTTTCCACCTAGATGAGATGGAGGAAGCGAAGACTTGGGTTAACGAATGGAAGCACGATCAAGAGGGAGGACCTGAGGTCGATGTGGATGCTCGCTTATCTACGCTAGAGGACACGGCCTAGATCAGTCACAACTCCACGGCTAAAGGAATGAGCGAAGAAGCCTTAAACGAACGAAGTGCTACAAGGTATATATAAGAACCTGTTCGGATAGCGATTTACACCTAGGCCCCGCCCCAAAAGTTACCCCCAAGGCTCGGGAGAATGAACCAAGGGGGCAATAGGAAGAGTTGGTACGTTGATCGTAGTTCTATTCTGGGTAGACGTCGAGTGTTTCTTTTCACGTCTGCTGGATGGCGTAGGAATGTGGCGAGTGCTTGAGTAAGATTTGGTCAAAGCTTCGAGTGGCTTCTATCGCACAACCGAAATGTCACGGTTACGGCAACTTCTCGGCACTTTCTCGCCCTATTCATCATGCAAAAGGAGGGTGCTCGCCCTAGTCTGCCAACTGAAGTCTGCTCATGCACATCGAAATCTACAACACTCCGAATATTTCCACATTCATCACTCCAAAGATTGTAAAGGAACGCGCGAGGTTCCGGTGGCAACTCATTTGTCTGGTGATTTTGTTCGTCGTGGTATCTACCGAGGCTATAGCATGTTGACCTGGGGTGATTTAGGTTTGCTGGGGAAGCCGACTGGACTAGAACTATCCCCTTAAGAAGTTATCGGGTTCCGATCTTATACACGTAGAATTTCTTCATCGTTCCAGACGATCCTAAAGGTGTAGGGTCCAGTGATTGAAACAGCCGAGCCATCAGCAAGACAAGCGGTCGTTCCTGCATATTGCTTCCTCATCTTGCCTTGCGAGTCCTTACGCGGGACCAAAATCTCAAAAACTTGAACCCCGTACTTGGCCCCCGACTTATCTTTGCAGTTGACCCGTTCTTTCAGTATCTTAGCCAAATCCCAGTCCCTACCTCTTGGCATGTGCGAAGGTTACCGCAGCTCGCCCTGAAAGATGCACCCGTCAGCTCGTAAGTATCTCGGGTGCGTTGGGATAGTGCGCTGGTAAGTTGGGTAGGATACCTATCCATTGGTATAGGTTTGTGTGTGATGGGGGAGTGTGCAGAGAGTTCTTGTCGATCTCTGGTTGAGGGATTCCGGGGGGAAGACGGACAATGCGTTGCGTTCAGGATCAATGACAGCCGCGACTGCACAATCCAAGCTCCAATCCCCCCTTAAAGCTTTTCCAGTTTACGTAGAAGCATATCCGGCCTCGCAAAAGTAGTTCCAGCATTCTTGCGGGGTGTAGAG
>NZ_JBFNXX010000070.1:0-4030 GCF_040811725.1 Sulfitobacter sediminis
AGAGGAGCGGCCTTGCGGCTTTGGGCTTCGCTCATCGGCAGCTCTGACCCAGACTTCTTCAACACTATCCGGACAAAGATGCCGTTGATCGCCGAGATTAGTTCTCAGATAATCCAGTCGATCCATACAAGCCAAATTCCTACTCCAAAGACCACCGTGATCAGTAACCACATTACGATTGGTCTATGTTTCAGGTTCTTACGCAGCCAGTCCGCGATTGCGCCTAGGACGATTTCCAACTGGTTTGCTCCTTTTGTCACGGATTCAACAGACCATACGATGTAGGAGGCAATTCTCAATGCTGCGCAGGCATGGGCTCAAACCCGCCAACCGGGTCTAGCGCAGCGCCGCAATCTCTCCGCCAAGCGGAAGGTAATCCAAAACTGAAAACCCCCGCCGCTCTCGCGCCGGGGGTCAAATCTCAGCCCGTGGGATGGGTGCTCTGCACCCATCATCCGACTACCAGTCCTCGCGCACCACAACACGCGTCTTGATCGGCAGCTTCATCGCGGCCAGGCGCAGGGCCTCGCGCGCAACGTCCTCGCCGACACCGTCGATCTCGAACATCACGCGGCCCGGCTTCACCTTCGCCGCCCAGTAGTCGACGGAACCCTTACCCTTACCCATACGCACTTCGACGGGCTTGGAGGTCACCGGCACATCCGGGAAGATGCGGATCCACACACGGCCCTGACGCTTCATGTGGCGCGTCATGGCACGGCGTGCGGCTTCGATCTGGCGGGCGGTGACCCGCTCGGGCTGAAGCGCCTTCAGGCCATAGGTGCCGAAGTTGAGGTCGGACCCGCCCTTCGCCATGCCCTTGATGGTGCCTTTGAACTGCTTGCGGAATTTCGTCCGTTTTGGCTGTAGCATCTGATCTGCTCCTTACCGGCGACCGCCGCCCGCACCGCGGGGGGCCGGACCGTCCTGAAGTTCCTGTGCCTTGCGGTCACGCGCTTGCGGGTCGTGCTCCATGATCTCGCCTTTGAAGATCCAGGTCTTGATCCCGATGATGCCATAGGCGGTCGAGGCCTCGACATGCGCGTAATCGATGTCCGCACGCAGGGTGTGCAGGGGCACGCGGCCCTCGCGGTACCATTCGGTCCGCGCGATCTCGGCACCGCCGAGGCGGCCGGCGAGGTTCACGCGGATGCCCTGGGCACCCATGCGCATGGCGTTCTGTACCGCACGCTTCATCGCGCGGCGGAAGGACACGCGGCGCTCGAGCTGCTGTGCGATGCTTTCACCCACAAGGGCGGCATCCAGCTCGGGCTTGCGCACTTCCACGATGTTGAGGTGCAGCTCGGACGAGGTCATCTTGGCGATCTTCTGGCGCAGACCTTCGATGTCCGCACCCTTCTTGCCGATGATGACGCCGGGGCGCGCGGTGTGGATCGTCACGCGGCACTTCTTGTGCGGACGCTCGATGATCACACGGGCCACGCCCGCCTGCTTGCACTCTTCCTTGATGAAGGCGCGGATGGCGAGGTCTTCCAGCAGAAGATCACCGTAGTCCTTCGTGTCGGCGTACCAGCGGCTGTCCCAGGTGCGGTTGACCTGAAGGCGCATGCCGATCGGGTTGACTTTGTTACCCATTATGCTTGCTCCTCGACTTGACGCACGACGACGGTGATTTCGGCGAATGGCTTCATGATCTTGCCAAACCGGCCACGGGCCCGCGGACGACCGCGCTTCATGGTCAGGTTCTTGCCGACATAGGCTTCGGCCACGATCAGCTCGTCCACGTCGAGGTTGTGGTTGTTCTCGGCATTGGCGATCGCGGACTGAAGGCACTTCTTCACGTCCTGCGCGATCCGCTTTTTCGAGAAGGTGAGGTCCGTCAGGGCCTTTTCCACCTTCTTGCCACGGATCAGACCGGCAACCAGGTTCAGTTTCTGCGGCGACGTCTTCAGCATGCGCAGCTTGGCACGTGCTTCGTTGTCTGCCACGCGGCGGGGATTCTTGTCCTTGCTCATGGCTTACTTCCGCTTCGCTTTCTTGTCGGCGGCGTGACCGTAGTACGTCCGGGTGGGTGAATACTCACCGAACTTCTGACCGATCATCTCTTCGCTGACGGAGACTGGGATGTGCTTGTGGCCGTTGTAGACGCCGAACGTCAGACCGACAAACTGGGGAAGGATCGTGGAACGACGCGACCAGATCTTGATCACCTCGTTGCGCCCGCTTTCCTTCGCGGCTTCGGCCTTCTTGAGGACATAAGAGTCGACAAAAGGCCCTTTCCAAACAGAGCGTGCCATGGATTAGCGCCCCTTCTTCTTGGCGTGACGCGAGCGGATGATCAGCTTGCTGGACGCCTTGTTGCGGTTGCGGGTCTTGGCACCCTTCGTGGGCTTGCCCCAGGGCGTCACCGGGTGACGACCACCCGAGGTCCGGCCTTCACCACCACCGTGCGGGTGGTCGATCGGGTTCATGACCACACCACGGACGGAAGGACGGATGCCCTTGTGCCGCATGCGGCCCGCTTTACCGTAGTTCTGGTTGGAGTTGTCGGGGTTGCTGACCGCACCAACGGTCGCCATGCATTCCTGGCGCACCAGACGCAGCTCCCCAGAGCTGAGACGGATCTGAGCATAACCACCGTCACGCCCCACGAACTGCGCGTAGGTGCCGGCGGCACGGGCGATCTGACCGCCCTTGCCGGGCTTCATCTCGATGTTGTGCACGATGGTACCGATGGGCATACCGCTGAACGGCATCGCGTTACCCGGCTTGATGTCTGCCTTGGCGGAGGCAATCACCTTGTCCCCCACAACCAGACGCTGCGGTGCAAGTATATAGGCCTGCTCACCATCGGTGTATTGAATGAGCGCGATAAACGCGGTCCGGTTCGGGTCATATTCAATGCGCGCGACGACGGCTTCCATATCCATCTTGTTGCGCTTGAAATCGACGATACGGTAGAGGCGCTTTGCTCCCCCACCCTTGCGACGCATCGTGATCCGTCCGGTGTTGTTCCGTCCGCCATTCTTGGTCAGACCCTCTGTGAGGGCTTTGACCGGGC
Source organism: Sulfitobacter sediminis (assembly GCF_040811725.1). Lineage (NCBI taxonomy): Bacteria > Pseudomonadati > Pseudomonadota > Alphaproteobacteria > Rhodobacterales > Roseobacteraceae > Sulfitobacter > Sulfitobacter sediminis. Next base: position 3,023 of record NZ_JBFNXX010000070.1, read on the forward strand.
GGCCTTTCCAAAGCTCCGAACGGTCGATCAGTACCAGCCCACGCTGGCCCGGCGTCGTCGGTTTGTACGACTTGAGTGCCATGTTGTCTGTCTTCCGTTTAGCTGAACGACGAGGGTGTGCCCCCGCCTATGGTATGAAGGGCCCCGAAGGTCCCCGGGTTGGTGTGTTTGCTTGCCTCCGTATGGAGCCAGAACAAACAAAGACAGAGCCCCGGACGAATCCGGGGCCTTGTCATGCGGTGCGTTTACGTCCTGTAGCGGACCTTGTCTAGCCCTGATCAAACGCTTTTACAAAGGTGCGAATGACGTACTGGGCGACACGATGTGCTTCATATACTTCATTAAAAGTGGTTGCCGCAGTTCTTTCATGAGCGTAGTCATTCCGCCAACGAAACAGATTACTATAGCTCTGAGAAAGGTCTTTGCGAAACCTCCTCTCAACCACCCTTTTCCTCTCACTCAGTAGCTTGTGGAAGATCGTAGCGTTTTTTGGTGCTTCAGGCTCTGTCCATGAATTGAGACCAAACTGACGGGAGTAGGACTTGAGGTTGTCTAGTGAAATCTTCGCATTCATCTTGGCAAAGTCACCTTCGACATGAAATTGGTACTTAGGATGAAAGTTACCTGCATACTCGATGAGTGTTTCTTTCACGATGCTTTCGTACGTCGCGACAATCGTCACCGCGAACATACCAGCAAGCTCACTCCTTATTCGCCTGTCAATAGCGGAGTCTTGATTAAGGCGCTCATCGATATTTCTTGCCAAGTCCCTAATGTGTTTGAAATTGGCTTCAACCGTTTCATCCATCAGCCAGAAGGACCTCATGCGCTATTTGGCGGCGAGACAGAACTTGCTCTCTGCTCGTGGTGTTCGAAGTGAACGCTTCAATAAAATCGTCGTTCTCTAAGAGCTCAGCATAGGCATCACTTTCGGCTTTGTTGCACAAATCCCGCTAGGGATTCATCTCGCGAATCCAGCATGATAGCTGGAGGGCATGAGCAGTTGGG
>NZ_JBFNXX010000071.1:0-3992 GCF_040811725.1 Sulfitobacter sediminis
AGACATGTGCTGTTCCAAGCTGCTCTCGTTGCCAGCCAACACAATCCCATCCTGAAAAACTTCGCCGATCGACTTCGCGACGCCGGAAAACCACACAAAGTCATCGTCATTGCTGTCGCCAGAAAACTCGTGACAATCGTGAATGCGCTCATCAAATCAGGCCAAAAATGGTCTGCTCAGCCCGTCTGAGAAATACAGTTGCTAGTAGTTATTGATGGAGTTGCTTGACTAAATTTTCAGGCTGGTCCTCCGTCTCGGCGTTGCAGACCTTAGTGCTGAGCGCTGATAATGGCAGCATCGAGCCCGATGAGGCCTCGGGTCTCAAGACCTCAAAAAAAGTCGAAAGAGCAAAGTCGAATTTAAGAGATTTCCCTAGATGGGCCGATCAGTTTGGAAGACCGGTCGGCCTCATTCAGTGTGTTTTCTCCACGGAAAGGGGCTACGAATATTCGTTTATCCCAACTCGCCCCAGAAGGCTTAGGATTCGCCTCTCCCAGTTGTTGCGGGCAATTGCGCAAACCGGGTATTCGGTCACCGGCATGTTGAGTGCAGCCTCATGATCACGCTCGGTCATGGCGAAATCTGCACGCTGTTCGGGTGTTAGGCCGCGAAGTTCCGCGCGGTGGCGATACCCCGTTGGCATTGCCAAAAGCCTGGCTGTCACAGATACGGCCCGTTGCTTGAAGGTGTGTGTAGGGCGTGCTGTCGACTGGATGAGGTTCATGATGAAGTCTCCGTTTGTTGCAGGGTTCCAGTGAAACAAACATGACAGCCCAGACGTGCCAGCGCTTGGCGCCCCGGTGGAGAAGTGTGGAGACTACTTGGAGATTTCCTTCCCTGAGGCCGCCGGAACGAACGTGCCCAACATGAGACCTGCCAATTTGTCATAGTCCTGACGATCGGCGAACGGGTAAGCGCGGTCGAGAAAGGCCGCATCAAGATCGGGTCGCGCGTTCAGCGCCTCTTTTAGCACTTCTTCGGCTTCCGTTTCCTTTCCAAGCGCGTTGAGAGCCGCGGCCTCTGCCGCAAGTGCCCAATGAGGCGCGTTCGGCATTCGTTGAGCTTTCCTTGCCCAGCCAAGCGCTTCGTCGGTCAGGTTCAACAGCAGGCAGGAAAAACACAGCATCACGCAGACCGACCATCCTTGTGGATCGCGCGGACTCAGGGCCAGTACACGCTCGAAGTGACCTATGGCCTCTGCTGGGCGACCGCTGAGACACAGCGAATAACCGCGTCCAAAATGGCCATATGCATGATTGGGATTTCGGGCGATTGCCTCGTCGTAGGCAGCGATGGCAGCGTCGAATTCCGCACGGGCCAAATGTGAACGGCCCAATGCAACATAGGAAAAGGCATCCCGTGGGTCGAGCTGCACCGCACGTCGTGCTGCCGCCAACGCTTGATCAAGAGCCTCGTCGCCCACCACACCTTCCTTGTGGGCGTGGCAAAGCGCATATGCCAGTCCGGCATGTGCCAACGCATAGTCCGGATCGCGGGCTAGCGCCTCCTTCAATATCGTGATGGCCTTGGCATGAAACCCCGGGCGTTGCTGCCACAGCATCCAAAGCCCGCGTTGTGTTGTCTCCCAGGTCGAGAGGTCTGTCTCACGCAAACTGCGAAGCCGGTCGCGCTCTGCTGAAAGCAGCTCCGGCTCGATGGCAGCCGCAATCCGGTCGACATAAGGATCTAGATCCTGAAGATCCTCATCTGAAAGTTCCCAGCGCTCCGACCAGATCTGCGCCTGGGAATCTGCTGCACTGAGGTTTACCTGCAGGCGCCAGTTATGACCGCGCTGGCGCAGTGTCCCTTCGACCAGATAGTCAGGACCAATTTCTTCGACCGCCCGCGACATTTCCGCTCCTGCGAAATCTCGAAGGCCAAAAGACGTCAGACGAGAGATAACCCTCAGGTCCCTAAACCGCGAGAGCGCTGAGATAACATCGTCGCAAATTCCGTCCAGCCGCCACAGTGTATCGGGATCGTCAGGAACCTGCGTGAATGGAAGCACCAGAATTACTGGCTGGTCCGGCTTCTCGCCCGAAGAAGACACCATGTCGGCATTCACTTCAAATTCAGCAACAAACTGATAGCCCACACCACGGAGGGTACGGATCACCCTTTGCGCGGCGCCATCGTCACCCACGGCTGCGCGTACCGCCTTGATCCGGCTAGTCACGGCGGTATCGGAGACGATACGCCCGCCCCAAACCCGTTCGATCAGATCGTCCTTACTCAGTACCCGGTCTTTTGCTTCGATTAAGGCCACCAGCACATCAAAAACCTGGGGTTCCACGTCGATGGCTTCACCGTCACGACACAACAGCCGTGCTTCGGAGTTGATCTCGCAGTTTCCAAAACGTGCTTTCATTTACCGACCCAGTTGCAACACGTTTACAGCTTAGCGAAGATTGGAGCCTGCGACACCGCCTATTCGACCGCTGGCATTGGTTGCGTTACTCGCGTATTTCCCTCGAAATTACTGGCGTAGGTAGTTTGCCGTCGAAGGGCGGTTTCGTCCGCTTCTGAGACATCGGACGTAGTCGAAATGAGTGGCCGGTGTTGGTAAAAGCGGACGTTGCCGCGGCGTGAGACAGTCATGAGTGGCCGCAGACGGCAGCTTTCTGGTCTTCTGATGAAAAGACCCGGATGTCACAGAAGAGCCCGAAGCAGTCTTTGTTTCGTTGCCGAAAGTTGTTGCCTTTGAAGAGAGCTTCTACCTGGTAATCTCACTACCAGTTCTTTGACTGCGTCTTCGCAATCTCTCCCAACCTATCTGTCTCCGTGGAGAGAGACGATACGTTGAGAGCACTCTCGACGTCGTTGGCGGTCAATCCGATATCTCTAAGCATGTGATCGGGGAGGGTTCCAAGTGAACACGATATGGCTTGTCTACCACGCCAGTTTTTTAAAGCCCTCTGCACTGCTTGTAGTGCATTCGTAGCCCAAGCCACCCGAGCGGTGTCACGATGTTCAATGGTGTTTTCATAGGTCATTTTAGGTCTCCCGAGTTTGCTCAGAAAGCTTCACCCGAGATGGGTCGGACACGATAGTGAGTGAAAGAGAGCAAGGTGGTACGCTATTCGTACTAGGTGCAATGAAGCCGGTCGAGTTAACCTTTCACGTGAAAGGAAATGCCGATGAAGCCCTATAGCAATATCTGCGCGATCTCGAAGGCCTGTAATGAGCTTGAACCACGCTGGACCCTGCCGATCCTTAACCAGCTCTGGACTGGTTACAGCCGGTTCAATGACATCCGTCGGGCTGTGGGTGGCGTCTCGCCCGGTGTGCTCTCCAAGCGGTTGGAGGAAATGGAGAAAAATGGTCTGGTGGAGCGCATTGAGGATCCCGCTAAGGGCACAGTCGACTATGTTCGCACCGCCAAGGCCAAGGACCTTGAAGAGGCCATGGATGCCTTGGCCAGATGGGCGCAGCGCAACATCAAAGCTGAAGTCGCTTCGACCGGTTTACACATTGGAAACCTGATGTGGGCCCTACGGCAGGGGATCAAAACTTCGGAATTGCCAGCAAAACGAACCGTCATTCAGTTCCGGTTCGAAGGCGTGCCAAAAGCTTTGTCTACCTATTGGTTGATCCATGAACCTGGAACCGAGTTGGAGCTCTGTATCGATCCGCCAGGCAGCGACGTCGACCTGTTTGTCGAAACGTCTCAGCTCTCTCTAAACGCAGTCTTCCTTGGCCGGTCGTCCTTTGCTCGGGAAACTGCCGCCGGGAGGTTCTTTATGACGGGTGACGCCGTGTTGGAGCGCAGTATTGAGCGTTGGTTTCCTAGATCAAGCTATGCCGATGTAGAGGGTGTTATGCAGCTGGATGAAGAGCGGTAAACCTTATGCAGCGAGCGTTCGCACCTCACTTAACCTCTCGCAGAGCATTGAAAAAAGCGAAAGGCGGCTTCTCCCGGATGTTGTTGAAAAACTCTGCTTGAGCGAAGCGTGATCGGCTGATTCACTTGCCCTGAGGCAAGGGAGATCTGG
>NZ_JBFNXX010000072.1:0-3374 GCF_040811725.1 Sulfitobacter sediminis
CTGAGTACCGTTTCCGAGCCATTCTCTGTCCCCCTCTCTCGGCCATCGTAGTGGCCCAGTTCTAGGGGGGAAGGACACGGCGACTTCTTTGGCCGTCGCCGTTTCGCACAATTGAACGGCACTTGTGCTGTGTGATCTTTCCAAGAGTAAGCCCGCGAAGCGTTGACGTGGACCCTACGAAGCAGCCTCGCACTAAAGGAAACCTTTATTGCCACCAATGATATTATTGCTTGCTCTATTGAGAATAATCTGAAGACTCGTGTCTGGATGCTTGGAAAACGGAGCACTCTGAATACAATCAATTTTCAGAGAAAAAATACAACCATCTGTTTAAAAGGGGAAAAATGCCAAAATTTATCGTTGAAAGAAATGTTCCCGGTGCCGACAAATTGACTGCGGATGAACTGTGCGACATTTCGGCAAAGTCTAATTCAGTGGTCAACGGCCTTGGTGTGCCATACATCTGGCATCATACTTATGCCGCCGGCGACAAGCTGTACTGTGTTCACGAAGCGGATAGTGCGGAAGATATCTATCGTCATGCCAAGGAGGGAGGATTTCCAGCCGACCTCGTTTCGGAGATCAAGAACACTTTCGGCCCGGAAACAGCGAACCGTTCATGAATGTCCACGAGGCCTCGAAGCGGTCGCTGGCTGCATCTTGCTCGAATGACTGTGTTGCGGACGTTTTCAGAAAATCCTTTCAAAGTCTGAAAGTCTCAAAGGACAGCTTCAGAACAATTGGGCCGTCGAGTGACTTCAAGCGGCCTTTTGCATACCCTGACCTGCATTTTTGGAGGAAGAGCCTATTATGGACATTTCCGGAGCGGTTGCATTTGTCACGGGTGGCAGCGGCGGGCTTGGTTCCCGTATCTGCACCCTCCTCTCTGACGAGGGTGTGTGCGTCGCGATCGGTTTTCATCACGGTGAAGAACGAGCAGAAGAGGTCAAGCAACGCATTGAGGCTGCCGGTGGTTCGGCGTTCACCATTCAGGTGGACCAAACGGACCCCCATTCAATTGAGAGTGCAGTATCCAAGATCGTCACCGATCAGAGGTCATTGGACATAGTTGTAAACAACGCAGCAATTGCGTCCGGCGGACACTCGATTGAACTCGGAGACCTTGACGCGTTCACCCCTGCTATCTGGGACGAAATGATGGCCGTGAATGTAAAGGGGCCATATCTAGTCACTCGGGCGGCCGCGTCTCACTTACGGGTCTCGAAATGGGGTCGCGTAGTGAACATTGGCTCTACGCTCGGTCATGGTGACTGGTATCAGGACCGGATATTTGCTCCCAGCAAAGCAGCAGTCATCCCGCTCACTCGGTTCCTTGCCGCAGCTTTGGCGCCAGATGTCACGGTAAACTGTGTTGCACCGGGGCTGATGGTGGAAACTGCGTTGGGCGGTGGTGGCCCCAAACCGGGTGCAGATAATGAAGTCTACGATATGTGGCAAAACAGGGCCGCCCTGAAGAGTTTTACCGAGATCGACGATGTCGCGTCTCAAGTCATTTATCTTTGCAAATCAAGTACAATAACAGGTCAGAGCATCGGAATAGATGCTGGCGTGCACTTCCACTAAGACAGAAGTCAGACATTGCTCGCCGAAAGATCAGGGACTGCTTCGGGCTCGTTTGGGTCATCCGAGTCTTTTCATCAGATGACCGCAAAGCTGCCGTCACCGGCCACTCATGACTGGCTCGCGCCGCGGCAACGTCCGTTTTCGCGCTGCAACGACCGCCTTTGCCAACACCGGCCACTCGTTTTGACTGCGTCCGATGTCTCAGAAGCGGGACAAAGCGCACCTTCTACGCCTAAGTTACAGCGTATAAGTCCCAGTCTCCGGGAAGCCCTTTGAATTGGTGGGAACCCGCAGGTGCAAACTCCAAACCTGAGCCTGCGGTCAGGTCACGAACGAGCGATGAAACGAAGCAAGCTCCACCTGGTGTCACGTCCAATATTCTTGCGGCAACGTTGACAGCAACTCCTGAGATGTCCTTGCCGCGCCGCTCGCATTCTCCTGTATGCACACCGGCGCGGATCGAGAGGTCTAATAAGGACGCTTCCTGTTTCAGGTTTTTGGCACAGGCGACTGCACGGCTTGGACCAGCGAATGTAGCCAGGATCCCGTCCCCCATGGTCTTGATCAGTGTTCCTCCATGCCGCGCAACGACGCGGGCTGCTGCTATGTCATGGGCATCGATGATTTCGCGCCATCGCGCGTCACCCATGCGAACTGTGGCGCTGGTAGAACCTTCGATATCAGTCATCAGTATCGTCGCCAGTATGCGGTCGGAGACTTCAGCATTCGTTACTTCGGAAGCAAAGGCGATAATCTCGTCAGCGACCTCATCGACGTTGCCAATCCATGGCAAGTGGTCCTCTCGCTCAAGTATCTTCAAGCGACTTCTGGGAAGCGTTTCGGCTATGAACTCCGCCTCTTCCAAAGTAACAACACGATCACCTCTCGAATGAAGAACAAGAGAAGGCGCCTGCACGGATGGGAGAATAGGGCGAATGTCCAGTTCGTAATTCAGCCGCGTAATGTTGACTGCCGTGCTCGGGCTGCCTGACTGAACGAATAGCCTGTTGTTGAATTCGATTTCATCTTCATCCGTTGCGACAGATGGTGCCCTCAAAGCTAGGAAATCCCGGAAATCCCCCCAGTTTTCACCCAACAGTTTTACCATGCTTTCGAACTCGGCACGCCTGAAGCCAAATGGCCAGTCCGGCTTCCATGCGCGGCAGGCGTAGCATCCAACCAATATGATGCTGTTCACACGTTCGGGGTAGATTGCCGCGAACATGGTGGCCATGTTCGCGCCCTCACTGACGCCGAAAATTGACGCCTTGTCCGACCCCGCGGCCTCCATGACGGCGCGAATGTCGTCGGTACGTTGTTCGAGTGTGGGTGCACCTACGTCCCGGTCAGACATCCCGGTGCCGCGTTTGTCGAAAAGGATCAGGCGATAGTGCTCTGCAAGTCGCGACAGCAGCCGATTGTAGCCTGCGTGCTCCCATATGATATCGATATTGTGGAGCCAGCCGGATGCGTAGATGAGATCAGTCGGGCCGTTGCCTACCACCTGGTAGGCGATAGCGACGTCCCCAGCGGAGGTGAAAAGTGTGCGCGGCTTCTTCATGGATGCCCCCAAGACATGATCTGTGTCCGACATGTTGATCATAGAAACAATCGAACAGGCAACCATCGCACGCCTTTGTTCACCGGCTACCATGGGCCGCTTCGGGCTCTCCTGAGACATCCGAGAAAAATGGTCGGATGTCCGCAAAGCGTCGGATGCTGTTGAAAAAGTCGACCGGGGATTTCGTTTGAATTGATGGCCGAACGGTTTCTGCCCGGCTCTTCACACC
>NZ_JBFNXX010000073.1:0-2504 GCF_040811725.1 Sulfitobacter sediminis
CGCTCTCGGCTATCGGCCACCGGCTCCTGAAACCATCGTCCAGATGGACCCGAGGCCAGTCATGCACTAACAATCAACCCGGACCAGTCAGATCAGGCCATCCAGCCTTTGCCAACACCGGCCACTCGTTATGACTGCGTCCGATGTCTCAGAAGCGGGACAAACCGGCCGTTTGAGAAGAATTTCCTAGGTTCGGTTTATCCCGATTGCTGCCTTTTCGTTTGGCTCGCATGTATGCCATGAGCCGAAATCTCATTGGCAATCAGGCCTCGCCGCCGAACAAGCGGTAAATAGCATCGAACTCTGCCCCGCCGGCTCCATCTACCACCAAAAGACGGTAGATCTCGCTCGCGGTCGCGGTCATGGGCATCGGCGACATTGCACCGCGACCGACATCAAGCGACGTGTCTAGGTCCTTGAGTACAACGTCCACATGGCCAAGTGGTTCATCGATCCGGCCCAGCATTCTCGGGCCGAAAATTTGTAATGGCCGCGAGTCGGCAAAGCCACCCGACATGGCGTCGATCAAGGCGCGCGGGTCCACACCGGAATTGCCCGCCAGCCGCAGTGCTTCGGCGATAACGACGAAGGTACAACCGACGATCATCTGGTTACATAGTTTTGCCGTTTGACCGGCCCCCAAGCCGCCCATGAGCGTCGCATGTTGAGAAATGTGGGTAAGATAGGGGGCCACGCGGTCGAAATCGGCCTGGCGACCGCCCGCAAGTACGGCCAGCGTGCCAGCCTCGGCTCCGGCGACGCCACCAGAAACCGGCGCATCGAGCCAAGACATGCCGTTAATTCGTGCCAGGCGCTCCGCGAAGGCACGGGTTGCGTCTGGGTGGATCGAGGAATTGTCGACGAGGAGCTTCCCCTCTCCGTTGGCCTCCGCGATACCGTTGGGTCCAAAAACCACAGCTTCCATTGCCGCGGTATTTGTTACGCAGGTGAAAACGATGTTTGTTGCGTTCGCGACTTCTGTTGCCGAGGCGGCAACCCGAGCTCCATCGGCACGGGCTGCCTCTGCATTTTTCGGGCTCCGGTTCCACACTGTGAGTGGGCATCCGGCCGCCAGTAGGCGCCGCGCCATTGGCAGGCCCATGAGACCGAGTCCAACAAATCCAAGCATCGCGTCAGTTTCAGCCATTCTCTCCTCCATCTTGGCACTAGCAGCACCTAAGACAAACCTATCTGTATGCGAGCACCCTGGTCGATAGGGCGATGTCGCGAGGTGATGTTGCCATCAAATCGGCACGAGGCGACCGCGGCATACCTCATGCGAAGCGGGCCGTCGCCCTTGTCTGGCTTAAGGCCTGTCTGGGGTCACTAGCACGTAGAGCGTGCTTACCGAGCGTCCGCTTTTCCCCGCAATGCGTCCGTTCAAACGTCATGCAGCATCCGAAACTAGGGCTCGACGCCGTCATCTGAGTGCTCTTATCAGATGACAGGAAAGCTGCTGTCAGCGGCCCCTCATAACTGGCTCGCGCCGCAGCAACGTCTGCTTTCGCGCTGCAACGACCGCCTTTGCCAACACCCGCCACTCGCTGCGGAGACGATCGATGTCTCAGATGCGGACTTTCTTGTCCTTCACTTCGATGGTCTCAAACGCCTTCCAAGGCCAAGATCGGTCTTCCGGTATGACGGAACGGTTCCCCGGAGCTGACAATCTCATATTTGCCTGCAGGAAGCGTTTCATTCAAACCCCGGACTCTCAAGGTCCAGTGCCTTCAGACAGGCTTGCGCTATATCTCGGTCTGGCGCATCAGTGCCGGGCACTGTGGCCCATCCGGTGTCCATGAGAGCGTCTCTCCGCTGATCCGCCAACATAACGGGGACCAGAAAAGTTGCGGCGGCCCGGATCGTCGCCAGCTTGTCCGCCCGCGCCGGGTCCGTCCGCGCCATGTCGAGGCAGACCGGAACCATTGAGGCGACGATACTGTTGCGAGACATCGCCATCGCCCGATCATTTGCGGTTACGCCGGTCACCCAGACGCCCAAGGTGAATCCCGCGACACCGACGAAGACCATACCAATTACGGTACCATAGATGCTGGGTTTGAGCCATTCGGCAGTGTTCATGTCTTGTCCTCGTGCGGAGAAAGCGCCGCCTCGCTGTAATTGTCACCTCGGTTTGCAGCCTCGTCCCGGCCCAGCGGCACCTTCACCGCGCCGTACGAAACCGCGCGCAACTTGGGGCGGCCTGCATGGCTGTTTCCGCTGGCTTAGGCTTCATTGCGGCCGCAGCCCTGGCAGTCAGCTCAGTGAAGGAAATTTCGTCGATCCTTTGATAGGCCCGCGCCGAATACCCAGTCTATGCTGGACCGCGGTGTTTGGCGTCGGTTCCTTAAATATGGGTACAGTTGACTCGATTTGCGACAGTGCTTCGCAAAGAAAACCGCCTGAACATTAAGAGCGATCGGCTGCTTCGGGCTCTTCTGAGACATCTGAGCGTTTCGGTCAGATGTCCGCAAAGCCGCACTTAGAAACCATTCGAGACGACCGAA
>NZ_JBFNXX010000074.1:0-2095 GCF_040811725.1 Sulfitobacter sediminis
CTGCACGTTTGACTGGACTTCTGAGCGCGGTGGAGCGGTACTGTCTGTGTCGATGACGCCCGGGACCCCCGGGCTCCACTCAGTACAGGGCGAGGGATTGGCCTTTGCCCACAGAGTGGAGACACACCATGACAACATCAGAGCTAGAACCGCAGAAGACAGCCAAACCGAAGACGGTCGCGATCAAACCAACGCGCCAGGCGCAGCTGCACAAATTGCTGACCCGGAAATCCGGGGTCACCATCGCGCAGCTTCAAAAGACCTTCGGTTGGCAACCGCATACGGCAAGGGCCGCGATATCCGCGCAGCGCAAGGCGGGGTGCGCGGTGACCCGCACTGAGACGGATAAGGGATCGGTCTACCGGATTGTCGCAGGGCAGGGCGATCAGTGAGCGCCGGAGGGAGAGATCAGGTGTCGATCCTCATCGCAGAGATCGACGCCTGTGATCGGGAAGCCTGCCTGGACCGCTGGCGCGCAGCCTTCGGCCGCCCACCACCCAAGCATCTGTCCCTGCCGTTCCTGAAGCGGGTGCTGATCTGGGAGGCGCAGAACAAAGCACTGGGCGGGGTATCGGCCAAAACGGTGCGTCGCCTGAAGCAGATTGCCTCCGGAAAGACTGTGCCCGCCGCCGCCAAGCCCGGTTCCTTCCTGGTGCGGGAATGGAACGGGCGGACATACCAGGTTGAGGTGATAGACGGTGGATATCTCATGGACGGTAAGACCTGGCGGTCCCTCTCCGCCATTGCCAGGCACATTACCGGCGCCCACTGGTCAGGTCCGCGCTTCTTCGGGGTACAATGATGCGCCGGATCCGCTGCGCCATCTATACCCGGAAGAGCTCCGAAGAGGGGCTGGAGCAGGACTTCAACTCACTTGATGCCCAGAGAGAGGCCTGCGAGGCCTACATCGCAAGCCAGAAGCACGAAGGCTGGGAGGTGCTGCCGGACCGCTTTGATGACGGCGGGATCTCCGGCGGTCATCTGGAACGTCCCTCGCTGCAGCGCCTCATGCAGGCGGTAGACGAGAAGCGCGTAGATCAGATCGTCGTCTACAAGATCGACCGTCTGACCCGGTCGCTGGCGGACTTTGCCAAGCTGGTGGATCGGCTGGATGCCGCCGAGGCATCCTTTGTGTCAGTCACCCAGAGCTTCAACACGGCGACGAGCATGGGGCGGCTGACCCTGAATGTACTCTTGAGCTTTGCGCAGTTCGAGCGAGAGGTCACGGCCGAGCGTATCCGGGACAAGATCGCGGCCTCCAAGCGTAAGGGTCTCTGGATGGGGGGCAATGTGCCCCTCGGTTACCAGGCTGATGGCCGGACCCTGAAGATAGACGAGACAGAGGCGGCGACAATCAGATGCCTCTACGAACTCTATCTGGAGCATGGCGCCATTCGTTCGGTTAAAGAGCAAGCGGACGCGTTGGGTCTCAGATCACGCCAACGCCTGCGCGGGGCTGGGCGCATCTCTGGAGGCACGGCCTTTGATCGGGGACACATCCATCACATCCTGAGCAATCCGATCTACGCAGGGCGCATCCGGCACAAGGGTCAGGTGTATGAGGGACAGCACCCCGCCATCATCGCGCCGATGCTCTGGGAGCGGGTGCAGGAGATGCTCGAAGGTGGAGCGACAAGGACTCGCGGCGCCAAGCGGGTGGCCGCCCGATCCCTGTTGGCGGGCAAGCTCTTCGATGAGACGGGCGACCGTCTGACACCCAGTCACAGCAAGAAGAATGGCAAGCGTCTGCGCTACTACATCTCTCACAGGCTGGTAAAGGATCGGAGCTGTAAGCATCCCGATGCCTGGCGTCTTCCTGCGGAACAGGTCGATGCAATGATCACCGATCTCATCGCAGCGCACCTGAAGCAGGAAGAGATTGCGATCCGCCTGATCCGGGATCTCAACGCATCCCAGGTTGAGGCGGTCACAGCCAAACTGCATGCCATCCAGCAGACGAAGGACTGTCTGACATTGGTCGAGCGCGCTGACCTTAGCCCGGGCAAGCTGACCATTCATCTGCACTGTGGTGAGCTCGCGAAAGTAGTCGAGTGCAATCCAGACAAGATCAATCCCGAGGAGCTGACCCTCACAA
>NZ_JBFNXX010000075.1:0-2054 GCF_040811725.1 Sulfitobacter sediminis
CGATTGTTGTAACCTGCATTGGGTGGCTCCTCTCCTAGCAGTTCGTGACAACTGCATTATGGCGCATTGCGACGCCGGTGGAGCAGGAGCCATCCACCCCATCCCGCAAAGTAGCTACTGGAGCAAACCGCAACGATTGACCGCTCGGATCCTCAGGTCGGCGGCAGTGCATGTGTCTCCATTGCGGCCTTGTAGGAACGGCTCTCATTCACAGATTTGCAAAGCGCGCTGAGCTTGGGTCGTGAGCCAAAGAGAGACTGTTTGTCGGCATGCCACTCGGTCAGCATTGTGACGTAAAAGTCCAGTGCGGTCAGACCGCTCGCCAAGAAGTAGGGATCGCCCGCAATCGCATCCTCCATGACATCGAAGAAGGCGTCGTAGTCGACAGCTGCTTTTGCGCCGACCTCCTCGATCGCTTTGCTGCTGTTCGCATAGCGCTCGGGGTGCCCGAGGCGTGCCGCAGTCATGTAGCCTGAGGTCGTCATGACATTTAGCCAAAACAGAAAGTCTCCGCGGCTGTCATCGCCGGGCGCTGGAGCGACCCCACTCTCAGGAAATATCTCGCCTAGCAGCGTAACAATTGCAGCGGTCTCTCCAATCGTCCTGCGATCCGCGTAGCCGAGAGCCGGTATCCGGCCGGTTGGGTTTAGACGCAGGAAATCTGGAGTCCGATGTGCGTCAGCGCCCATGTCCACGTAGTGCAGTCGATATTCTGCACCAATTTCTTCAAGTACTGACTGCACCACAATCGAGCCTGCCAGATATTCCCAATAAAGCGTGAACATGTTGCGTCTTCCCAATAGCTCCGTTTTCGTGGCGACATCCTGTGCCCCAATGCTCAGTATGGGTGGGTGCGATTGCTTTGCACGCGTGATTTCATTTGGCTGCACTAAAGGAAACCTTTAGGCTACCTGTATGCATCTTTCTCATTTGAACGCTCTACGCGGCTTTGTTGCACAAATCCCGCTAGGGATTCATCTCGCGAATCCAGCATGATAGCTGGAGGGCATGAGCAGTTGGGCCCCTACAAAGTACAAGACCACGAACTGGTCGGCTTACAATGACAGCCTGAAGCGACGCGGATCGCTGTCGATCTGGTTTGATCCTGAGATGGTTTGGGTGCCGCCGCCTAGCGGCAGGCGTGGACGACAACAGAGCTTCAGTGATGCTGCAATCCAGGCGTGCCTCACGCTGAAGGTGCTGTTCGGGATGCCCCTCCGGCAGACAACCGGTTTTGTAAAAAGCTTGTTGCGGCTCATCGGCTTGGATTGGTCGGTGCCAGACTTCAGCACCCTGTGCCGCCGCCAGAAAACCCTGAACGTGAGCCTGCCCTATCGCGGAGGCACCGGCCCGCTGAACCTTCTGATCGACAGCACGGGCATCAAAGCTGAGGGTGAAGGCGAGTGGAACGCCCGTAAGCATGGCGGCCCGAAGCGCCGGATTTGGCGCAAGATACATATCGGGATCGACGAAGAAACGCTGGAAGTTCGCGCCGTCGAAGTCACCAGCAGCAATGTCGGTGACGCGCCCATGTTGCCCGAGTTGCTCTATCAAATCCCAGCCGATCAGACTATCGGGTCAGTGACTGCTGACGGTGCTTATGACACGCGCAAATGCCATGACGTGATTGCTGCCCGTAATGCCCATGCTGTCATCCCTCCGCGCAAGAATGCCAAGCCTTGGAAACCCACCAGCGCCGGTGCTATAGCCCGCAACGAGGCCGTCAACGCATCACGATATCTCGGCCGCGCCATTTGGCGACGGTGGAGCGGATATCACCGAAGAAGCCGTGTCGAAACCAAGATGCACTGTGTGAAGTTGCTGGGGCAGAGCCTCATGGCTCGGGACTTTGACCGCCAGGTCGCAGAAATCCAAATCCGTGTTGCCGCCCTCAACAAGTACACCGCTCTTGGCATACCTGTTACTGAGGTCGTAGGCTAAATCCGTCCGGGGAAAGGGGAAGTGCCGTCACGCTCCGATTTGTGCAACATGTATAACCGCCCCGTGCGCAAGAGGTAATTTCAGAGCCGATTTTGGCGCGCCATCGGGTGCTG
>NZ_JBFNXX010000076.1:0-2020 GCF_040811725.1 Sulfitobacter sediminis
TGAAGAGCCGGGCAGAAACCGTTCGGCCATCAATTCAAACGAAATCCCCGGTCGACTTTTTCAACAGCATCCGGACACAGCGGCCATCCCACTAGAAAGCATAGGCATCTCAAGCTAGGCTGCACAGCGGAGAACGTTAGGAGATCGCTTTGGAACGTCGACTAGCAACAATTCTGGTCGCAGATGTATCCGGATTTTCCAGGCTGATGGAGATCGACGAAGAAGGCACAGCTGCGCGCATGCGAGACTGCCTATCTATGACCCAGACAGAAATAGCAAAGACAAACGGTCGTCTTTTCAAGACTATGGGTGACGCAATCCTCGCAGAGTTTAGCAGTCCAATGAACGCCATGCGCTGCGCAATCTCCATCCGTGATACGCTTGCATCCAACGAGCAGTATCAGGCTGAGCCGCTTAAGTTGAGGTTCGGGCTGCACTTGGCCGATGTCATGGTTGAGGGCGAGGATCTCATCGGTGACGGAGTCAATGTTGCAGCAAGAATCCAACAGGCAGCAGAGCCAGGAGAGATATTTGTCAGTGGATCGGTTTTCGATCAGATCCGACGGACGACGCCATACTCATTCAGGGATTTGGGAAAACAAAACTTCAAGAATATTTCAGAAGCTATTCGCGTCTACTGCGTAACTGGAGAGGCCGGAAGCCACCGATTTCAAGTTGCTCCAACGCGTTTGCAGCCACAAACAGAGAAACGGCCGCACTCTCTGGCGGTCTTGCCATTGGTCACTTCCTCTAATGACGAAGATCAACAGTTTCTGGCCGACGGTTTCACTGAAGATCTGGTGTTTGAACTCGGTCGGTTTCGTAAATTGTTTATAACGGCACTATCTGCAACGAGAACTCTTTTGGAAAGCGACAAAGATCCGAGGCGCGTCGGAGAACTTCTTGGTGTGAGGTATGTTTTGAATGGTTCCATTCGCAAGATGGGATCGCGCGTACGCCTCTCGCTGACTCTGACCGAAACCGATGGTGGTACTGTTGTTTGGAGCGAGCGCCTTAACCCTGGCTTTGAAGAACTCTTAGATGGGCTTGAAGACGTCGTAAGCCGTATTGCGTCAACGCTTCTTGGCCGCATCGAAGAAACCGATATTTCTGCAGCTCGGCGAAAAAAGCCAGAGTCGATGAATGCGTATGAGCTTCATTTGCGCGGTCTCGAACATCATCGATTGGGAGGGGTAACTGATGAAAATTACCGGGAAGCCGTAAAATGGTTCGGCCGTGCGATCGAAGCCGATCCGAGTTACGCGCGTGCGCAGGCCATGTACACCTGTTCAGGCGCAAACCTGTCCGATTTTGACCTAGAAGAAGGTATCAAGAGAATAGAGCGTGCGCTTGAGTCGGACCCGAATGAACCGGAGGCGCATCGAATTAGGGCTTCGATATTTCAGTATCAGGGGAAGTTCGAGCTGGCTCGGCCTCACGTAGAAAAGGCGCTCGAACTCAGCCCAAACGACCCGTTCATCCGAGCAAAATCAGCCAATTTTTATTCAAGTTGTGGCGAGGCTAAGCGTTCGCTCGAACATCTCGATGCGGCCGAACGGCTTGACCCGTTCCTCCCAGTCTGGTGCGTCGAAGAAAGGCTGATCGCGCTTTATGTCTTAGGGCGGTTCGAAGAAGCAGTTGATTTCGGGATCAAACTCCCATTCCAGACCCGAAGGTCGCGGATCTACAGGGCGGCGTCGTTAGTTGCATTGGATAAGTTAGAAGCCGCACGAGCGGTAATAACCGAAGCCCTGAAGGCCGTTCCCGAACTCACAACTGAGTATGTTGAGATGGGTGAGCATTACGCTGACCGTAGTGTCAAAGACACTCTGATTGATAGGCTTATGAGAGCTGGTCTACCGGGCGCATCTCAGTCTTCGTAGAGAACTGAGCGTATATTGATCCTTGCGCTCAGCATCACAAAATACCGTCCGCTTTGGGCTGATTGTGTTGAAGAAGTCGGCCGGGGGAACGCGAGCACATCGCGATTGCGCGTGATTGGGCCTGTTGCTCAGGCCGT
>NZ_JBFNXX010000077.1:0-1832 GCF_040811725.1 Sulfitobacter sediminis
GCGGACGAAAGTGATCGTAGTTTGGAAACTGAGGAACTGATCTATCAGATCATGGGCCTCATACTCGGCGGCAGTGATACGACGCGGTCGGGGTTCAATATGATTGTCGCAAGGCTGCTGGCAGACCGTTCGCTTTGGAATGAAGTTCAGGCGGATCGCTCGCTCATTCCAGCTGCAATAGAGGAATCCCTTCGCCTTGAGCCACCTGTTGGCGGCATGCCCCGCTACTGCTTGGAACCCATTGAGATTGGCGGAATAAGCATACCGGGGGGCCAGCTAGTTGGGCTCTCGGCCCTGTCTGCAATGCGCGACGAGACAAAGATTAGCGATCCTGAGACTTTCGATCTTCACCGTGAGGATCGTCCTCTTCCTCATCTGGTATTCGGCGCAGGCGCGCATCGGTGTCTTGGTGAAATGCTAGCGCGATTGGAGATGGAAGAAGGACTGGCTGCTCTGCTCGATGGGGCACCCGATATTGAAATGGTCACGGCCCCGGAGATGATCGGTGCACTCGGCCTCCGCAAGTCAACCCCGATGATCGTCCGGATTTAATGAGCCTACCTGTTCATTTGCAGGTCCGGTAAAAGCTTGGAGCGGGCTTTCGCTGTGCGAGGCATCAAGGTGGCTATGGGCCATTGGCTCCTGTTTCAAGGAGCCGTGATAGGAGGAGGTTTTCGTCGTTTGCCTGACAGTGCATTCCCCGCGATAGCTGCGAGCAGAACAGTGCCGCCGATCAATGTGTACACGCTCGCGGTTTCCCCTAGGAACAGCCAGACCCAGAGCGGGCCAAGCAGCACTTCGGCCAGAGACAGCAGGGCGAGCTCCGCTGCAGGGAGGCTGCGGGACCCCAGTGTGTAGAGGATCAGACCAGCGCCGACCTAGAACACACCCATGCCTATCGCGATGCCACCGTCAATCGGGCTCAAAACGATTGAGAATCCAAGGCTAAGGCATATCGCCAAGGTGATCGCAATCGCGAAAAGGCCCGACAGGAACACCGCTGGCAGCATCTCACCTGTGCGCCCCCATCGCAGCGCCACGGTGAAGGCAGCAAACCCGAATGCCGATCCGAGTGCGGCGAGGCTGCCCCTTAGCGCAACGCCTCCGGACTTGTCGGCAACCATGATCGCAATACCGCCAATTGCGACTGCGATCGCCACCCATGTTGCTAGACGGACGGGTTCTCGTAACACGATCCATCCGAGCACAGCGGCCATGAACGGTGCTGTCGCAAAGAGCAACATGGCATTCGCGACCGAAGTATTCTGGATCGCGTAGATGCCGCCTGAATAGGCAGCGACCAGTGAAAGCCCCGCGATGATGGCCGGTGCACCGATGCGACGGATCTGGGCAAAGGGGCTTTCGCCAGACCGCACTCGAATGAGCGCGTATAAAAAAATTGACAAGCTGATCGACCGATAGAGTAGAATCTGCCACACGACAGCATCTTCGATTAGGCGAATGCCAAGACCGACCGTTGACCAAAGAACCCCCGCTGCAAAGACAAAGAGCACACCGTACTTGTGCGCATCCGCATTCGAGGAGGCAGGCGCAATGGACGTCATGTCGGGCTCATCAAGGAAATCACTTCGCAAACGTTAATGTCTTGGCTAGAGCTTTGATCGCTCATTAGCGACATTGGCGCGGGTTGCTGCTCACCGCCATGCCAAACCAAGATCGCTGTGTCGTTCACGAATGGCCGCTATGGTGACGCCGCCTAGCAGCGCTTGAAGTGCGGACAAAAGTCCGGAATGGGCTGATGTTGTTGAAAAACTCTGCTTGAGCGAAGCGTGATCGGCTGATTCACTTGCCCTGAGGCAAGGGAGATCTGG
>NZ_JBFNXX010000078.1:0-1825 GCF_040811725.1 Sulfitobacter sediminis
CGCCAGATCTCCCTTGCCTCAGGGCAAGTGAATCAGCCGATCACGCTTCGCTCAAGCAGAGTTTTTCAACAACATCCGGACTTAGCCGTCGTCGACGTTGCATTATTGAATAACCGCTTTCGCGAATGACAACGCTACCGTTCAATCGTCCAAGAAATCGAGTACGGCTTGCATCATGCGAGGCCATTCCGGTTGACCCGGGAGGGGGATTAGATTGGCCGTCTCCAAAATTACAAGCTCGGCATCGGGTATGTTGATTGCGAGCTTCCGGGCTTCCGATATGGGATGCACACCATCGTCTCTCGAATGGATAATCAGTGTTGGACATCTTACCTGCGCCAAGAAACCTGCAATGGAATCGGAGTTGCTGGCATCACGTATTCGCAAGGCTTGGTCCCGCGGGCAGGAAGCTGTTGTAATGCGCACATAGTCCATGACCGCGTCCAGTGGGCCTTCGGGGAAATAGGACATCATGTAGGCTGTAGTAAAAGCGCTTTCTTTGCTGCTCCAACCTTCGGCGAGCATAGCGCGAATTGCATCCGGCTCTGGTTCGGTGTGGCGTCGCATCCGACCATCAACGTACCCTCCCATGACAACAAGTCGCTTGACGCGTTCGGGAGCGCGCGCCGCAGCACGCACGCCGGGAAGAACCCCGCCGGAATGCGTTAGTATTGCGAATTGATCAAACCCTGCTGCGGTCGCCACAGCAAGAATGTCATCGGCCATTGCGTCAAAGTCCACGTCAATAGGCCCTGGCTCCGATAGACCTATACCTGCGGGGTCGAAACGTATCAGTGTATGCCGTTCGCCGACGCGATCAAAGAAAGGCCTGTCGACCTTTGCTTTCCATTCTTCTTCCAGATGCGTCAGGTTGTATCCGACCCGAACGATAGGTGAACCGCTTCCTGTGACAGCATAAGCAATTGAATGACCTCGGGCGTTTTTGGTGTAGCGGATTCTTTGGGTGATTTCGCTTGTTGCGGACGGCAGCTCGTCTGACGTTCGGCCATTCTTTGACACGTCAGTCGACATCTTTAGCCCACGCCGGGCCACTGTGCCGATCACGGCCTGACGCTTGCCATCATCGCCTACTGCTTTGCGCGCCGCCGCAATCCGAGCACTGATCGCACTTTCCGAAACAATCCGCCCACCCCAAACCACATCAACCATTTCGTCCCGTGTAACGACCCGATCAGCGTTCTCGACCAGCAGCAAAAGCAGGTCGAACACCTGTGGCTCGACGGCGACAGGGGTATCACCACGTGTCAGACTGCGCCGCGCGTCGTCAAGTGTGCAATCTGAAAAGCAGTATTCCATGGCTGCAACCTTACGATATCCTGCCTGTATGTCCCTTAGAAAACCTAAGGGATAACACAGGTTTTTCGAAAGGTTCTCATCAAGCGGAACTGGCGGTGATGCGCCACGTTAGGGGCATCAGCAAAGGAGACACACGATGATGCCCCTGACAAACCTTGACCTTCTCAAGCACCAGTCTGCAAAATACCAACTTCCCACTGTTCACGAGCGTGACGTCGCTCGGCTGCAGAAAAACGCGCGCCTTGCAGCATTGAAGCATAAGTTCTCGGCTATCCGGCGACTAGTTTTTCGATGCCAACACCAAAGCTCCGTACAGAGGAATGCAGTCAGGGGGCAAAAGCACTGCGCAAATGCTGCCGTTGCGTTTCTCGACTAAACTCCTGCTACAGGGCGATTCAGCGAAAGAATTGAGGTACGTCCTTTTGATGTAGCGCGGCTTTGTTGCACAAATCGGAGCGTGACGGCACTTCCCCTTTCCCCGGACGGATTTAGCCTACGACCTCAGTAA
>NZ_JBFNXX010000079.1:0-1766 GCF_040811725.1 Sulfitobacter sediminis
GGCAGAGCTGCCCGAAGAGGCATCCGGCATTCAGTTTTTGTATGAAGCAGTTCAGACATTAGAGGCGCCTTATCCTTGGTACGACCGCAGGCTCCGCAAACCATCGTAGAAACAGCGTCAGGCTATCTACCTGATCGTCATGCTTGCCGTTCGGGAATAATGTCGCTTCCCTCTGGAAGTCTGCGAGCCACGCAGCCTCAGAAGGCACGAATATCTGACCACCCTCGATCAGGTGCGAGACCGAAAGCAAACGGGTTGGCTTGTCGTCCTTCGGAACGAGGCCGCGGACGCTATGGCGACCCTCGTGCCGCAAGTCCTGGAGCAGCTGTATACCCGATCCGGCTTCCTCGATCAGGATCAGTTTCGCTCCCCAATTTTTTGCCAGCTCGGGGATCAGACGCCTCAACTCCGGAAACTCGAGACGAACCCGATGCACATCGAGGAGCCAGGCTTGCCGCTCCCTTACCCGCCAGGTCGTGCAGACAGACCAATCATTAGCTTCGTCCGCCTTCGATGCCGTATCCCAACTTTGGACAATGCGATCGCCAGACACCGGTTTCGGCGGCTCGGCATAGGTCGAAAACCAGTTCCACTTGATCAGCCCGCCACCGAGCGGCGCCGGCCGCTGCTGGTACTGCGCCGCAAACAGATACGACCCGAGTTCCGCCCTTCGCTCATCAAGAATAGCTTGGGATAACCGCTCCGGGTGGAGCAAATGACCGGGACTACGCGTGATCGCGCCACGCCGGCCCAGATCGATCACCTGGTGTTCCTCGGCGATCGCAGGAAGGTCGAGATGGGTCCAACCGCCGCTTTCTAGCAGCATTCCGGCAAGATCTTCCTCGTGCACCCGTTGCTGAATCAACACGATGGCTGAGGTTGCAGGATCATTCTGACGGCTCAAAAGGGTCGACCTGAACCAGTCCAGCACGGCCAGTCGTTTGACCTCTGACGTCGCATCTTCAGGTTTGTGCGGATCGTCGATCAGGATGACGTTGCCCCCCCGGCCCGTCAGGGTCCCGCCAATGCTCGTCGAGAACCGACCGCCTCCGCGCGTCGTAGCAAAGTCCGCTCGTCGCGTCCGACCTCGGGCGAGCCGCGTCGCCGGGAAGATACTGCGATACCACGGGGCTTCGATGACCTTCAGACAATCTAGCGCCAACTTCTCGGCCAGAATGTCCGAGTAGGACACCGCGACGATCTGCTGGCTTGGATCTTGGCCGAGGAGGTAAGCCGGGAACGCGACAGACGCCGCGATCGACTTCATCGAACGGGGAGGCATGGTGATGATCAGTCGACGGATGTCGCCCGACGCTATCCGTTGAAGCTGCCACGCGATGGCATCCACATGCCAGCCATGCCGATATCTCGCGCCGGGATCCACGGTCACGAAGGCGCGCTGGATGAAGCTGGAGAGGTCACGTCGCAGTACTGCTCGTAACAAGTCGGCGCGATTGAGCTCATTCATCGGGCTCACCTCCGCTTATTTTTTCTTGTTCGGCACCAACCGCCGGCCCGGCAATCAAGCTCGCCTCAAACCGCGCCAGGATGTCTTCGTCGGTTTGTGCGAGGGCACGGCTTTCCTGTTTCGCCTCCAACTCCGCTGCCATTTCACTCGCCAGCGACAGGATTTTTTCGATCGCCCGGGGATTCCCCTTCAAGCCTTGCTCCGCGAGCCGCATGAGGGTGGCCTCGAGTGCGCTGATGCGTCGCCGCTTTCCGCCATCCGTAATGGTAACCTGCCGAGACAGCATTTCCTGGACATG